>QJVY01000147.1 GCA_003235555.1 Ignavibacteria bacterium | reverse complement strand
GTTTCGACGTCCTGAACGTCCAGGGGGGAATGGTCGAGTGGAACGAGCTCCAGCTGCCCTCTGTTGAGAGGGAAAAGTAACGGTTGGAATTTTTCAGGAATCTGTCTATATTCGACAGGTATTCCTGAAACTTAGAGGATTTTTCTGAGAAACAGCTTTAAAAAAATCAATCCGGTTCTCAGGGCGTCTCTGGTCTTGTTCCTGTTCGTGTCGGGAGGTTGCGGTGGTATGCCGACGGTGGGGTCACCCGGTACCGTCCCGCGTGATAACCTCTCCCTGATGCGGTCCCTGGTGAGGGAGATGGGTGTAGACCTGGTAGGGAGGTTCGGGGAGTACCTCTCAGACACCCTGATCCTGGACGTCGATTCTTCCGCCCCGGCGTGGATCGTTCGAAGCGAACTTTTCCCATTGCTCTCCTCCGGTGGCAGGCGGATCCTCACCTCCGCCCAGCCCGGTCCCGGTCGGACACACTGGTCCGTGCATGGAATTCGAGTCGGGGTGACATACTCCAACATCAGGAAACCGGGAATATTTTCCGAGGCCCTCGTCGACCGCGAGATCCGCGCGGAATTCACGACAGAAATCACCGGACAGTCGGCGATCATCGGTTCCCTCACGACATCCCGGGCATCGAGGGACACCCTCAGGGAAAACGACGTGGGCTCGATGGAAAACGGGGAGATGGAATTCACAAAGAGCACGGTCCCGGACCTGGATTCGTGGGACAGGTTCATCGAACCCTTTGTCATCATCGGGGCGGCGGGAACGGCGATTTTCTTATTTTTCCAGGTGAGAAGTTGACATCACACATGAAACCGAAAATGCGGGCGACGCCCGCGGTGCCCATCATGATTGCGATGGCATTTTTCTCCATTGTCGGGGCGGGATGCGGCTCATCGGGCGAGGTGGCCAACCTCGGCGCAGAGGAACGGTTCCAGCTCGGTAAGCAGGAATTCGACGACGGCGACTACCTCGACGCCATCAGGGATCTGCAGATCGTCAAGCTGCAATACCCTGGGAGTTCCGTGGCGGACGACGCGCAATACTACATGGGGGAAGCACATTTCAACCGCGGTGAATATCTCCTCGCCGTCGAGGATTTCCGGGCGCTGAAACGCAACATGGCGGCAAGCCCGCTCGTCCCTGCCGCGCAGTATAAAACGGCGATGTGCTACTACATGCTCGCGCCCCGCCCGGAACTGGATCAGACCTACACCCGGCAGGCCATCGATGAATTCCAGGCTTTCGTGGAATATTACCCCCTGGACGAACGCCGGGCGGACGCAGAGACGAAGATCATGGAACTCAACGGCAGGCTCGCCGAAAAACTGTTCGACACCGCCGAACAGTACATGAAACTCTCCTACTACCGGTCCGCCGGCGTGTACTTCGATTTCGTCATCCAGAAATACCATGATACACCGCTCGCCGAACCTGCGCACCTGGGGAAAATCAGGACTCTCATCAGCAGGAACCGGGCCGCGGAGGCCCGCGAGGAGATCGACCGCTTCATCGAAAAATACCCGGAGAGCGCCCTGATGCAGGACGTCCTCGATCTCCGGAACCAGGTGGAAGCGGCTGACGACACCGGCGGCACCACCGCGACGCCCCCATCCGTCCCGGCCACCACGCAGACGTCCGAACCCCATCAGGAGCGACCATGAGTTCTCCCCGTAAGAGCGGAAAGCGGTATGTACGCGCGTCACAGGTGGAAATGACCCAGCTCGTTCTGCCCAACGACACGAACTACCTCGGCAACCTCCTCGGAGGGCGGTTGATGGAGTGGATGGACATCGCGGCGGCGATTTCGGCACAGCGCCACTCGAACAGGGTCTGCGTGACCGCCGCCGTGGACAACCTCGTCTTTCACCAACCGATCCGGCTGGGCGAAGTGGTCACCCTCAAGGCCTCGGTCAACCGGGTGTTCGGCAGTTCGATGGAGGTCGGCGTGAACGTGACCTCTGAAAACCAGCTGACCGGCCTCCGGAAGACGGCCAATACGGCCTACCTGACGTTCGTGGCGATTTCGGAGGGGGGCAGTCCGGAGAAAGTTTCATCCATTCATCCCCAGTCGGCGACCGAACGCAGGCGCTACCGGGAAGCCCTGACGCGCAGGAATCTCCGACTCCGGAACCGACCCCGCTCCCGGCGATGACCGTTCCGGGCATCTTCAGGGGGGGACGCAACGCCCTGGCCGCTCTCGTACTCTTTTCACTCGTCCCCGCGACCGCACAGACAACCAGACGTCCCACGTTCGACTACGTCTCCCGTTTACCGGTTCCCGCGGACGCTGCGCTTCTCGCCGGAGGCGATTTCAACGGGGACGGCCTTCCCGACCTCATCGCGGCGGGTTCACGCGGATTTTCGATCTACCTGCAGGGGAAGACCTCGTTCGAATGGTCGGGTAATTCGGGAAAATTGTCGAAATCTCCCGTACTCATCGCGACCGGCAGGATCAACGGGGACGGCAGGGACGACCTCGTGGTCTACTCCAGTGATCCACCCACGGTCTCGCTCTACCTCGCCGGCAGAAATGGTGTGCCAGTCTTCAGGAGCTCCTTCGGGGTGGGGGGGGACTTCGGCGGGATGAGCGTCTCCGACCTGGACGGAGACGGCTCGTCGGACATCCTTCTGTTCGGGAAAAAGACCCCGGGCGTGGAGGTTTTTCGGGGCTCCGGAGGGGGAAAATTCACCGCCGTGAAGGTCCTCCACCCGGACATTTCGATCAGCCTTGTCTGCGTCGCACGCATGGACGACGACGAGATGCCTGACATGGTGGCCGTCGACTGGGTCTCCAACAAAATCCTCGTCTCGTCGGGATTCGGGAAAATGAATTTCAGCGACCCCGCGGTCATTCCGTCCGACCGGGAGCCGTCCGCCATCGCTGTGGGGGACCTGAACGCGGATGGTGTCACCGACATCGTGAGGGGTTTCGGGGAACAGCCCGGTTTCGACGTCCTGACCGGTGACGGCTCGGGCAGATACGCCACGTTTACCACCGGCGCTCTCCCGGCCGCGCCCTCCCGCATCGCGATAGGCGAAGTGAACGGTGACACCGCAAGAGACCTCGTGTTCTTCACTCCCACCCACGGATCGGTGTCCGCAAGATATGACGACACCGAACACCCGTTCAGGGAGGGGCAGGTGTTCTCCACGGGGCCGAAGCCCTCTGAGGTAGTCTTTTTTCCCGACTCGAGAAGGCAACTCCTCAACGCCGCCGTGCTGCCGAGGTCCGGACAGGCGGTGAGGATCCTCCACAACCGGACCGAAAGGTTTCCGGGCCCGGCGGGATGGGAATTCGTCACCGGCTCCAACCCGGGTGAGATCGAATTCGCCGACCTGAACTCCGACAGCTGGACCGATGTCATCCTCGCCGAACGGTCTGACCGGGCCGTCAACGTTTTCATGAACAACGGAAGGGGAAACCTCCTGGGGATGGTGAGCGTGGCGGTCCCCAAACCCGCCCGGGCGCTCATGCCGCTCTCGGCGGACGGGGGGATGGCGACGTTCCTCACCACGGGTGCCGACGACCGGACCCTGACCTTCACGATGATCTCCGCAGCAGACTTCTCCGGCGAAAGCCGGATGATCACCGTCGGCAGCGGAGTGGTGGCCATCGACGCCACCCGGAGGCTACCCACGTCGCTGACGCGGATCTACGCGACCCGGCCGGGAGCCCGGGGCGGGCTCTACCGGCTCTCCGCGTTCGATGTTGCGGGCGACAACCGGTACGAGGAAATCGAGATTCCGATCACCATCGGAGGCATACCCTCCGGAACCCTGTCACACGATTTCAATCATGACGGACTCCGCGACCTCGCCGTCGTGACGCGGCGAGATTCCGTGCCGGGGCTGGAACTGCAGCTCTTCATGCAAACGCCGGAGGGATTCACGCCCGCGAGGTCGGCGCTGTTCGACCTCCAGGCCGGACCCGAACCGGTCCTCACTCTCTGGGGGGGGGACCTGAATTCCGACGGCAACGACGACCTGGTGATCAACGGTTCCCGGCCGCTCGAACATCTCTACGTTTCGTTATCGGAGGGCGACTCGGCCTTCGGACCCGCAGTCGCCGTCATGAGCGGCGTCAGGGTGCCCGGACGGCAGGGACTCGTCGTCGTGGATTTCAATTCCGACGGCATTACCGATCTCGTCTTTCTCAATGAAAAAACGAAGACCATCCAGTTCCTCCCCGGGGAGGGTGACGGATATTTCTCCGGTCCGGTCAACCTCATGAGCGCCAAGGATGCGATCGGCATCGGCGTCGCGGATCTGAACAGGGATTCCGAACAGGAGCTCCTCGTCAGCGGGGGGGAACAGGGCACGCTCACCATCACGTCGTTTCACCATCCCCTCTTCGAAAGGAGGAAAAAGTAACCGGTGGACCGCACCCCGCCCAGGCGCGGTACGGCCGTCAGGGCCGCCATCTGTGCCGCCTGGACCATCCTGATACTCATCCCCGCGGGCGCGCAGCCCGTGGAAGGCTCGCCGGGCGAAAAATGCGGGCTCGCATCGCGCCTCGCGGAGATAGGCCTCACCCCGGCGATCCCGGGTAAAACTCCTCCGCGGAGGGTCACCGCTCCGTCCGCGTACGAGAAGAGCCGGACCATCGGCCGGTTCAGTTTTTACTACGACACGTCCGGGACGAACACACCGGCCCTTCTCGACGGTTCGGGGTCCCGCGTGCCGGGTTCATACGAGGCCTTCGTGGATTCGGCGGGTGCGGTCTTCAACGAGGTGTATTCCATCATGACCGGTGACCTGGGATACGGCGACCCCATTCAACCGGGGCAGGGTACCTATGACGTCAACATCTTCAACAGCGTCTACTACGGGGAGACGGTCCCCGAGACGCAGATAGGTTTCACAACACCCTCCAGGTGGAGGACGCACATCAACATCGACAACGATTTTCAGTTTTTTTATTCCACGGGCATGAATGGCCTTCGCGTCACGGCTGCGCACGAATTTCACCACGCCATCCAGTTCGGAGTCTACGGGTTCTGGAGCACCGATCCGTACTTCATGGAGCTGACCTCCACGTGGATGGAAGATGTCCTGTATGATTCCGTGAACGACTACTACCAGTACATCCGGGGCCCGGGCGGACCTTCCGGGTACACCCCGCGGGGCCACTTCGCGCAGCCGGACTTCTCTTTTCTTCAGACCGACGGGCTCATCGAATACAGCCGGGCGATTTTCGGAAAATTCATCGAAAAGGAATATTCCCGGGACGTGATCCGGAGAACGTGGGAACTCGTTCCCTCATCGGTCGCCGTCACGTCGCTCGACAGGGCCCTGGTCGAGGTCGGTTCGTCCTTCCACGAAGCGTTTTCATCCTGGGCGCGATGGAACGGAGAAACAGGTCCCGGTGCCGACACGGTCGTCTACTACTCCGAGGGGCGTGAGTACCCGCCGATCCGAACCCGGCCGAGGATCGATTACGCGCCTCCGGGAAGGAACATCATCGACAGTATCCATGCCGCCTCCGCGGCATACTACCCCGTGGGGGTGGCGGACACCGTCATGAAGGTCATCGTCGTGAATTCGTCGAAGGCCGGCAGCTCCGCGTGGATGCCCTTTCAATACCAGATGGCGGACGATGGTGACAACACCTACCGGCAACTGGCGAACCAGGTCTACGTCCGCCTGGTGGTTCCCGACCCGGTCAACTGGGAATCGATCGAGTCGGTGCCCACGGTGGTACCGCCGGTCATTTTCTCCGGCGTGACGCCGGCCCCCAACCCGCTGAACAGCGGACCGCTGAATTTCCACATCCCCGTCCCGACGACCCCGGGCTCCGTCAGGCTGAAACTCCTGACCCCGTCGATGGAAGAGGTCTACAGCGGGGCACTCACTCTCCGCCCGGATCTCTCGTCGTCCGTCGTCCAGGTGGCGCAGTGGGACGGTGCGGACCGGAGCGGAAGGCCCGCGGCGAGCGGAGTATTCATCTACGTCCTCACCGTCGACGGGGTGGAGCACACCGGGAAACTTGCCATCGTGCGGTGAACCGGCCATGACCCTCGTACAACTGACTGCATCGGGCCTCCGCAAGGACTTCAACCGGAGGCCCGTCTTCTCCGACATTTCCTTCCAGCTCCGCCCGGGTCAGACCCTCGCTGTCGCGGGACGGAACGGGTCGGGGAAATCGACCCTCCTGAAAATCGTGGCTTCGCTCCTCTCGCCGACCGCCGGGACCGTCACGCTCACGGTCGGGGGGAATGAAGTCCCGGCGCGCTGGATGTTCCGCCACATCGGAATGGTGGCCCCGTACCTTCATCTCTACGAGGAATTCACCGCCCTTGAAAACCTCTCCCTCATCGACCGGATCCGCGGGGCGGCCCACACCGCCGCGGAGTACGAAAAGCTCCTCGCCATGGTCTCGCTCGAACGCCGGAAACACGATGTCGTGCGGACGTTTTCCTCGGGGATGAAACAGCGCCTGAAATACGCGCTCGCCTGGATGGAACGGCCGGGCCTGCTCCTTCTGGATGAACCCCGCACGAACCTCGACGCCGACGGGATCAGCATGGTCAGGTCGCTTTTCGAGGAACAACGCCGGGACGGTATCGTCATCGTCGCCACGAACGAGGAGGACGACGCGGTCATGTGCGACGACACGATCGAGATTTCTGCGCCGCGGCGGGGCGGGATGCCGCCTCCGGCAGGGGAGGGGTCATGAAGAAAGGGGGATTCCTCGGAGTGACCGCTGCGGTGTTCCGGAAGGACACCTCCTCGGAAATCCGCACGCGATACGCACTCAACGCACTCTTCCTGTTCACGGTGACGACCCTGTCGATCATCCTCTTTTCGTTCCAGTCGTCCACGGTGCCCGTCCAGGTCCACGCAGGCCTTCTCTGGGTGCTGATTTTCTTCGCGGCCATGTCGGGACTGTCCCGCACGTTCATCACCGAGGAGGACCGGGGAACGATTTTGCTCCTGAAACTCTCGACCATCTCCACACCCGTGTACTACGGCAAGCTGCTCTTCAACGTGCTGCTCCTCATCGCCCTGACGGCCATCCTGACCGTGCTCTACGCCATGGTACTTCCCGGTTTCATCGTCCTGAGCGTTCCAACCCTCTGCATCTCCCTGTTCCTGGGGACGGTCGGTCTGGCGTCTGCCTCCACCATCATCGGGGCGCTCATTGCAAAGGCGAACGCCAGGGGAACCCTCTACCCCGTACTGTCGTTTCCCATTGTGCTGCCGCTCCTGTTGACGGTGATCCGCGCGACCACCATCGCCATGGAACAGGAAGGGTGGGACGCCGCGATGGACGAATACCGCGTGCTGATATCGTACATCCTCGCGATCAACGCGGCATCGTACCTAGTTTTCGAATACATCTGGAAGGATTGACAGATTTGAGCCTACAGGGAAATTTCGTATCTTTGGTGGTGAATCTTTCGACAATATCGTGAAGGTTTTTCAGGCCATCCTCGGATTCTGGCTCACGGCGGTGATCCTCTGTGCGTTTCTCTTCCCGATCGTACCGGAGATTACGAGGTGGTACGAATTTCCCGTCATCCCCGGACTCGAGCAGAAGGCCCGGATCCTCTTTTTCCACGTACCGCTGGCGTGGACCTCGGTCGTGGGTTTCGTCGTTTCGGTGATTTTCGCAATCCGGTACCTCCGGACCAAAAAGCTCGACGATGACATCCGGTCGTCCTCGGCAGCCGGGCTCGGACTCCTCTTCTGTGCCCTCACGACGATCACCGGTTCGATCTGGGCGAAATTCTCGTGGGGATCTTTCTGGAACTGGGATCCGAGGGAAACGTCGATCTTCGTCCTCCTGCTGATCTACGGGGCGTATTTCGCGCTCCGGTCCTCGGTTCAGGAAGACGACAAGAAAGCCACCCTTGCGGCGGTATACGCCATCATCGCGGGCGTGACGATGCCCTTCCTGATGTTCGTCATGCCGCGGATCATCGCGAGCCTGCACCCGGACCCGATCATCAACACGCAGGGGAAGGTCAGCATGAACGGAACGATGCTCACGGTCTTCCTCTCTTCGCTGGCAGGCTTCACCGGACTGTACTTCTGGATCTATTCACTCACGGTGCGCCTGGCGCGCCTCGAATTCAAACGATCATCGGAGGGAGAATAAGTGTACCAGTTCCTGCAGGACAATTCGCTCTACCTCGTCCTCGCGATTTCGCTGATGGGATGGGCGGGGATTTTCTTCTACCTCAAACGGCTGGGGGCAAGGATCAGCCGCCTCGAGAAACAGGACAAATCGTAAACCGGAAGGGGACACATGAACGTCAAGATCATTCTCGCAGTCGTCGTTATTATCGCCGCGATGTGGTTCGGGTACGAATCGTTCGTCGAGACGAACGTCGAGTATTCGAATTTCGGTACAGCGGAGTCGGTCCAGAAAAAAGTCCAGGTCAAGGGTACCTGGGTGCAGGAGAGGGAAACGAAATTCGACGCGGACCGGAGCGTGTTCACATTCTACATGGTCGACGAGGACGGCAGGCTGGAACACGTGGTCTTCGACGGCGCAAAACCCAACAATTTCGAAATCGCCGACGCGATCGTCGTGAAGGGAAAATACCACGACGGGTCGTTCTACGCCGAGGACATCCTGACGAAGTGCCCCTCGAAATACGAGGGAACGTCCGAGACGGTTCAGAAAACACTCTGATCCCGGCCGGAAGCGACACCATCATCAACGCCCGTTCTTTCCATTACCCGACGATACCTCCATGGCAGGAACCCTTCTTGTCCGGTTAGCCTTTCTCGCGACCCTGTTTGCGGGGGCGACGTACTTTTACTCCCGGCGGCGCGACGCCGAACAGGTACTGCAGTTCGCCCGATACGGTTTCCAGGCCTCCGTTCTGTTCATCCTCTCGTTCTGCGTCTACCTCCTCTACCTGATCCTCACGCACCAGTTCCAGTACACCTACGTCTGGAATTACAGCGCGACGACGCTTCCGACCCCGTTGCTCGTCTCCACCTTCTACGCGGGACAGGAGGGGAGTTTCTCTCTCTGGACGCTCTACACGAGTCTCGTGGGTATATTCCTGCTCTCCTACTCGGCCAGGAGGGGATACGAGAGAGAGGTCATGGGGGTCTGGTGCGTGATTCAGGGTGTCCTCCTGACGATGCTGGTCATCAAAAACCCCTTCACCATGATCTGGGACACCTTCCCTGCGGAACTCGTCCACACCGGGGCACTCCCCGCGCTGGCCACCAACACCGTCTGGCTCGACAGGGCGAGGGGGGTCTGGGCCCAGTTTCCCGCTGAAGGGAAGGGCCTGAATCCCCTCCTGCAGAATTACTGGATGGTCATCCACCCGCAGATACTCTTTTCCGGATTCACGGCGATGGCGGTACCCTACACGTTCGCCGTCGCGGGCCTCCTGAAACGGGACTACTCCGGCTGGGTCAGGATCTCCAAACCCTGGATCGTCTACGGCGCCGCCATGCTCGGGACGGGCATTATCCTCGGCGGCTACTGGGCGTACGAGACGCTCGGGTGGGGGGGGTACTGGGGGTGGGACCCCGTGGAGAACTCGTCACTGATCCCGTGGCTGTTTTCCATCGCCGCGATCCACACCATCATGTCCCAGAACCAGTCGGGTACGTACGTGCGGACCAATTTCATCCTCGCGATGTCATGTTTCATCATGGTCATGTACAGCACCTTCCTCACGCGGAGCGGTGTGCTCGGTGAAACCTCGGTCCATTCTTTCGTGGACGCCGGCATGTGGGCGTACTGGGCACTCCTCGGGTTCATCATCCTCTTCGCGTCCCTCGGCGGGATCCTGATGGCGAGGCGCTGGAAGGAGATTCCCGTCGTCAAGGCCAACCATTCAATCTATTCCAGGGAGTTTGCGATCTTCCTCGGTGCCTTCACCATCGTCATCGCGGCCGTCTTCATCACCATCGGCACGTCGAGTCCGATCATCACCAACCTCCTCAAGGGACGGACCGCGGCCGTCGACACCGCGTACTACGTGAAGACGACACTCCCGCTCGGCATCATCATCGCCTTCCTCGCCGGTTTCGGGCAGCTGTTATGGTGGAGGTCGTCCAGATCCTCGGGGATCCTGAAATCCCTGCTCTACCCCGCTATTTCCACAGTCGTTTTCACCGTCGGCATCGTGATCGTCGGGGTCCGGGATGCCGAGATCGTGATCTTCACAGCGGCGTCCGCATTCGCGCTCTTCGTGAACCTGCAGGTCGGGTACCGTGTGTTCAAGGGCAATCCGAGATTCGCGGGGGGCGCCATCGCGCACATCGGGGTGGCCCTGCTCTTCCTCGGATTCGTCTCGAGTGCGAAATACGACGACAAGCAGACCGTCACGCTCGAAAAGGGGAGGGCCGTGCCCGTCCTCGACGGATACACCCTCACGTACCTCGGCTCCAAATCACTGACGGATGAGCGCCTCGGCTTCGAGGTCCGCCTCCGGCACGATACCCGGGAGTATTCCATCACCCCGACGATGCACTTCAGCTCTTTCGACAATACCACCCTCCGACACCCCGATATCCTCAACATGTACACCAGGGACTTCTACCTGACCCCGCTGTCGGTCGAGAAGGCGGGGACCGGCGGCGGGGCAATCACCGTGCCCCTGACCAGGGGAGAGAGCGGCCGGGCCGGGGACCTCTCGGTCAAGTTCACCGGGTTCGAGTTCAGCGACGAGGAGAAGGGGAAGATGGTGACGGGCGAGGCGTTCAGGATCACTGCCGATGTCGAGGTGTCGGATGGAACGAACAGCGAAACACTCACGCTCGTGATGGAAAACAACGGGGGAGAGATGAATTTCATCCCCGCCAGGGCGGGATTTTCGGACGCGACGTTCACGATCCGGACGATCCAGCCGAACGGGGAGGACCCGTCATTGTCGAAAATGATCCTCGCGGTCGATTTCCCCGGGGGAAGGACGACGACGAAGCAGGAAACCCTGATCGCCGAGGCGAGTGTGAAACCCTACATCAACCTCGTCTGGGTGGGGACCGTGACGCTCGTGGTGGGTTTCATTCTCACGATCGTGAGGAGGGTGAGGGAATCGATCCTCACCTCCTCACGTTCATGACCGGTCAGTCCAATTTGCAGCAGGCGTCCAGTTTTTCGTAGGCTGCGGGGTCGCGTTTCCGGCCGTTGGCGTCATAACCGGCGTCGGCAATCGCGAGTTCAATGGTCTCGAGGTTCGTGTTCGTGGAAAGGTATTTCACGGTGACATTTTTCGCCTCCAGATCCACCGCCACGGATTTCACTCCCTCCACGGCGTACACCGCTTTCTCGACATTCTTCGCGCATGATCCGCAGACCATGGTCTTCGCCGTGATGACTTCGGTCCTGAGGTCGGCCGGTTCCCCGCATCCCGCCACAAAAGCGGCGAGGAGGATGGCCATCGATAACATGGTAATTTTCATTGCTTGTCCTTTCTTGTTCCGTGGTGGTCTGTTGTGTTCATGAATACCGGCTGCCCTTCTTTTCGCATATCTTACAGGCGGGTGCTCCATGCGCGGACGATCTGGAGACTGATGACGACCATGCCGTCCCGGATGATGCTGGGGATCGGGTCCGGCGGGAATTTCTGACAGTTGCCCTGCAGGCCGTCGAGGTTCCGGAGGGACCACTGCGTTTCGCAGTTGCCGCAAGAGAGTCTGTCTCCGTCTATGGAATACGTCCTCGAATTGCACGGTTCACACATCCTGTATGAGGTGACGAGCTTCCCCTCCGACGAAATAAAGGCGAGGAGGGGCACCGTTGACATCCCGTCGCTGTATTCGAAAGCCACGATTTTCTCCTTCTCGACCGTCGAAAGGGGAATGCGAATCTCGTCGCCGCTCACCGTCGCCTCCACGCTGCCCATCTCGTAGTGGCCTCCCCCCGGGATGGCGGACGCGGCCAGGAGGGGTTGATCGGCAATCACGGGGTGCGCACCGCCGGGCAGGTGATCGACGAACTGGTAGGCGAAAAATCCGGCCAGTACGACCACGATCAGCATGACGACTTTCATCGTGGGGTTCGATTTTTTCGTATCTTGAACCGGCGGGGGGGCGGAAGTGGATTCCCTGACGGCTTCATCCGCTTTCTTACCGCACTTGCGGCAAAATAAGGCGCCCGTTGAGATCTCCGCGCCGCATGAGGTACAATACCGGGTAACCGGGTCGGGCAATGTTTTCTCCATAAGATTCCTAAAATTACTCAATCCCGTCGTAATTCTCAAACCGTCCCGGGCCGATGAACGAATACATCGTCACGCTCCTCATTTCCGCGTGCATATCGCTGCTGGCCTCGATGCTCGGCCTGGGAGGGGCGGTACTGCTGATTCCCGCCCTGCTCTATGTTCCACCCCTGTTCGGACTTGCCTCTTTCGGGGCTCCCACCGTGTCCGGGATGACGCCCCTGCTGGTCCTTTCGACATCGCTGATGGCGGTGTTCCTCCACCGCAGGCGCGGGACGGTCAGCAGGCGGATCGTCATGGTCATGGGCATTCCGATCGTGATCAGTTCGCTCTGCGGAGCCTGGTTTTCCGGTTCGGTCGAACCCGGTTTTATCATCGTCGCCTTTTCCCTGATGGCCGTCACCGGCGCCGCACTTCTCGTCATCAAAAAACATGACCGGCCGGACTTTTCGGACGAAACCGACCTCCGGGAGGGCACCGCTGCGGTGATTTCGGTCGTCGTGGGCTTTTTCGGCGGCATGGCCGGCGCCCCCGGCGCATTCATTCTCTCCCCGTTGATGATGACCGTCCTAAGGATCCCGACCAGGGTCACGATCGGATCCACCCTCGGGATCGTCCTCATGGCCTCGGTATCCACTTCGGTCGGGAAAATCCTCGCGGGACACGTGCGCTTCGACCTGGCGGCTGCCGGCATCCTCGGTTCGATCCCCGGGGCTTTTTTCGGGTCCTCGCTGAGCCACCGGTTGAACATCACGGCCCTCCGTGTCATTCTGGCCGTGGTGATCGCCATGGTCGGATTTGCCATGCTCGTCAGGACCATCAGCGGACCGCCGGGGAGTTGATGCGCTCTGCCGTGCGGGGGAGGGAAGCCCTCCGCCAGAGGTAGAAAATCACAGGGTAGAGTATCAGCTCCATCGCGACCGACGTCGTAATCCCGCCGACCATGGGCGCGGCGATCCTTTTCATGACGTCCGCCCCTGTGCCCGTGCTCCACATGATGGGCATCAGACCGAGAAGGGTAGTGCCCATGGTCATCAGTTTCGGCCGTATCCTTTTTACAGCACCCGTGTGGATCGCCTCCTTGAGATCCGTGTCGGAGTTCATCAGACCACCCTTCTTCCTCTCGTCGTAGGCGAGGTCGAGGTAGAGCAGCATCACGATCCCGGTCTCGGCATCCAGACCCGCAAGCGCGATGAGACCCACCCAGACCGCATTACTGAGATTATAGTCGAGGAGGTAGAGAAACCAGAACGCTCCGATCAGTGAGAATGGCACCGCGGAGAGGACGAAGATGGTTTTACCGACCGAGCGTGTGTTCAGGTAGATCAGCAGGAAAACGAGGAAAAGTGTTACCGGGACAATAAGATACAGGTGTCTTTTCAACCGTTCCATATGCTCATACTGCCCACCCCATTCCAGGAAATAACCGGGCGGAAGGTTGATCTTTTCAGTCACGAGCCTCTTCGCGCCCGCCACGTAGTCTCCGTAGCTCTTCCCCGTAACGTCGATCAGGACATAACCGAGCCTCGAGCCGTTTTCGTTCGTGATCATCGGCGGTCCCGACGCAAACCGTAGCTCGGTGAGTTCCCCGAGGGGAACCTGCGCCCCTGAGGGTGTGGCCACGAGAAGCTGCCTGAGCTGATCGATGTTATCGCGTAATTCCCTTGGGTATCTGACACTGATCGGGTATCGTTCTTTACCCTCGATCGTGTAACCGATATTGTCCCCCCCGATGCCGGATTCGATCACCCTGGAGATATCGTCAACGGAAAGGCCATAGCGGGCGATCGCCTCCCGGTCCACGGTGTAGTCGAGGTAATACCCCCCGGTGATCCTCTCGGCAAAGACCGACCGGGTGTCCGGTCTCGATTTCAGGAGCGTCTCGATCTCGACCCCGATCGATTCGATTGTTGCAAGGTCGGGACCGAAGATTTTGACACCGAGGTTGCTCCGGAGACCCGTGGTCAGCATTTCCGTCCGTGTCTGGACGGGCATCCACCAGATATTCGCCATGCCGGGGAGCTTCAGTTTTTCGTCCATCTCCTCGATGAGCGCATCCCACGTCATCCCCGGCCTCCACTCGGATTTCGGCTTCAGCGTAATATTCGTTTCCATCATGTTCAACGGAGCCGGATCGGTGGAGGTTTCGGCCCTCCCCGACTTGCCGAACACGCGTTCCACCTCCGGAATCTCCATCAGGAGCCTGTCCTGGAGCTGAAGGACCTTCCCGGCCTCGGCGACCGACATCCCGGGGAGGGAAGTGGGCATGAAAAGGATCGAGCCTTCGTTGAGGGGCGGCATGAACTCACTTCCGAGGAGGAACCAGACGGGAAGCGTCGCCAGCAGCACGACAAGTGCGATGGTCGCGACCACCCGGGGCCTGCGAAGCACCACCGTGATGACCGGGTGATAGATTTTCTGGAGGAAAACGCTTATCGGGTGCCTGGTTTCCGGCCGGATCTTCCCCCTGACCAGCATCAGGACGAGGGGGGGCGCGAGGGTGATGGCAAGCAACGCGGCGAAAAACATCGAGAAGGTCTTCGTATACGCCAGCGGTCTGAAGAGACGTCCTTCCTGCGCCTGAAGACTGAATATGGGAAGAAAGGAAACCGTGATGACGAGCAAGGAGAAGAAGATGGGCCGGCCCACCTCCTTGAGGGCGTCGATGACGGTACGCTCCCGGTCTCCCGGTGAAAGCATGGCGGAACCCTTCTCCAGCCGTTTGTGGACGTTTTCCGTGAGGATGATCGAGGCGTCCACCATGGCGCCTATGGCGATGGCGATCCCACCCAGGGACATGATATTCGAGGTCAACCCCATGAAATACATGGGAATGAAGGAAAGCACCACGGCCGCTGGCAGGGTAATCACCGGGATCAGGGCGCTTCGAAAGTGCATCAAAAAAATCACGATGACGAGGGAGACGATCAACACCTCCTCCAGGAGGGTTTCCCGCAGAACATCGATGGCGCGCTGAATGAGGTCCGAACGGTCGTACGCGGTCACGATCCTCGTCCCGGATGGGAGGGAGGGTTCCACGTCCCTGATTCTGTCTTTCACGCGGTTGATCACCGAAAGGGCGTTCTCCCCCTGCCGCATGACGACGATTCCCCCGACGACCTCTCCTTTGCCGTTGTAGTCGGCGAGTCCCCGGCGGAGGTCGGGTCCCGTGGCGACCGTCCCGATCTGTTTCACCAGAACCGGCGTACCGTTCCCGTCGGTCCCGACCGCGATGTTCCTGATATCATCGAGGGACGAGATGTACCCGCGGCCCCGCACGAAGTATTCGGTCGCGGAAAATTCCACGACCCTGCCCCCCGCATCGTTGTTGTTCTTCCTGACCGCGTCTATGACGTCGGTCAGCGAGACTCCGTGGGCGAGGAGGGCGTCGGGGTTGACGTTCACCTGGTACTGCTTCACGAACCCCCCGACGCTCGCAACTTCGGCGACACCGGGAACTGCCTCGAGGTAGTATTTCAGGTACCAGTCCTGGAACGAGCGGAGTTCCGCCAGGTCGTGCCGGCCGGACTCGTCGACGAGCGCGTATTCATAGACCCACCCCACTCCCGTCGCGTCGGGGCCGAGGACCGGTTTCACGCCCGCCGGGAGCTTGGCGCTGACCGCGTCAAGATACTCGAGGACCCGGCTGCGGGCCCAGTAGATGTCGGTCCCGTCTTCGAAAATAATGTAGATGAAGGACATCCCGAACATCGAGACGCCGCGGACGGTTTTTACGCCGGGGGCGGCGACCATCTTCGTGATAATCGGATAGGTGACCTGGTCCTCCATGAGGTCCGGGCTCCGGCCCATCCATTCGGAGAAGACGATCACCTGGACCTCGGAGAGGTCAGGTATGGCGTCCACGGGCGTGTTCAACAGGGCCCACCCGCCCCAGAGGAGGGCGAACGCGCAGATGGCGAGGACGATGAACCTGTTTCGCGCCGAATATTCAATGATTTTTTCGATCATACCCTTCATCCTCCCCGTTCAATGACTGTGGGAGGGCGGTTGCTCCCCCTCCCCGGATCGCCCGAGCCGGTCGAGCACCCCCTGGATTCTGCTTTCCGCGTCGATCAGGAAGTTCGCCGATGCGATGACGCTCTCCCCCTCGCCGAGGCCCGACAGGATCTCGGCGTATCCGCCGGCACGCACGCCCGTCCGGACGATCCTGGCCTCGATCCCGCCCCCACCCCGGTTGACGTAGACGATCTCCCGCGTTCCCGTCTGCATCACGGCGTCAACCGGCACGGCGAGACGTTTTCCGAGCACCGATGAAAACTCTACGTCCCCGAACATGTCCGGTTTCAAATCTCCATGTTCGTTGGGAATCTCGATCCTGACCTTCACCGAACGGGTTGCCCTCGATAACACCGGCTGGATAAACGTCACCCGACCGTGAAAATCCCTCCCGGGAAACTGCGAGAATCTCGCCACCGCTTCCTCACCGACGCGCACCTCCGGCAGATCCCCCTGGTAGACCTCCGCCTGGAGCCACACGGTCGACAGGTCGGCGATCGTATAGAGGTTCATCCCCGGTTCGACGTACATTCCGGCAGTGGCCTCTTTCCCGATGACAAACCCGGTGATGGGGGAGAGGACCTCGATCGTCCTCGACGCTTCCCCGGTGGAGTCAAGACGCCGGATCTGTTCATCGGTGAAGTCAAGGAGTTTCAGTTTGTCACGCGTAGCGGCATCGAAATCTTCGCCCCCCAGCAGGTCGTCCACCGTCCAGGCGGAGTCGTTGCTGAACGATCTCGAGAGGAGGTACTCTCGTTGCGCGGAGAGGGCTTCCGGACTGTATATGTCAAAGAGGGGAGTCCCTTTCGAAACGAATTTCCCGACAAAATCGGCGTTGAGCGTTTCTATCCAGCCTGCATACCTGAGGTGCACCATCGATATTTTTCTTTCATCGGTTTCCACATTCCCGACCGTCCTGATCTTCCTGTCCATGACACGCACGCGGGCCGTTTCGTACTTCACGCCTATCGCCTGCTGTTTCGAGGGGCTCACATGGAACAGGGCGGTATCGGACGTGTCCCCCGCGCCTCCGCGTCTGACGGGGGTGAGGGTCATCCCGCAGATGGGACATTTTCCAGGTCCGTTCTGACGGACCGACGGATGCATCGGGCAGGTGTAGAGCTCCGCCCGACCCGTGGTGTCGTCCTGGGTCAGCGGGGACATCATCGGAACGGCCGGCGAATTCGCCATCAGGGCTTCCGGATGCAGCCAGGCCGTAAACGCGGCCATGGCGATTACGGCCATCAGGCCGGTGAGTTTTCCAGGGGTGGTTGCGTTTATCATGGTTGTGCTCCTCAAAGATCAAAAGTGCCGTTGTAACCGGTGGCGAATCTCAGGTCCACCAGTGAAAGTTCGTATTCGAGCCTGGTCCTGAAATAATCGCCCTGCGACCGGATGTAGGCCGAATAAGCCTGATGGACCGTCTCGTACCCCGCCTCGCTGTTCTGGTAGAGGGCGAGGCTGACCCTGAGCGACTGCTCGGCGTCGGGCAGGATCGTCGAAGCGATATTGTGCATCCTTTCCATGTGAGCGTTCACCCGAAGGTACGCCTCCCTGACCTCGGCGTGAACATCGTTTTTCATCGCCTCGTACGAATTCAGGGCTTCGTTCACGCGCGCTTCGGATTCCTCGACCACCGAACCGGTTCGTCCCAGGCTCCATGGAGCAAAAGGGAGAGTCATTGTCGCCGAAACCCCCCAACCCTTCATCCCGGAGAGTTTCGAGTCCGTATAGGTCACCCCGAGTCGGAGGTCGGGAAGATAGTCCTGCCTGGCCCGGACGAGGATAGCCTCCCTTTCATCGATTCTCATCGATTTATGGACGAGCATCGGCCGGAGACGATCCGCGATGGAGAGGAGGGTGTCGAGCGGCACCGCAAAACCCGGTTCCTCCGATATGACCGCGTACCCGATGGTATCACGCGGCTGCCGGTTCAGGATCGAGCCGATTCTCGCTTTCAGCCCAAGTTCGGTCTGCCGCAGGTCTAGAAGGTTATTTCGGACCTCCGTCCGAAGCATTTCCGCCATCAGGACTTCATTTCTTTTGGACCCGCCGACACCGTACCTCGCCCGGGCAATCCCGAGGACCCTTTCGGTGATCCTCAAATTTTCATTCTCCAGAACAATCTTCTGCTGGATAAACCAGAGGTTGGCGTAATCCCGCCGCAGACGGTGGAGGACCGTATTCACTGTTTCCTCCCCCTCGTGGTGCGTGTGCGCGGCCTGTATTTCGGCGAGCTCCTTATCCGTCCCGTATTTTCCCGGAAACCGTATTTTTTGGGTAAGTTCCCACTCCGAGGTCATGGATTCACCCCAACTGAATCCGGGCATGGATTTACGGCGGTAACTGAGTTCCGGCGCATCGGGAAGCCCCTCGGCACCGACCCGTGCCTCCGCGCCCGTGATACGGTCCAACACGGCCCGCATCGTGGGATTGACCGCGAGAGCCTCCGCCTCGAGTTCCTGAAGGGATAAGACGGCCGGTTCAGGGAGAAGGAGGCTGTCCTGAGAACGGGCCGGAGCAGCATAAACTACGAGAATTCCGATCGTCCAAACTAGATATCTCATGCTGATACCAGTGTTTAGATTGTTTGTTCACATTTATACCTGAATCGTCCCGTATATCGATCGCCCCTCCGGTTATCCGGAAACGTGGGGGTGAACGATGATGGAGACAGAACCCGCGCCAACCCCTATCCCTGGCCGAAACCGGGGACATTGGAGGGGGGGGGCGGATCAGGAAAAGATCAGATTAAGAGCGAAGAATACAGAAGGGGGAGGGAAATGGAGTTCGATGCTGGGAAGAACTCGTCTTTAAAAATCGATAATGATCGATCAGGAAGCCCGGGCAGTGCCGGGGTGTGGGAGCATATAAGTTTTCTTGCCGGATCAATAACGGGGAGTGGGGAATCAGCCCTGAGAAATTCCGTGAGATTTCTCCCGGAACCGATTATGGTTCTGCAACATGAGTTTGACCGCTCAACCGAAATCGATGCCTGTTCAGTCGGAGCCGCGGGTCCACACATTTCGCAGGTCGCCTTCCCTGGCGCTTTTTCCATGGGGCAGGATGCCACGACGATGGGAAGACCGATGGTGAAAATAGTGAACAATCCTGCGAGTCCCAGTGAGATCCCGGACAGCATGGATGTTTTTCTTATGACTTTACTGAACATGAGTCAAATTTACTGTAAAATCGTGACACTGTCAAGCCTTGTGCGGATCCGGTGAGGAGGGTCACCCCCGGAACATCTTCAGTTTCAACGGGTTATCTATACCGACCGCTTCAATCGAATAAAAAGGCTCGCCGTACGAGACCCCGATCTTGACACCGTACGCTTTTGCGCGTGTCTGTACAAAATCCAGAAACGTTTTTTCGCTCAGTATCGTGCCCGGTTCCTTCGAGCGGGGGTCATAAAACTGTGATTTGTGGGCCCTGATGGCCTTCAGTCGAACATCATAGACATCGGTGATATCGACGATGAATGAAGGGGAGAATT
>QJVY01000023.1 GCA_003235555.1 Ignavibacteria bacterium | reverse complement strand
GCAAGGCCGCTGTTGATTATCTGGAAGACGGGCGTCGCGGCCCCGCCGACGGCGGTCTTGTACATCCCGCCGTAGTTGCCGAAATACATGCTCTTCGGGTCGACCGGATCGAAGGCCATCGCGTGCTGGTCCACGTGCATGAACTGCAGCGGCGAGGGGTACCCGTTGGTCATCTGCGTCCAGGTACTCCCCCCGTTTGTGCTCCTGAAACTGTTGATGCCGCCGACGTAGACCGTGTTGAAATCGGTCGGGTGCACGGCCACGACCGAATTGTACCACCCCTGGGAACCGAGGTGGGTACCGCCGAGCTGGCCGTCCATGGGGGTGGTGACGGCGGCCCACGAGGCGCCCCCGTCGGTGGTTTTCTGGACGCTGTGTGTACCGTACGTCGCGGAGTCGGTCAGGACCGCGTAGAGCACGGAGGGATTTCCGCGGGAGATCCCCATGCTGATCCGGAAGAAGCCGTACTGCGGGAACCCCCCCTGGAGCCTCGTGAAATTCGTCCCGCCGTTGGTCGTTTTGTAGATGCCGTCCTTCGAAAAGTTCCCGAATGCGACGTAGAACGTGGCGGGGTTGGAAGAGTCACCCACGATCTGCGTGCAGCGGTTGGTGCGCGCGGTGACGTTGAGTCCGATGGCGAAGGACCACCCCCCTCCGGCGTTGGTCGAACGGAAGAGTCCCGAGTTCGTCGCCGCCCAGAGGAGGCTGCTGTTGTCGGAACGGATGTAGATGTCGTTGATGTAGTCCGGCACCCCGCCCCCCGGCGTTCCCGAAAAGGTCGTCAGGAGCACCCAGCTCGCCCCGGCGTCCGTGGATTTCAGGATGCCCGCCCCGCGCAGGGCATCGTAGTTGAAGTAGCCTTCTCCCGTCCCTGCGTAGATGATGTTCGGGTTGTTCGGGTCGATGGCGATGCACCCGATGACGAGATTGTCCGCACCGTCGCCGGTGGGGAACCAGCTCCCTCCGGCGTTCGTGCTTTTCCACACACCCCCCCCAACCGAACCGCAGTAGACGGTGTTCGCGTCGTTGGGATCCACGGCGATCGAGCGGATCCTCCCGCCGATGTCGTCGGGGCCTATCGCCTGCCAGGTGACCGCGGAGAGCGTGTTCTGCCCCTCCCCTGTTTTCGCCGCGGCGGTCCGGGCCGCCGCCATCTGCGACAGCGCCTTTTCCCTCCAGTCCTCCGGAATGGTGCCTGTCGGCTGGGCCCTCAGGCGGTATTGCCACTCGAGCGCCTGGTAGGCGTAGCCCGCCTTGACGACCTCGGGAACGGCCGCGGGTTCGGCTCCACCCGCGGGATCCCCCGCGGACGTCACGATGAACAGGAATACTATTACGAAGAGGATTCCCGACAGGATCGCCGGGACGAGGACGGGGGTACGGTTGAGGGTCTGGATGGCGTAGGCCTTTTCTATTGGTTATGAATCGTCGCGATGATTAAATATGCTCACATCCTCACGAAAAATCAAGGTTTTCCTTTTTCATGGTTTGCACAACTGGGGGATAAACCCTATCTTACTCACGAAATCTGCGGCATCGGGGGCACACAATCGGGACACCCACTATTATATGACAGGAAATCATCCACTCCGCGTGACACTCCGGGCCGGTTGGTGCGCCCTCGCGTTGTTCATTTTATCGACCCCTCAGTCCCCTGCCCAGGATTCACGGGAAAACGCCGATTTCAAACTCGCCGTAAACCTGTATAACGACAGGATGTACGACCTGGCCTCCCAGCAGTTCAAACAGTTTATCTCCGCCTACCCCAACACCTCCCAGGGGATCGAAGCGCGTTTCTTCCTCGGAGAGGTCCAGATGCAGTTGAAGCAGTACGACGACGCCAGGACAACGTTCCAGAATTTCGCCCTGTCGTACGTCGATCACCCGAAGGCGCCCGAGGCGTGGCTCAACGTCGGAAACGCCTTCCGGGCCCTCGGAAACAAGGCGGAAGCGGCCCTCGCGTTCGAGAGGGTAAAGGTGTTCCACCCGAACAGCCCCCTGATCCCGGAGTCACTCCTGAAGGCCGGTGAGATGCGGCGCGATCTCGGCGAGAGGGACGCCGCCAAGCAGGTGTTGAGGAGCCTCATCCAGTCCTATCCCGACAGCAAACAGGTCGTGGAGGCAAGGCTCATGATCGGCGAACTCTACGCCGAGGAGGGGCAGCTCGAGCTGGCGGAGGACGAGGCCCGGCGCGTGAGCTCCAGCGACGCACCCCCGGCCGTGCGGGCCGCCGCCCTCTATTCAATAGCGAAGTTTCAGGCGGGGGCGAGCCTCTTTGCGAACGCCGAATCCACGCTGAACGACCTCCTGCGCGGCTACTCCACCTCGGAGGTCGCCCCGCTCGCCACGGTGGAACTGGGAAAAATCGAAGTCTGGTCGGGCCTGGCCGGGCGGGCGGCCGGCCGCCTGAAGGCCGTCGTCTCGCGAAAGGGAACCGACGATTCCCTGAAGACCGAGGCCCTGTTCTACCTCGGCCGGGCGCAGTACGACCTCAGACAATATTCCGCCGCAACAGAGTCGTGGGGGAAAATCCTCTCGGCCCGCACGTCGCACCACCTGCTCCTGCCCGCGCGGATGATGGCGGCCAGAACCGCGATCGCGGAGAAAAATTTCAGGCGCGCCCTCGACCTCCTCCCCGGCGTCACCTCCACGGCGCCCGGAACCGACCGTGCGACGGCGCTCCTCCTCTGCGCGGAAGCCTCGACCGGTATGAAGCGACCCGGGGAGGCCCTGCGATACCTGAAGCTCCTCGGGTCCGAATTCCCGGATGATCCCCGCGCCCTCGAGGCACTCTTCTCCCTGGGGACCATGTACCGGGACGACCTCCGGGACAACAAGAACGCGCTCCGGATCTTCGAACAAATCGTCGAACAGAATCCGGGTTCGGCCTTCGCCGACGACGCGCTCTTCGCGGCCGCCGGCTGCGAGGAGTCCCTCGGCAACGACCGCGACGCGGTCGCGCACTACGCGGACCTGCGGGGCAGGTACCCCGCCAGCGACAGGTACGACGAGGCCGGGAAGCGCATGGATTTCCTCGAGAGCCATAAGATCAAGAACCGCGACGTGGGGATCGGCAAACTCGCGCAGCTCCTCGGCGGCGTCCTCTCCGAAAAGCCCACCCCGATGCTGGCCTACCAGCTCGGCGAGATTTATTTCCAGGACCTGAAGGATTACGAGAACGCGGCGAAACAGTTCGACAACGCCCTCACGGGGGGCCTCGGTGAGGATGAAACCATCATGGCCTCGTTCATGAAGGCGCGGTCGTACCACCTCCTCTCCGAGACAGAACCGTCGGAGGCGGAGACGGCCTCCCGCCTCTACAACGAGTTCGTCGCAAAGTATCCCGAAAGCGGCTGGACCGCCGACGCACTCTTCTTCGCCCTGTCACTCACGATCGATGGGGGGAATTACGAGGCCGCGATGAACCGGGGGGTCAAATTCATCAGGGACAATCCCGATTCGCCGCACGCCGAACAGGTGATCATGTCTCTGGGCGACCTCGCCCTCTCGCACCGCCAGCCCGCCGAGGCCCTCCGGTACTACCGGATGATCGCGGGAACAGAATCGCCGAGGTCGGACGAGGCCCGCTACGGAATGGGGCGCGCCATGGCGGCCGGGAACAAACCCGATTCGGCGGTCGTCCAGTGGCGGACGGTAGCCGGCGCCGGCGGGAACGCCCGGTTCACCGCGCTCGCCCTCTCGGAGCTGGCCGCGTACGAAGCCGGCAGGAAGAAGTTCGGTGAAGCCGCCGGCATCATGCGGACCCTGGTGTCCGAATACGGCTACTCGACGCTCGGCGAGCGGGCCCGGAGGGAACTGCCGGTGATGCTCTCCGCCGCCGGGTCGTACGGCGAGGTCATCACCCTCCTCTCCCGACTCTCCCCCGCGTCGGACAGCCTGGGCGAATCCCCGTTCGCGCCGGAGGACCTGCCCTCCCTCCTGCTCCTGGCGCGCGCGTATGACAAAACCGGCGCCAAGGAACAGGCCCTCGCGTGTTATCATCGGTACCTCCACTCCGGCGGACTCGCCGAACCTGGTGTGAGTGAAGCCTATTACGCGCTCGGGAACCTTGCGCGCGAACAGGGACGGACGCGCGCCGCGTCCGCGTACTTCGCCGAGGCTTCGGCGCGCGGGGCGTCGGGAACCGTCTCCGCCGACATCGCCGAACTCCTCTTCGAGGCCGGGCAGTACGCGGAAGCGGCCAGACAATTCCGGTCGATCGCCGATTCCGCGAAGGAACCCGATCCCCGCAGGCACGCGACCCTGCGGCTGATCGTGTCCACCTACAGGCTCGACCGGATCAAGGCGGCCGACGTCCTCGTGAGCGAATTCGAAAAGAGGTTCGGCAAGCACGACAGGTTCCGCGCCGAGTTCAGGTATGAAAAGGCGATGGCGTGGTACCGCCAGAAGGAGTACACGAAGGCGAAAGACCTTTTCGAAAACGTGAAGGACGATTACGGCGACGCCTCGCAGGCCCCGTGGGCGGGTTTTTACGTGGCGAAGATCGCCGAGATCACCGGCGACCCGGAGAAGGCGCTCAAAGGATACCAGGATGTCGTCAAAAAGTACCCCCAATCGGACGTGAAACCGCGGGCTCTGCTCTCGATAGGCAATTTCAACTTCAACGCCGAAAAATTCGAGGACGCGATCGGGTACTACCAGCAGATCACCGCGAACCCCGAAACCGCGGGGGAGATCCTGCCCTACGCGATGACCAACCTCATCGAGGCCTACGAATCGGTGAAGCTCTACGAGAACGCACTCCAGACCGCGCGCGATTTCATCACGCGCTATCCCAACGACCCCACCATCATTTCGAAAAAAATCAGGGTCGGCGCGCTCTACACGAAGATCGGCTACTATGACCAGGCGATCTTCCAGTTCCAGTCCCTCCTCTCCGAGGCCGGCAGCGCGGCGGAAGCGGAACTCCGGTACGACATCGGCGAGGCCTACTACTACAAGGGCGAGTACCAGCAGGCCATCCTCGAGTTCCTCCGCGTCCCCTACCTCCCGCGCGGGGGTGGAAACGTAGACTGGACCGCCACGTCGTTCTACATGGCAGGCCAGTCGTACGAAAAGATGATGAAGTTCGACGAGGCGATAGGAATGTACCAGCAGGTCGTCGACAGGCCGGGAATCGACCCGACGTTCAAGGCCGCCGCCCGGAAGGAGATCGACAGGGTAAAGCTCCTCAACAAGAAAGGCTCCCGGTAACGTGCTCGAAAAGGAAACGGAACGGATCGTCGGCATCATCGGCCAGCGGAGCATCGGCACCGCCCCCTCGGTCGCGCTGAAGGACATCCTCGCCTCGGACATCCCGCAGACGGTCAGGACTTTCTTCCGGTCCGACGTCGAGGCCATGCTCTTCGAGGAGCACCGCGCCGCGGTGAAGCGCAGCAGGTTCAACCTCGACCACCCCGACGTCAGGAGCGCGCAGTCCCAGCTCCACTCCGCGATGGTGCTCCACTTTTCGTTTACGCGGAAGGAATACCTCGACCGGCTCGGCGACGCCGTCCACCTCCTCGCCAACTACCTCGTGCGTCCGCAGTGGACGCTCGCCGGGGTGGTCTTCGAAAAGGACAACACCATCACCCTGGAGGCCCTCCGGCGGCTGCTCCTCTATTTCGCCCCCTACGGGTATCTCAGGGACGTGCTCTACCGGTACGCGGAGGACAGGAACATTGCCGCCTTCACCAGGGACGAGTTCTCGACGATCCTCTGGAAGATCGACGGCGCCTACGTCAAACGGAAATCGGGCACCGAGCTGGCAAACACCCTCCTGCCGCTCTATGAATTTTTCGACTACCCCCGCGGCACCGGGAAGAACTCCCTTCCGCTGAAGGCCCTGATCAGGTTCTTCGAGGACAAGGGGCTTACCGACGTGCAGAGCCGGCTCGAAGGTGAGCTCGCGCAGGGCCTCTCCGAGATGCCGGCGGCATCGCTCGGCGAACTGCTCGAGGAGGTCCGCCAGGCCGCGGGGCAGTTCAACGTGGAACGTACCGACGTGAAGGCGGCGGGACCGGACGACGCCGCGGTGCCCGCGGTCCGGACCGACGGCGCAGATGCGGACGCCGGCACCGGGACGGGGGGGCAGCCGGCCGGAAGGTTCCCGGTGAACATCCCCGCGGCGGTGAGCGACGGTGAAAAACGGAAATTCGTCCGGCGGATCTTCCGGGGGGACGGCGAAAAATTCGACGAGGCGGTCGGTCTGCTGAACCGGATGTCCGGATGGAAGGAAGCCTCGAAGCACATCGATGAAATCTTCATTGCGAACGACGTCGACCCCTATTCCGCGGAGGCGGAGAGGTTCATCGAAATCGTCTTCAACCAGTTTCACCCCTCCCGCTGACGCGGCAAGGTCCCCACCGTGTTTATCGATACCGCAACGATTACCGTCCGCTCCGGAGCGGGCGGGAACGGCGCCGTCAGCTTCAGGCGCGAGAAATTCATTCCCAAGGGGGGGCCCGACGGCGGCAACGGCGGCCGTGGGGGCGACGTGATCATCGTCGTGGACCGCCACCTGACCACCCTCCTCGATTTCCGGTATAAAAAATCGTACAAGGCGGGAAACGGCGCAAAGGGCATGGGCGCCCGGAAAAGCGGACACGGCGGTCACGACGTCGAAATCCACGTGCCGGCGGGGACCGTCGTGCGGGACTCCGCCGACGACAGAGTGGTTGCCGACCTGAAGTCGGACGGGGACCGGTTCGTCGCCGCCGCCGGCGGCAAGGGGGGGCGGGGGAACATGAATTTCGCCACACCCACGAACCAGGCCCCGAGAAAAGCGGAGCCGGGACGGGAAGGTGTGGAGAGGACGCTGCACCTCGAGCTCAAACTCCTCGCCGACGTCGGCCTCGTGGGATTCCCCAACGCCGGAAAATCGACCCTCATCTCCCGCATCTCCGCGGCCAGGCCGAAGATCGCGGACTACCCCTTCACGACGCTCGTCCCGGTCCTCGGGATCGTCCGCTACGAGGAGTTCAGCAGCTTCGTGGTCGCGGACATTCCGGGTCTGATCGAGGGCGCGCACGAGGGAAAGGGTCTCGGGACGCGTTTCCTCAGGCACATCGAACGGACGGCCGTGCTGGTGTTCATGCTCGACGCCACCGCGGAGCCGGTGCGAGAGCAGTACGACACCCTCCTGCTCGAACTGAAGGAGCACAACCCGGTGCTCGCCGAAAAACCACGAATCGTGGCGATCACGAAAATCGACGCAGCCGGCAAGGATGCCCTGTCGGAAGCCAAAAAAGTGAAATTCGGCGACGCAACGCCGGTGGTCAGGATATCGTCCGTGACGGGCACGGGGATACGCGAACTGCTGGAGGCGTGCTGGAAGGTCCTGGGGCGGGGAAAGGGCTGAGGGACCGGTTTCCGGTTTCCACTTCAGTTGCCTCCCGATCTAATTTTCCCTACATTGGGCTATATTTTTGGTGTTTTACCCCTTCCACACGCACCGCGATGAGCATCTTTCAGGAACTCGAAGCCAACAGTCACGAACAGGTCATCATCTGTTCAGGCCCCAAAGCCGGCCTGCGCGCAATCATCGCCATCCATGACACGACCCTCGGACCGGCGCTCGGCGGAACCAGGATGTGGACCTACGCTTCCGATGAAGACGCCCTCAGGGATGCCCTGAGACTCTCCCGCGGGATGACCTACAAGGCTGCCGTCGCGGGACTGAACCTGGGAGGAGGAAAGGCGGTCATCCTCGGCGACCCGCGGAAAGACAAAACCGAGATCCTTTTCCGCATGTACGGCCGGTTCATCGAGGGGCTCGCCGGACGGTACATCACCGCGGAGGACGTAGGGACGAGCGTACGGGACATGGAATGGGTGAGGATGGAGACCCGGTACGTGACCGGGATCGACAAGGCCCTCGGTGGAAGCGGCGATCCCTCCCCCGTCACGGCCCTCGGCGTCTACTACGGCATGAAGGCCTGCGCGAAGAAACTCACGGGTAACGATTCCCTGTCGGGGAAATCGGTCATTGTCCAGGGCGCGGGGAACGTGGGCTCGTATTTGTGCTCACACCTCGCCTCGGAGGGAGTGAAAATTTTCCTCACGGACATCGACCGGGAAAGGGTGAAGGCCGTTTCCGACCGGACCGGCGCCGAATACGTCGACCCCGAGAAGATCTACGACGTCGGGGCCGACATTTTCGCTCCGTGCGCCATGGGGGCGGTCGTCAACGACGACACGCTGCCGAGGTTGAAGGTGCAGATCATCGCGGGCGGTGCGAACAACCAGCTGGCCGACGAGGAGAAACACGGCAGGATGCTCGTCGAAAGGGGGATCCTCTACGCTCCCGACTACGCCATCAACGCGGGCGGCCTGATCAACGTGGCAAACGAGCTGGAGGGATACTCACAGGAACGCGCGCTCGCCAGGGCCGAGGGGATCTACGCGACGATCCTGGAGATCTTCTCCATCGCGGAGGCGGAAGGTGTACCGTCGTATGAAGCGTCCCGCAAGCTCGCCGAGGACAGGATGGCGAAGATCGGGCACCTGAAGAAATTTTTCGCGGGGAGGGCCGGGCCGCACGACAGGAACGGAGACGGCCACCACCGCAACTGAACGGACAATCGGAGAGAACCCATGGCCACATCACGCAGACGCCAGACGAGGGAAAAAGTCCTCCAGGTACTGTACGCCCACCAGCTCTCGGAGGAACCGATCCTCCCGATCATGGAGGGCATCCTCACCGATCTGAAGCCCAACCGGGACGATTTCGAGTTCGCCAAGGCCCTGGTACACTCCGTGCTGCAGCACATCGGGGAGATCGACAAACTCATCAAGGCGAAGGTCATGCACTGGGAGTCGGACCGTATCGCAGTGGTGGACCGCATGATCCTCCGGATGGGGATCGCCGAACTGCTCTACTTTCCCGACATCCCCCCGAAGGTGACGATCAACGAGGCGATCGAGATCGGCAAGGTGTTCAGCACGGCCAACAGCGGGCGGTTCATCAACGGCGTCCTCGACGCCATCCTCGAGCAGCTCAGGGAGTCGGGCACGCTGCACAAGACCGGGCGAGGCCTGATGGAATTCTCCCTCCCCCACGACGACAAGACAACCCCCCCGCGCAAGGCCGGACTGGACGACTGATGTCCCCCCGGACGGCCCGTTCCGGAACATTCCGGATCTTCGCCTGGACCCTCTTTGATTTCGCCAACACCGCCTTCTCGGTGATCGTGGTGACGGTCATCTACTCCCGGTATTTCACCAACCACGTTGCCGGGGGGAAGCGGCTCTACTGGGGGCTCGCGGTGTCGGTCTCCATGATCCTCTCGGCGCTGCTCACTCCCCCCCTCGGAGCGGCCGCGGACACCTCCGGAAACCGGAAACGGTTTTTGCTCCTCCTCACGCTGGTCTCGGTGGCGGCGACGATGCTCCTCTCGACGGTCGAGGCGGGCATGGTGGTCTGGGGGATGTCGCTCTTCGTCCTGGCCAACATCGGCTTCGAGGGGGGGCTGGTCTTCTACGACGCCTTTCTCCCGGACATCACCACGCCGGACAGGTACGGCAGGGTCTCGGGTTACGGCTTCGCCATGGGGTACCTCGGCGCGCTCGCGGTGCTTTTGATCGTGCAGGCAACGCTGAGGGACGCAGCCGACCCCGCATACCTCGATTCCGTCCGGAATTCCTTCCTCATCGCCGGGGGGTTCTTCCTCCTCTTCTCGCTGCCGCTGTTCATCTTTGTCGATGAACCGCGCCGGGACTCCCGGCCGGGAGCCGCCCCCACGGGGGGATATATTCTCGACGGGGCCCGGAGGGCAAAGGCGACGCTGGCGGCGATCGTCCGCGACCCGGGTCTCGCTCCGCTGAAGAAATTCCTCCTCGCATTTTTTCTGTATAACGACGGGATCATCACGGTCATCACCTTCGCGGCGATCTTCGCCGGGGAAACCCTCCACATGAGCGATACGGACATCATCGTGTTCTTCGCGATCGTCCAGACGAGCGCGATCCTGGGCTCGTTCGTTTTCGGTTTCGTCACCGACCGGATCGGCCCGAAACGCACCATCCTCCTGACGCTCGCCGGATGGATGGGCATCGTGGTGGGCGCATATTTCGTCACCACGATCGCGGTGTTCTACCTGATCGCCCTGCTGGCCGGCGTGGCGATCGGCTCCACCCAATCGGCCAGCAGGAGCCTCATGGCGCTCCTCACTCCCAAAAACCGCGAGGCGGAATTCTTCGGATTCTACGACGGTCTCTTCGGAAAATCCTCTGCGGTCCTCGGTCCGGCCGTATACGGCATCCTCTCCGACGCGGCCGGGGAACGGGTCGCCATCCTGTCCGTGGGTGTCTTCATCCTGGGGGGCCTGCTCCTGCTGCGGGGGGTCGATGCGCCCCTGCCCGGGGAAGCCCGCGGGACGGCGGTCGCAGAGTGAGTGAATTTTTCTTATCTTCAGAGATGAGAATGGTTCACCCTGAAAAACCGGTCCGCATTGCCCTTTTCTCTCTTTTCTCCCTCTGCGGCCTCCTTGCCCCGGCCGGGATCTCCCCGGTGAACGCCCAGGATGAGGACGACCACCTGAAGATCTCGGTGGAGATCGCCGCCGACACGCTCGCCGCGGGCACCGCCTCGGAACTCCTGGTGACGTTCCGCCCGAAAAAGGGATTCCACGTGAACGCCGTCCCCCCGGTCGGGCTCGAACTCGATTCGGGCGTCGTCGCGACGCTCGCCGACAGCGTCATCGTCCCGCGGGACACGGCGACGGGGTACATGGATACCCGCGGAACGGTGCGCCAGCGCTTCACCCTCCTGGGATCAGCGGCCGCCGGCCGCACCGAACTCTCCGGTACCCTGACCTATTATTACTGTTCGGACGAGGAGGGATGGTGCCGCCGCGTAAAAATGCCCTTCTCGAGGAACGTGGTTGTCCGGTAGGGCCTCCTGATGGGGAAGGCGTATTTCATATCGGATGTGCACCTCGGTCTCGAGACCCCCGAACGGGAAGCCGCGAAACAGAAACGCCTGCTCGCCTTTTTCGACCGGGCCGCGGCCGACGCATCGTGGTTGTTCATTCTCGGCGACCTGTTCGACGCCTGGATCGAATACCGCACGGTGATCCCGAAGGGGTTCCACCGCGTGCTCTCCAAACTGCACGACCTCACCGACGCCGGGGTGAAAGTCCACTACCTGGTCGGGAATCACGATTTCTGGACCCGGGATTATTTCAGCCGGGAGCTGGGAATCAATCTCCACATCGAATCGTTTGATATAGAGCTGGATGGACGGAAAATCCACCTCCACCACGGTGACGGGCTGGACCCGAGGGACCACGGGTACAGGTTCCTGAAAAAGGTTCTGCGTAACCGGTTTTCCATCTGGCTCTTCTCCTGGTTGCACCCGGACCTCGGGGTAGCGCTCGCGCGGTCGTCCTCGAAGTCGAGCAGGAACTATACGAGCGCGAAGGAGTACGCCGGTGAGGACGGAATGCGGGTCTACGCGGCCGGTCTGCTCTCCGACGGGACCGATATCGTCATCATGGGGCACCGGCACGTGCCCCATCTCGAAACGATCGGGGCCGGGACCTACGTAAACCTCGGGGACTGGATCACGCACAACACGTACGCGGTCCTGGCGGACGGCGGGATATCGCTGCAGGAGTGGGAAAAGAACTGACGGCATGAAGAAAAAGAACCGGAAAGATTACCGTAAAATTATCGCCTGGACGGCGCTCCTCGTCGCCTGCGGCGTCTACCTGGGGTACCTGATCTCCGGACTCCCCTCGCTCGAACAGCTCGAAAACCCCAGGGCGGAACTCGCGACGAAGGTCTACTCCATCGACGGAGAGGTCCTCGATAACTTCTACGTCAAGAACAGGGTCCAGATCAGCATCGGGGAGCTCCCGTCTCACATCATCGAGGCGCTCCTGGCGACCGAGGACAAGAACTTCTATTCCCACTGGGGCGTGGACCTCCCCCGCTTCGCCAGGGCGATGGTCAAGAACATGTTAACGTTGCAGCTCCGGGAGGGAGCGAGCACCATCACGCAGCAGCTCGCGCGCAACCTCTACGACCTCAAGGGGAAACGGGAATCCGTCTTCGGAAAGATCACCCGCAAGCTCCGCGAATTTGTGACGGCGGTGCAGATCGAGCGCAATTACACGAAGGAAGAAATCCTCGAGATGTACCTGAGCGTCGCCTATTTCGGGCGCAGCGCGTACGGGATCGCGACGGCCTCGCAGACCTATTTCAGCAAAAATGTCTGGGACCTCAAGAGGCCGGAGGCCGCGATGCTCATCGGCCTGCTGCGGGGACCGGCCGTCTACGACCCTTTCAACCACCCCGACCGGGCCCTCTCACGGCGGAACGTCGTCCTCAACCAGATGGTGAAGAACGATTACCTCCCCGACGAGGAGTACCAGAGGCTCAAGGTCGGGCCCCTCGAGGTGAACCCGGCCCGCGGCGAGTACCCCACGGGCATCGCGCCCCATTTCGTCGAATGGATCCGCCAGACGCTCATCGACAAATCCGAAGAGTACGGGTTCGACATCTACCGGGACGGCCTGTCGGTCTACACCACTCTCGACAGTCGGATGCAGAAGGCCGCCAACAGGGCGGTGGAAACCCATCTCGCGGGGTACCAGGCCGATTTCACGAAAGAATGGAAGTGGGAGCGGCATCCCGATCTCCAGAAACAGGTGGTGGCCCAGGCGATCCGGACCTCCGAACTCTACCGGCAGACCCCCCGCGCGAAGAGGGACAGCCTGTTCAACGCCCTGAGCACGGACAAACATTTCATCGACAGCATCCGGACCGAGGCCGCTCATATCGAGGTCGGTTTCGTCGCTATCGACCATTCCAACGGGAACATCCGGGCGATGGTCGGCGGGTCGAATTTCCGGACCTTCAAGTACGGCCTGAACCACGTCACGCAGATCCAGCGCCAGCCCGGCTCGGCGTTCAAGCCGTTCGTGTACACGGTGGCCATCGACAACGGCTACCCACCTTCTTTCGAGGTTCTGAACCAGCCGATAACGTTGATCATGGGCAACGGGAAACGGTGGGCCCCCAACAACTTCGACGGGACCTTCGGCGGGAAGAGCACGCTGAGGGACGCCCTGGCCCATTCGATCAACCTGGTGGCGATCCGGCTGATGAACGAATACGCGCCCGTAAACCAGGTCATCGAGTACGCCAGGAGGATGGGGATCCGTTCCGAACTCCCCCCCTACGAATCGCTCGCCATCGGGACCGGGGAGGTGCAGCCCCTGGAGATCACCTCGGCATACGGGATCTTCGCCAATGAGGGCGTCGCGGTGGACCCGATCGCCATCCTTCGCATCGAGGACAAGTTCGGCCACATCATCGAAGAGAACCAACCGAGGCGGCGCGAGGTCCTGAGCAAGGAGACCGCCTTCATCATGACCTCGATGCTGGAGGGCAACGTCAACTACGGGAGCGGCGTACGGGTCAGGGGATATTTCGGGGGACCCGCGGCGGGCAAGACGGGCACCACGCAGGAATTCGCCGACGCCTGGTTCATCGGTTTCACGCCGCGGATTACCGCCGGGGTCTGGGTGGGCTTCGACAACAAGAGCGTCCATTTCACGAACAACGACGGGCAGGGCGGACGCGCCGCCGCCCCCATCTGGGGGATGTTCATGCGTGACGTGTACGGCGACCGGACGATCGGTCTCCCCCCGGAGTATTTCGTGCAGCCGGAGGGGGTCGAGACGGACACGATCTGCGTGGAATCAAAAAAGAAGGCCACCCCCTGGTGTCCGGAGGTGACCACGGATATTTTCAACAAGGCATACCCTCCCGGGGACTGCCCGATACACGACAGCGCCCATTCGGGACGCAAAAGGTCGAAGAACTCGATCAGTTTCTAGGGCCCCGTCCGACAGGCGGAGCCGCCGGCTCAACCTTCGAGCTCGGATTCGAAGACGTTTCCTTCCTCGGCGTACGAGTAGAATCCATCCCCGTTTCTTTTCCTTCGAAGCAACATCACGATCGGAACTGAAAGAAGAGCAAGGACCCCCGTCCACGCGAGGAAGCGCCTGACTTCGTTATCGCGCTCCATAAGTAATTCCTCGTTGACCATCAATGTGAAGACTTGCAGTAATTAAGGAAGAAGATATACACGCCGGTATGATCTGGATCACAGAACTGCCGGACACCCGTCCCCTGGTCGCGAACCCGGGCCGTGTCGGAGGGGGGATCAGGGAGGGGTCAGCTGGACGATCCGTGTGATCAGGTACTCGAAATCGAAGGGTTTCGTGATATAATCGGCGGCCCCGTGCTTTTTCGCGTACTCGGAGGCCTCCATGTTGTTATACGCCGTCAGGAAGATGAACGGGACCTCCTTGCAGGCCTCGTTTTTCCTGACCTGCTCGAAGAAATCGAACCCGTCGGCCCCCGGCAGCTTGATATCCGCAAGAATCATGTCCGGCGCAGTTTTCCCGATGCTGACCAGGGCCTCTTCGGCGCTGTTCGTCTCGATGACGGAATAGCCGCGCTCCCGCAGGAGTTCACTGAGCGTCGTGAGATATTGCTTCTCATCCTCGATGAACAGTATGGTTTTTTGCCTGGTCATGGGTCCCGGTACCGCAATGTGGCTGTCACAGTTGGAAATATATGGAAAATGTTGTTGAAACTCAATGAAATCCGTGCATAATCGCGATCGCCGCCGGTCTGGGGAATCGACGTGTATTTTTAATCTTCACGGGATTTTCTTAAATTGTACACTCCCGCTGGTATACGGGGATTTTCCACCGAAGTTATCCGCCCGGATGGTGAAATTGGCAGACACGCTAGCTTCAGGAGCTAGTGCTCGCAAGGGCATGCAGGTTCAAGTCCTGTTCCGGGCACTGTAAAAGGCACGCATTCGCACCGTTTTGAATGGTCCGGGGTCCCGCCCCGGACCCTTTATGTAGAGGCCCCCCGCCCTATCTCTCTCCGCGGTTGGAGTCCTCCCCCCTTCTTAGTACATTCCGGCATTCTTTCCTCTCCACCTTTGAGAATTCATCATCGGGGGAAACGATCAAACACGATATACTCATCCCGAACGCCTGTGCCACACCATCTCTGAGTCTGGTGCGTTTGAAATGAAAAGATTGATGATTCTCGGTATATCCTGGATCGCGTGGTCCTGCGTCGACCTCTTTCCCGTTTCGCCCCCCGTCCTCGATCCCGGGTCGGCATATCCCACGACTCTCCGCGTGGTGGGCCAGTCCGCGCGTGATTCATTGGAAAGCAGACTCGATTCGGCGCTGGGTACGATGTACAGAGGGAGCCTGGATGAATACGGACTGATGGGCTACCTGGGACTCTTCGCCAGGGGCACTTCCTCACTGACCGACACGGGCGTGGTAGTATCGCTGGCAAAGAGTGCGGTCGTCCGGTTGGGGGAGTTCACCAACGTCCGTGATCCGCGCAACCTGGTGGTACGCCAGGTGTCGCACGGCAGCGGCAGGGATTGGTTGCTCACGTTCGAAAACCAGAGGTATAAGAACAGGGAAGTCCGGAACACGGAGATCTACGCCCTGGTGACCGACGACTACGTCCAGGTCAAGGGTCATCACTATGAGCGGGTCTATCTCCCGCCGGTACGATTCTCCACCGAAGAACAGATACGGGAGGCGCTGGTCGGAAAAGTCATTTCGTACTGGTGCTGGGGGCCCGCGGAGTTTACCATTTCAGAGGAAATGATACGGTTCGCCTGGATGGAACCCGTCATCTATCCGCTGGTCGACGGGAGCTCCCTGCAACTCCGGGTATCCTGGAAAATACCCCTGATGAACGGTGAATGGGTGTTCTACCTGGACGTCGCCGACGGGGAGTTGATCGCGATCGAACAACTCTTCATCTGTTGACCGGCGGATTCCGCCGGGGCCTGAACGCCCGGTCCACCGGCCGGGACAACACAGGAAGAACAGGGCCGCTCACTTCAGGAACGGGACCTGCAGGACCCGCATCTTTCCGATGATGTCCGATTCCTGCGAAGGGGAGGGATCCGAGATGAGCGCGATGTAGCCGTGGGCGAGGCCCCTCCGGGCGAACCGGTCGTTACCCGTTTCAGAAAAATTCTGGTGGCATTCGTTCAGCCCGATCAGCGCCACCGCGAGGGAATTGCGGACGAACCGCCTGATCCGTTCGGAGGAGGGAGGGGCCGTGACCGTCTTCCGCCCCGCCCGCGGATCACCACCAACGATGCCGGTCTGGATTCCTGAGTACAGTGCGGCCTCGGAAGCCGCCGCCGAGTCCGCGATCGTCGCCCCCGATGACCGCTCCCCCAGCATGAACCCGAGATCGGCCTCATACCGGTCGATGATCTCCAGCGCCGCTTCCGAACCCGCCCCTTCCCCGATCAGCACCAGCACTCTCTCCCTCAACTTCTCAGGTTCTCCCGCGAGGAGCGGGGAAATTCCACGGGCATCGAATGCCCCATCCGGTGCGGTCTCAGATGTTTGTTGTCCGGTTCCGCACCCGGCCGCGCACAGCGCCAGTAACAACAGCATGTTTTTCATCCGATCACCTCCGGCCTTTCCGGAATGTACGTTCCCCGTGGGACAGACACAAGAGCCGGTGTGGGATGTGTCCATGAGAGAGCAGGCGATCCTCCTCCCGCCGGATACGGGAAGGGTACCGAAGGATGCGACAGGGAGCCGACCTGTCATGGGATCGGCCATACACACTACATCTTCAGGGGCGACCACGTGGACCGGCTCCCCGACAGGTACATCAGGATGCTGCGGATGTTCTCGGTGAAATGGCGGTAGGCGGGCGTCAGAGCCGCCGCAGGAAGATGGCGGTGATGTCGTCGTTCTGCGGAGCGGACTTCGTGAACTTCCTGATGTCCGCGATGAGGTCCCCGATGAAGCCCTCCGAGCTCTCCGCGACGTGTGTTTTCAGGAAATCGGTGACCGGGTAATCCTGCTCGTAGAGGACGTGGTCCTCGTTCTCGGCTTCGGTCACACCGTCGGTGTACAAAAACAGTTTTTCCCCCTTCTCCAGCGTTACCCGTTCCGATTTATAGGGCAGGTCCATGTCGATGGTTCCCAGCGGCAGTCCCCCGGTGTGCAGTTCGACGATGCTGTTGTCGTTGCGCAGGAGGTATGACGGGTTGTGGCCGGCGCTCAGGCATTCCAGCTCGCCGGTTTCGGGGGTCAGGATGGTAAAGAACGCGGTCACGAACTTGTCGGCCGTGGAATCGTTGTAGAGCACCTTGTTGAGCCTCGCGGCCAGGCGCGTCATCGCGAAGGATCCTTCGAGGTAGGCCGACAGGTATGCGTGGAGGCTGCTCACCAGGAGCGCGGCGGGCACCCCCTTCCCCGCGACGTCGGCGATGATGATCGCGAACCTGCCGTCGTGCAGCGGGACGCAGTTGTAGTAGTCCCCCCCCACCGATTTCGAAGGGATGTTCGTCCCGAAGAGGTCATACCCGGGGATCTCCGGCAGGCCGACCGGGAGGATCTTCTGCTGGATCGACGCCGCCACCGACATCTCCTGTTCGATCCGCTGTTTCTCGAGGGCCTGCTCGTGGAGGTACCGGTTCTCGAGCGACGCGTGCACCTGTTTTGCCAGCGCGTCGAGCAGGAGGTGGTCGGTCTCCTCGAAGGGCGTCACCCCCGCACGGCTCTCCTTGTCGAAGAGCTCGAAACTGTAGGTGTTGTTGAGAAACGAAAAACTCGCGACGATGCTGTTCATGTCGCGCGACGTGCGGTCCACGACGGTCCCGACGGGGAAGGTGAACTCTTCGACGATGTCCTTCCCCGACGAAACGGTCACGACCCCCCTGGCGGCGTTGGTGAGCGAGGCCGCCCGGACGATCGCCAGGTGGTGCGGGGACTCGTTATGGTCGAGTTTCGCCACCTCGATGCCCGTTTCGATCAGGCTGTTCAGCTGGAGGATCCGGTGGTTCAACGAAAAGACCAGCCCTTTTTCGTTCTTGCGGAACACCAGGTCCTGGTACGCGTTGTCCAGGTACTGCACCAGCAACCGCAGTGACATGACGTCGGCCTCGGAGAAGGCCGGCCCGCCCTTTGGCGGGACCAGGATGAGGCCCAGATGCGATTTGTCCGCGAGCCTCTGGACGATGAGGAGGACCCCTTTTTCCTGCCGGATCGTGCACGGAACGGTGAATTTTTCACCGGCAATATTCTTCAGCACGGCGACGGGAACCGAACCGCTCTCCACGAGAGGGGTCCATTCGCCGGAACTCCCGGCACGGTGGACGATGTCGATCGCGGCCCCGGGCAGGGTCTCGCGGGCCGTTTCCGCGAACCGTTTCGCGATGTCGGCGACTCCGGCGGAACGGGAGAGTTTCCGGAAACCCTCCTGCAGGTGTTCGATACGGGAGGAAATCCTGTCTGTGAAGGAATTGTCGGGGTCTGCCTGGCTTTTCATGCTTAAAACGAATTCATCGCCTCGTCCACGTCCCCCGCCTTTCCGGCCAGGTTGAAGATCCCCATGATCGTGAGCATTTTATCGACCGCCGGGTCGAGGTTGGTGAAAATCAGCTTCCCGTCGGAGTCCTGGAGTTTTTCGAGGATCTCCAGAAGGAACGACATCCCGATGGAATTGACGACCTTCGAGCCCGCGAGGTTGATCACCACCTCCTTGACGCCGTTTTCGAAGTGCTTATCGAACTCCGCGGCGATCGCCTCCCCCCCCACGTTGTTGACGTAGCCGTTGGTGGCGATCACCAGCCGGTTGTCCCTGAGTTCCGATGTAAGAGTGAATTCCTGGTCCATGAACCTCCCCTAACTCAACAGCTTTTTGATGGTAATTTTCGTCCCCGCCGCCCCGGACTCGATCTTGAAATCGTCGGACATCGATTTCATCAGTTGCAGCCCCCATCCCCTCTTGTTCTTTGATCCGAGCTTCGTCGCGATGTTCGGCACTGCGACGTCGGAAGGTTCGAAACCCTTCCCGTAATCCTGGACGAACACCACCAGTTCCTTCGAATCGATGGTAAATTCAACGTCCACGCGATCCTGGTCGTTCCCCCCGTGCTCGAAACCGTTGATGATCGCCTCGGTGATCACGATCTTCGCCTCACCCACCTTCTCTTCGGGGATCTCGAGGTGTTTCGCGAGCCGTTCCAGTCCCTCCAGCGCGACCAGCTCGATGTCGGGGATTTTCGGTAACTCGATTTTCAGTGTCACAGGCTCACTCATATGATAGTGTTCAATACTGGTAATGTACGGAATTCAGGCATCCCGGGCCCGGGGTGGTCAACGACCGTCCCGGTCACGCCGCCTGTGCGACGCCGTTGGAGGGGATTCTCCTGACGACCATCAGCGTGATGTCATCCTCCTGGGCCACACCCTTCATCCACTCCTCCCCCTCCGACACCAGGCGGCGGATGATTTCCTCCGGTTTCTCCGGGATGTTTCCGCGGAAGCAATCGATGATGCGGGCGTAATCGAACATCTCCTCGGTCGCATTTTTCTGTTCGGGCAGCCCGTCGGTGATCAGCAGGAGCGTGTCCCCCTCCTCCATGGAGGTTTCGTAGAGGCTGTAGGGAAAACTCTTCATCGCGCCCAGCGGGACGGCTTTCAGGAGTATTTCCTCGATCGCCCCGTCCGCCTTCCGGTGCAGGTACGCCGGGGGCATCCCCGCACTCGATAAAGATACGTTTTTTCCATTAAACCTGGCAAGCGTGAGGGCCATGTAAAGCCGTCCCAGCTTGATTTCCTTGATCGCCCGGCTGCAGTGGTTGAAGAACTTCTGGATCTCGAATTTGGAGGATTCCGAGATGAACAGGCCCTTCATGAGCGTGACGATCGTCCCCGCCTGCATCCCGTGGCCGGTGGCGTCCCCGAACGCCACGTTGAGCTCGCCGTCCGGGGAGAGGTTGAA
>QJVY01000041.1 GCA_003235555.1 Ignavibacteria bacterium | reverse complement strand
ATGTTCATCATGACGTACTCGAAGTACTTCGAGGGGCACCAGATCGCCCCCCTTCGCGACCGCCTCATGAAGCTCGATGATTCGAAATTCGTCATGCTGCAGGCCGCGAACCTGAAGGACCCCACCATCACGCTCGTCATTTCCATCGTCGGGGGCAGTCTCGGCATCGACCGGTTCTTCATCGGGGACACGGGGCTGGGGATCGCCAAGCTCCTCACCTGCGGCGGGCTGGGCGTCTGGACCATCGTCGACTGGTTCCTGATCATGGGGCGGACCCGCGAGGTCAACACGCTGAGGGTGCAGCAGGTCTTCATCTGATCTGCGGGGACGGGCGGATGCCCGGGACCATCATGAAACGTCACCATCTGCACCGGTTCGTGCTCGCCTTCTGCCTCGCGGGATACGGATGGGTGGCATGGAACGCGTCGGCGGGCGCCGCCGCCGGATCCACGCCCTCCCTCTGCGTCTTCAGGAACGCGACGGGGATTCCCTGCCCATCCTGCGGGGCGACGCGCTCCCTCGAACTGCTGCTGCGGGGGGACATTGCAGGCGCCGCCGTGCTGAACCCGGTGGGGATCCTCCTCGCCCTCGCCCTTCTGTCATTTCCCTGGTGGATCCTCGCCGACACGGTCCGCGGGGGGGACAGCTTCCACAGGTTCTACCGGACGCTCGACCGCGCGTTTTCGACCAACAGGATGCTCGCCCTCGCGGGCGCCGCGCTCGTCGTCGCCAACTGGTCGTGGAACATCCTCAAGGGTCTGTAGGATGTGGTCGCTCGGGGATTTTTCCTACAGGCCGGACGACTACGAATCGGAGAAGGCCTCCAACGGTTACCTCATGTCGGTCGTCGCGGTCATGGTGGGGCTTCCCTTCCCGGTGGTGAACCTGGCCGCGACCCTGTTTTTCTACATGGCCAACAGGCGGTCGGCGTATTTCGTCAGGTGGCACTGCACCCAGGCGCTCCTCTCCCAGGCGGCGATGCTTGCGATGAACGTACCAGCCCTGTACTGGACGCTGTCCATCATCTTCGGCGATGACACGGTCACCAACCTCTACCTCTCGTACATGATCACCGTCGTCCTCTTCAATATTTTGGAGTTCATCGCCACGGTGGTCGCCGCAGTGCAGACCCGCCGCGGACGGCACGTGGTGTGGTGGGTCTTCGGTCCGCTGGCAGACGTGATGGTCCGGGGCTGAAGGTGAAGGCCGCCATCCAGCTTTTTTTGTTCGTGGCCCTGTTTTTCGCCGCGTGGGCCCTCCTCGACAGGGTGGACCTGGTGGGACTCTTCCGCGTCGGGGACATCTCCAGGGAGAACGAGGAGAAACTGGGGGAACTCATCGTGGAAAGCCTCACCGCCGGGCACCGTGAAATCGGCGACACCGCCGTCACGGGGATGACGAACGCGATACTCGCCCGGTTGTGCGACGCCAACGGGATCGGGGACACCACCATCCGCCTCCATGTCGTCAGGAACAGCGAGGTGAACGCCTTCGCGCTCCCGGCGGGCCGGATGATCATCAACTCCGGCCTCATCGACTATTGCCGGAGCCCCGAAGAGGTCGCCGGTGTCGTCGCCCACGAGATGGCGCACATCGAACACCGCCACGTGATGAAAAAGCTGGTGAAGGAGGTGGGCCTCGCGATGCTGATGGCGATCGCCGGGGGGCAGTCCGGGGGCGACATTGTGAGACAGACGGCACGGACGCTCTCCTCGACCGCCTTCGACCGGGACCTCGAAAGGGACGCCGACACGACCGCCGTCGGATACATGGCGAACGCCGGGATCGACCCGGGGGCGCTCGCCGGTTTCCTCTACCGCCTCTCGCAGGAAAAGGTCGACCTGCCGGGGGCGTTCGAATGGATCAGCACGCACCCGAAATCCGGCGACCGCGCCGCCGACATCCTGAAATCGAAGAGCGGCCGGCCGTTCACTCATCGTCCTATCGCCGACTCACTCCGCTGGAACGCCTACCGGGAGCTCGTCAGGGACGCCGCCGCCGACTGAGGCGGGACCGCCGTCCCGGGGGAAACGCCCGCCGTCCCGGCCGGCATTTCTTCTCCTTTTTTTTATATTACCCCGTTCATCATCCACGTCCGGAGGACATCGTCTCATGAAGAACAGATCGCTCCTGCAGAACCTCGCCGTCATGATTATTTTCCCCGCCGTGGGGCTCATGACGTTTACCGAAGGCGTGCGTACCGTCCAGGTCCTCGGGCTCCTCGCCTCCGGCACCGTCTTTGGGGTCTTCCTCTCCCGGCTCCTCATGACCCTCAGAAACAAGCAAGACCCGGGCTGAACCCCATGGCCAACAAACGCGCGCGCGATCTCGGGATCCCCTTCCGCGGGACACCGGGAAGGCACAACGCCATCACGGACGTCTCCGGCGTGGAAGTCGGCCTCACCACGGTCATCTCCGGGGAGGGAACCGCCGGCGGCGGCAGGGGGCCGGTGCGCACCGGGGTGACCGCGATCCTCCCGCGGGGGAAAAAATTCGATCCCGTCTACGCCGGCTGGGACGCGCTGAACGGCAACGGTGAAATGACCGGTACGACCTGGCTGAGAGAGTCCGGGTTCCTGGAGACCCCCGTCGTGCTCACCAACACCTTCAGCGTCGGCGTTGCGCGCGACGCGGTGGTAAGGTGGATCGACCGGCACGCCTACCGCAGCTACCTGATCGGGGACCTCTGGTACACCTATCCCGTCGTCGCCGAAACGTACGACGGGCAGCTGAACGACATCGTGGGGCAGCACGTCACCTCCGGGCACGTCGACGCCGCCCTTGACGGCGCAGCGTCCGGCCCCGTTCCCGAAGGCAACGTGGGCGGGGGAACCGGGATGGTCTGCCACGGTTTCAAGGGGGGGACCGGGACGTCGTCGAGGATCGTCCCGGGGGGCCGCCAAAATTCGGGCTACACCGTCGGCGTCCTGGTGCAGGCAAACCACGGAACCCGAAAACTCTTCACCGTCGCGGGGATCCCCCTCGGTGAGCAGATCACGGACCTCATGCCGGAAGTGCGTATCGGATCCCCGGACAGCCGGAAACCAGGGATGGAAACCGGCTCGATCGTCGTCATCGTCGCCACCGACGCTCCCCTCCTTCCGCACCAGCTGGGAAGGCTCTGCCGGCGGGTCCCGATCGGGATAGGCCTTGTGGGAGGCAGGGGCGGGAATGAATCGGGGGACATTTTCCTCGCATTTTCCACCGCCAATCCGGGCGCGTTCAAACGGCGGTCGACATCCCGGGTGGAGTCGCTCGCCAACGACGAGATGACCCCCCTCTTCGAGGCGGTGGTCGACGCCACCGAGGAGGCCATCCTCAACGCTCTTGTCGCCGCGGAGACCATGACGGGCATCCACGGGAACAGGGTGTACCGGTTGCCGCACGACAGGGTCGCGGACATCTTCCGGAAGCGATCCGGGACCTAGGATCCCCGTAATTTCCGGTATCCCATCCCGTTTTTTCCCGTCGGATCCTCCCCGTCCGGCGCAAAATTCTCTCCCGAACCGTGTATCTTGGAGTATGCGAAACCCCGTTCCCGGAAGAAAATTACGGAGCCTGTACCACCAGCTCGTATCGGAGGCAGAGCGGCACCATATCCCCGAGCAGGACGCCGAGGAACTGGCCAACGACACGCTTCTGGTGGTCGCCGACCGCTTCGACGAGTCGAGGGGCCGGATCGAGACCTTCAGCCGGACCGTTCTGATGAACAAAATCCGGAATTTCGTGCGGGACAGGAAAATCCCCCCCCTCCTTCCCGACAATGATGAATTCTACATCGAATATGAAAACCCCGAACTGCTCCTCTCGCGCAGGGAGGATGTGCGCATGACGAAACTCATCAGGGAGCGTCTGCTCAGCAGGCTCGACGCCGCCGAGGCCGAATTCCTCCGGCATTACGAAATCGTCCTCGACGAACTCGGTGGCCGGGCCGTTTCGGAGACCGCCCGGAGACTGAACCTGACCCCGCAGGAGGGTCATAACATCATCCAGCGAATCGAGCGCAAGGCGATGTCCATCCTGCGAAAACCTCCTCCCGTCCGGGCGGTCCCCCCTCCCGACGCGGAGCACGCGGCCGCGGATTCCGAAAAACCGGCGTTTCTCCGCGCGATCATCGACGAGATGGTGGTGTTGCACGAAACCGCCGCGATCAGGAGTGCCGGCAGGGAACCCCGGTACGAACTGGCATCCAGGCTCGCCCGCGCCGGGATCGGCGCAACGAACAGGGGCCTCGAAAAATTCCTCGCGTCCCTCGCGCCGGAGCGGCGGGAAAAACTGTTCCTCCTCCTCCCCTGACCCCCACCCTCACCGGACGGCAGCTCCGGGGCGGTCCATCCAAAATTCTCCCCCTCCCGGTGTATCCTGAATACAGACACTTGTATTCACCTGACACCGGAGGTCACATGTCCATCAGCCTGACACCCTATTTATCCACGATCCGGTTCCACGAGCCCCAGGTCGCCGGCACGGTCGCCGTCGTCCAGCTGGAGGGCACAGATCCCGGATATCCCCCCGTCACTCCATACCAGGAGGCCCACCGGATGGGACTGGTCGAAATTACCGAACTCGGGGGTATGAACGCTGTGTCCGAAATCCGCGCCCGGAACCTCTCACGGGGCCTGGTCCTCATCCTCGAAGGGGAGGTGCTCGTCGGCGCAAAACAGAACAGGACGGTCAACGCGTCCATCCTCCTGCCGCCGGAATCCACGACGGTCATCCCGGTCAGCTGCGTCGAAAGGGGGCGGTGGAGCGGAAAGACGGACTGCTTCACACCGTCGGACACATCGGTGACGCCGACAATGCGGAAGGATATGATCCGGTCGGCGATGGAGGGGATGGGCGGGGACGGAAGGTTCCGGACCGACCAGGCGCGGGTCTGGGACAGTGTCGCCGCGAGGATGGAGTTCATGAATTTCGGCTCCCCCACGGAGAACTTCGCCGACCTCATGGGGGCCAAGGGCGACGATATCCGCGACGTGACGAACCGCTTTCCGAGACGCCCCGGCGCGGTGGGGATCGTGGGCTTTATCGGCGGGAAACTGGTTGGCTGTGACATCATCCCCGAGCCGGGGATCTTTGCCGGGTACTATGACCGGCTCGTCAAAAGCTATGCCCTCGACGGTCTCTTCTTCGGGGATTCCTCCGCCCCCGGGACGGACCTCGGCCGTGCCTCCGAAAAGTTCATCGTCGGCCTCTGCTCGTCGAAAACGGAAACCTTCCCCTCACCGGGCCTTGGGACGAGGGTTCACCTCACCGGCGAGACCCTGAACGGTTCCGCCCTGGTCCATGGAGGTTCGATGATCCACCTGGGCGCGTTTTCACTCAATTCCCGCCGGTTGTGATCCCGGGTGAGGCGCGGGCGGCAGTTCATCGGTGGGGACGATCCGGATCCGGGCGGAGGGGGGCGCCCCGCCGGTCTTGCTCAGCATGAGGTTCCCCGGTCCGCTCACCTTCACCCAGTACGCCTTCCCCGGCTCGATCATCGTGGCCGCCTGGTACATGTTCGTGAAACCGAAAAAGCTCGATGTGACGAGACCGGGCGGGTCGGACGTGATGGATGAGACATCAACCGGGCCCCCGATCGAGCCGATCATGTTCCACCCCGATGCGACGGCGAACGTGTCGGCGGCGCGGATGATTCCGGTCATCGAGACGTTCTGCGCCCCGTCGAATTTCACCCAGTATCCAGGGCCGTTTTCGAGCACCGCCGCCGCGCTGTACATCGTGGTGAATTCGAAGGCCGAGGAGACGGCGTTCGGGAAGACGGAGGTCGCCGTGTAATCGCTGAGTGTCAACGGGACGGAGACCATGTTCCACTTGTCCTGGACCGGGTACATCTGCGCCGTCCCGGTACCCTTCCAGACCGGGTAATACCGCCAGTCGTTGACCCACGCGCTCCCGTTCCAATCGTACCAGATATCCTCCATCCAGTCACCGTTGGGATAGTAACTGAAGTCCCCCTTCCAGGAGTTGATCCAGCCGGCATCGTAATACTTGTGCAGCCACCCGATGCGGGAATTGTTCACGTCATAGTACAGACTGTCCAGGTCGCTCAGCAGCCATCCCGAAACCCACACCTCGTAGAGCCAGCTGATGTCGTTGTCGTTCAGATCGTATGTGTTCGTGTAT
>QJVY01000210.1 GCA_003235555.1 Ignavibacteria bacterium | reverse complement strand
GAGCCCCAAGCCGAACTCCACCATCGGATTCGAACGGAAATTCAACCCCTCCCTCGCCGCGAAGTCCAAAGAGGAGTTCGTGGACATGGTCATGGCGGATCTCCCGGTCCAGCCGCCCCGTTTCCAGCAGGTGAGGAAATTCAATCTCGGCTTCCTCGACAAGCCCCCCATCGAACGGACGTACGATCTCGAGTCACTCCAGATCACCGTCGAACAGCTCAAGAAAAAGATGGACAGCGGGGAGAAGCTGACCCTCGTCGACGTCCGGGAGCCGGACGAATACGAGGCGGCGAACCTCGGCGGAACGCTCATCAGGATGCGCGAGCTCCCGAAGAGGTACACCGAACTCGACCCCGCAGACGAAATCGTCGTCCACTGCCACACCGGCGGCCGGAGCCAGCGCGCCGTCGAATTCCTCTACGCGAAGGGTTTCGGAAACGTCAAGAATCTCATCGGGGGCATCGACGCGTGGTCGGTGTCCATCGATCCGAAGATCCCCCGTTACTGAACGGACGACCGGACCCGCGCGCAATGAAATCCCAGCGGACACAACTGGACAGACTCCAGGCAGACATCGTCGAATGCAGGAAGTGCCCCCGGCTCGTCAGGTGGCGGGAGAAGGTCGCCAAGACGAAAACAGCCCGCTACTCCGAGTGGGAATACTGGGGAAAGCCCGTCCCGGGATTCGGCGACCCGAACGGCCGGGTGCTGATCGTGGGACTCGCCCCCGGCGCACACGGGGCGAACCGCACGGGCCGGATGTTCACAGGCGATTCGAGCGGAAACTGGCTCTACGCCGCCCTCCACAAGTTCGGTTTCGCCTCGCAGCTCCTCTCGCTCTCGCGGGACGACGGGATGATGCTGAAGGACACGTACATTACGGCCGCGGTGCGCTGCGCCCCGCCGGCGAACAAACCGACCGCCGCCGAGTTCAACAACTGCGCGCCGTACCTCCTGGACGAACTCCGGATCCTCTTCAACACCAGGATCATCGTCGCGCTCGGGAGGATCGCCTTCGACAGCGTCTTCGACGCGTACCGTGAACTGCACATGACGACCCTCTCCAGGCGGCCGGAGTTCAGGCACGGCGCGGAGGTCCCGCTCAACTACCGTCAGGTCCTCCTCGCCTCCTACCATCCCAGCCAGCAAAACACCTTCACCGGGAAGCTCACGCACGCCAAGTTCGACGCGATCTTCCGGCGGGTGAAGAAAATCCTCGAGACGAAGCGGCGCCCCGCGCAGGCGTGATGCGCGACGTTCACCCCTCGAACCCCCATCCCGAGACCGGGGCATCCTGACGGCCGGTCCCCCATGAAAGAATTCGAAGGAAAAGTCGTACTCGTCACCGGGGCCTCCAGCGGCATCGGAAGGGCGACGGCCCTGATGGCCGCCGAACGGGGCGCGAGGGTGGTCATGGCCGCGAGGCGTGCGGGAGAAATCGGTAAAATGGCCTCTGAAATTCCCGCGGAGCGGAAAATCGTGATCGGGGCCGACCTTGTAAGACAAAAAGACCGCGAGATCCTCGTGGGGAAGGCGGTCGAACAATTCGGCGGCATCGACGTGCTCGTCAACGCCGCGGGGATCATCGCCTCCGGGACGGTTGAAAACACCACCATGGCGGCATGGGACGAAATGTTCGACATCAACCTCCGGTCGCTTTTTCACCTGACGCAGCTCGCCCTGCCGTCGCTCATCGAACGGAAGGGAAACATCGTCAATGTCTCGAGCGTGACGGGGACGCGGGCCTTCCCGGGAGTCCTCGCCTACTGCGTCAGCAAGGCGGGGGTGGACCAGTTCACCCGCTGCGCCGCCCTTGAACTCGCGCCGAAGGGGGTCCGCGTCAACGCTGTCAACCCCGGGGTCGTTCTCACGAACCTCCACAGGGCCAGCGGGTTCGACGACGAAAAATACGCAAAGTTCCTCGAGCACAGCAAGACCACTCACCCGATCGGGAGGGTGGGGACGCCGGAGGAAGTCGCCGAGCTGATTTTGTTCCTGGCGTCAGGGAAATCGGGTTGGACCACCGGAACGACCATCGGCATCGACGGCGGAAGGTCGCAGACCTGCGCGCGCTGAGGACCCGGACCCGCCCCGCGACGGACGCCCCGCCGGCACCCGTCTTTGCACACGCACCACGAAAGAGCGACCCATGAAAACCCTGAAAAAAACCTCACCGAAGAAACTCTCCATCGCAACGCGGTCGATACACGGCGACAACCTCGGGGCCTTCACCGGCCCGGTGGCGACGCCCGTGTACCAGACGAGCACCTACAGGTTCAGCGACTCGCGGGACGCGGTGCGGTACGCGAAGGGGGACCCCTCGGTCTACGTCTATACGCGGTACCACAACCCCACCACCACCGAGGTCGAAAAGAAGATCGCGCTCCTCTACGGCGCGGAGAGCTCGGCGCTCTTTTCATCCGGGATGGCGGCGATCACCACGGCGGTGCTGAGTTTTTGCAAACAGGGGAGCGAGATCGTCAGCACTCCGGCGCTCTACGGGGGGACCTACAGATTTTTCCGCGACACGCTCCCGGAGTTCGGCATTAACGTCCGGTACGTGGGATCCGATTCGCTCGACGACCTGCCCTACATGGTGACGAACCGCACCAGGCTCGTCTACCTCGAGTCCCCGACCAACCCCACGCTGGGGCTGGTGGATGTCCGGAATCTGGTCGCGCGCACCAGGCGGCTGGAAAAGGAGTTCGGCAGGAAGATCGTCATCATGATGGACAATACGTTTGCCACCATCCTCAACCAGGACCCCTTCGCGCTCGGCGTGGACATCGTCGTCGAAAGCTCGACGAAATACCTGAGCGGACACGCGGACATCATGGGGGGGGTGCTCGTCGGGAGCAGGGCGCTGATCAAAAAGGCGAGGGACAGGGCGAAGCATTTCGGGGGTTGCGCCGACCCCTTCGCGTCGTATTTGCTGGACCGGAGCCTTAAAACGTTCGAATTGCGCGTGGTCAGGCAACGCGAGAACGCGTTGAAACTCGCCCGTGCGCTCGAGAAACACCCGAAAATCACCAGGGTCCTCTACCCGGGCCTCACGTCACACCCCCAGCACGCTCTTGCGAAAAAACAGATGAAGGGATACGGCGCGATGGTGACCGCGGAGGTGCGCGGGGGGGTGAAAGCGGCGGTGAAGGTGTGCGACAGCCTCCGCGTGGCGGTGAACGCCATGTCGCTCGGGGGGGTGGAGACGCTCGTGAGCATCCCGGTGTACTCGTCGCATATCAATATGGACGCCGGGGAACTCGCCCGGCACGGAGTGACGGCTGGGATGATCAGGATTTCGGTGGGGGTGGAGGGGATCGACGACCTCGTCGCGGACTTCAGGCAGGCATTGAAAAAAGCCTAACCCCGCCGCTCTCCGCCGCCATGATTGCCGGAGAAGAATGATGACCCCGACCGAACATTGTCGAACCCTGTACCGCCACATGGAATGGGCCGATGCGACGGTGTGGAGAGCCGTCCTCGCCGGGCCGTCCGCCGCGTCCGATCAAAAAATCCTCAGGATCTTTCACCATCTGCACCTGACGCAACATGCCTTCCTGCGGGTATGGCTGGGCGAACCCCGCGATGCACCCTATCCTGAATTCACAGGGGCAATTCCGTTGATGGAGTGGGGGAAGGACTGGTTCCCGAAGGCCTTCGCGTACCTGGGGAAGGTCACCGATGACGCGCTCTCCGGTACGATGCCGGTCCCGTGGGCAACGATGGTCGGGCGGAAGATCGGCCGTCCCCCCGCCGAGACCACCCTGGGCGATACGGTGGTTCAGGTGGCGATGCACAGCCAGTACCACCGGGGGCAGGTCAACGCGCGGCTGAAGGAGGTCGGCGGGGAGCCGCCGCTGGTGGACTACATCGCGTGGATCTGGCACGGGAAACCGGGGGCGGAATGGCCCCCGGCACCGTGATGGCGCTTGCCGGTCAGCCTTCGACCTTGTAGATCTCCCGACTGCCTTCCTGGACGAGTTCGTGGTACCCCGTCATGATTTTCTGGGCCTCGGGGTTCGACATTTCCTTTTCCATCTCCGTCATGAAGCCGTCCATGGAACCGACCTCGAACTCTGCGACGATCGTCCAGAATCGCTCCCCGCTGACGTCGGTGTACAATTTTGGAGGCTTCGCCCCCGTTTTGGCCATGAGACCGGACAGACTCTTGAATTTGCCGAGCATCTCCCGGACCTTTCCCGGTTTGCAGTGCACGATATCCCTCACGAGGTACATACAGAACGCTCCTTTCTGATGAGTGTTGATGGTTGATTCCGGGGGAGAAGTAGCAGGGGTACCCCCGGCAGTGTGAACTTTGAAACAACTCTCCTCAGGCTGACAGGGCTTTTTTCAAGGTCTCAGGATCCACGTTCCCACCGCTGATAACGGCGGCGATCCTCTTGCCTTGTATCCCGAGGGCGGCGGTCATGACGGCCGCGGGGGCGACAGCGCCGGTCGGTTCCACGACGATCTTCATTCTCGCGGAAAAAAACCTCATCATCGGGAAGATGGCGGAATCGGGAATGGTGATGACGTCGTCGACGTACTTTTTCATGATCTCGAAGTTCAACGTCCCCACCGAGAGCGTCCGCATCCCGTCGGCGATCGTGACGGCCTCGGGGATCTTCACGATCCTCCCGGCCCGGAAAGACCGGTACGCGTCGTCCGCCCCTTCCGTTTCCACACCAATAACTTTTACCGACGGATAAAGGTTCCGCACCGCCACGGCGCAACCCGAGATCAGTCCGCCCCCGCCCACCGGTGCGAAGAGGTAATCCAGGTCCTTCAGGTCATGGAAGATCTCTGCCCCTGCGGTCCCCTGACCGGCGATCAGTTTGGGATCGTCATACGGGTGGATGAGTGTATAGCCGTGTTTTTCAATCAGTTCTGCGGTCACTTTCTCCCTGTCGTCCGTGGAATCTTCGCACGGGACCACCTCCGCGCCGTATCCCTTCGTGGCTTCGACTTTCATCGCCACGGAGTTGTGTGGCATGACGACGACGGCCTTCAGGCCGTGGAGTCTCGCCGCGAGGGCGACGCCCTGGGCGTGGTTGCCGGATGAATGCGCGATGACCCCCCTCGACCGCTCCGTCTCCGTCAGCGAGTGGATTTTATTGTAGGCGCCGCGGAACTTGAAGGCGCCGATGCGCTGGAGGTTCTCGGCCTTGAAGTAGACTTCGTTGCCCGTGAGATGGTTGAACGTGCGGGAGGAGAGGAGGGGGGTGCGGTGCGCGACCGGCCTGAGGACTTCGGCGGCTGCCTCGATGTCCGCGAACGTGATCATCGCTGCGGGGGGGTCCGGGCCGGAGCCGCCGGCGGAACGCAGGGTGTGCGGGTCGGGACCGGCATGTTCACGGAATCTCGAGGACGATCTTTCCGAAATTTTTTCGTTCCGCCATACGGCGGTGGGCGTCGGCAGCATCCCTCAACGGAAAAACGGTGTCGACCACGGGGTTGAGTTTCCTGCCGTCGGGTGCGTCAAAGAGTTTCATGAGGTGGTCGAGCTCGTGCCGCCATCCCATCCACGACCCGAGGACCGACTGCTGCCGGGAATAGATGTACCGCACGTCCACGTTCGCCATGTAGTCCGTCGTGGACCCGCAGGTGACGAGCCGCCCGCCGCGGCCGAGCGCCGTGATGGATTTCGCGAAGACCTCGCCGCCGGTGTGCTCGAAGACCACGTCGACGCCCTTTTTGCCGGTGAATGTCCGCACCTCATCCACGAAATCCTGGGAGCGGTAATTGATGACCCCTTCGGCGCCGAGGAGACGGGCCTTCGCCAGTTTTTCGTCCGATCCGGCCGTGGCGATGACTCTGGCGCCGTGAAGGGCCGCGATCTGTATCGCGGCCGAACCGACGCCGCTCCCGGCCCCCTGAACGAGCACGGTCTCCCCGGCCTGGATCTCCGCGCGGGTCACGAGCATGTGCCAGGCGGTAAGGAACACCAGTGGGACCGCGGCACCCTCGTTGAAAGACAGTTTTTCCGGAAGAAACCCCAGGTTGGAGGCCGGGACGCAGACGAATTCGGCATAGGTCCCGTTTTCGCGGGTGCCGAGCACATGGTACGACGGGCAGAAGGTCTCCCGGTTGCCCGTGCACGCCGAGCAGGTTCCGCACGACATCCCGGGCGAAATGAAGACGCGGTCCCCCGGGACAAACGAGGTCACCCCCTCGCCCACAGCGTCCACGGTACCGGCGCCGTCGCAGCCGGGGATGTGCGGCAGGGGAATGTTCTTCTCGCGCTCTCCCCCCCGAAGGAAGAGGTCGAGGTGGTTGAGGGCCGCGGCCTTCAGCCGGACGCGCACCTCGCCCGCCTTCGGCACCGGGTCCGGCGCCGTTTCGTAACGGAGGACCTCCGGTCCCCCGAATTCGTGAAAGAGAACAGCATTCATGATAATGTCCGTTGTGCCGGCGCCGTCCCGCCCCGGTCGTTCCGCAGAGGAGCGCCTGTCACCGGGACCGTCCCGGTGGGATTACCTTTCGTGTGCCAGCTCCCACTTCTCCGGCGAACGCCAGAGCGCCGACAGGATCAGTTCGCGCATGAAGGTAAATTCCTTCGGCAGCTTGTCGTACAGTTTCGCGAAGAGTTCCTCCTGGGAGAGGAGTTCGTTCTTCCATTCCTGAGCGTCGATCGACATCAGGGCGTTGAACCTCTCCTCGCTGAAATCGAGGCCGTCCCATGTGAGGTTGTCGTATTCGGGCATCCACCCGAGGGGGCTCTCGACCGCGTACCCCTTGCCGCGGACGCGGTCGACGATCCATTTCAGCACGCGCATGTTCTCCCCGTAGCCCGGCCAGAGGAACTTGCCGTCGCCGTCCTTCCGGAACCAGTTCACCGCGAAGATGCGCGGGGGGTTGGGGATGTTCCGGCCGAACTGCAGCCAGTGGTTGAAATAATCCGCCATGTGGTAACCGCAGAAGGGGAGCATGGCGAAGGGATCGCGGCGCACCTTGCCGACGGCGCCGGCCGCGGCCGCGGTTGTTTCAGATCCCATCGTCGCCGCCATGTACACGCCGAAGTTCCAGTTGACCGTCTGGTAGACGAGGGGCACCGCGGTGCTCCTGCGGCCACCGAAGATGAACGCGCTGATCGGCACCCCCTCCGGGTCTTCCCACGCGGGGTCAATGATGGGATTCTGGCCGGCGGGGGCCGTAAACCTCGCGTTCGGATGCGCCGAAGGTTTGTCCGAACCGGGCGTCCACGGATTTCCGTGCCAGTCGGTGAGCTTCGGCGGTGGCGCGTCGGTCATCCCCTCCCACCACACGTCGCCGTCGGGTGTCATCGCGACGTTCGTGAAGATGGCGTTGGCCCGGATGCTCTCCATGGCGTTCGGGTTGGTTTTGACGGAGGTACCGGGGGCCACGCCGAAGTACCCCGCTTCCGGATTGATGGCGTAGAGGCGGCCGTCGGGTCCGGGCTTGATCCAGGCGATGTCGTCGCCTATGGTCGTGATCTTCCATCCCTTGAAGTTTTTCGGCGGGATGAGCATCGCGAAATTTGTCTTCCCGCAGGCGCTCGGGAAAGCCGCCGCGACATAGGTTTTTTCACCCTCCGGGGATTCGACGCCGAGGATCAGCATGTGCTCGGCGAGCCACCCCTCGTCACGCGCCATGTTCGATGCGATGCGCAGCGCGAAACACTTCTTTCCGAGGAGCGCGTTGCCGCCGTACCCGCTGCCGTACGACCAGATGGTCCGTTCCTCGGGGAAGTGGACGATGTACTTCTGGTCCTTGTTGCACGGCCACGCCACGTCCTTCGCGCCCTTCTCCAGGGGCATCCCGACGGAGTGGAGGCAGGGAACGAACGAACCGTCGCCGAGGACATCGAGGACCTTCTTGCCCATCCTCGTCATGATCTTCATGTTGACCACGACGTAGGGGGAATCGGTGAGCTGGACGCCGATATGGGAGATCTTCGAGCCGAGCGGGCCCATGCTGAAGGGGATCACGTACATCGTGCGTCCCTTCATGCTGCCGGTGAAGAGTTTGGTGAGCCTGGATTTCATTTCGGCGGGCGCCATCCAGTTGTTCGTGGGGCCGGCGTCCTGCTTGCGGATGCTGCAGATGAACGTCCGGTCCTCGACCCGCGCGACGTCGCCCGGATCGGAGCGGCAGAGGAAACTGTTCGGGCGTTTCTTTTCGTCGAGTTTTATGAACGTGCCGGATTGTACGAGCTCGTCGCAGAGCGCGCCATATTCCTGGTCCGTGCCGTCGCACCAGTGGATGCTGTCGGGCGTGCAGAGCTTCGCCATCTCGTCCACCCAGGATTTGAGTTTCGCGTTCCTGACCTGATCGGGATTTATCATGGTGATTTTCCTTGGGAATGTTCTTTCGAAGATCGAAACTGAGGTGAAGGTAGGGGAAGATACTGAAAAGGGGGATGATTTGAAAGACTTCGGTCGAAAATCCTTTATATTTCACCCGAATCAAGGGATATCCGCATCCGGGGCGTGTTCCTGCCGAAAACGGCGTTATTGATTCTCTCTCCCGATTTCGCTACTTTCGGAGGCCGAAAAATTGATGATTGTCCAATAATCGGAGTACCCAATGGGTGAAAGCTGGCTGCAAAAAGTCCGGCAGGGGTTCAGCCGGACGTTCTGGGTGGCGAATATCCTCGAGCTCTTCGAGCGACTCGCCTACTACGGCAGCAAGGCGGTGCTCGTCGTCTACGTCGCCGAGGCGGTGGGACTCGGCCCCGAGAAGGCGGGCTGGCTGGTGGGCAGCCTGTTCAATACCCTGCTCTATTTCCTCCCGATCCTCGCCGGAACGGTCGTGGACCGGTTCGGTTTCAAGAAAAGCCTCACCGCCTGCTTCGCCATTTTCTCCCTGGGGTACTTCCTGATCGGACTGGCGGGAGTACCTGCCGGACAGGCGATCGTCGAAACGATCGGCGCGGGGCCCTACATGATCATCGCCCTGGTGATCACCGCCATCGGCGGCTCGCTCATCAAGCCCTCGATCGTCGGAACGGTCGCGCGCACCACCACAGGCGAGACCAAATCGCTCGGCTACTCTATATATTACATGCTCGTCAACATCGGCGGGGCGCTGGGCCCCTTCCTGGCCGTACCGGTCAGGGAGAACATGGGCATCGCCTATGTCCTGATGATGTCGTCCATCGTGAGCTTCGGCCTCCTGATGGGGACGCTGTTATTGTTCAGGGAGCCGGCGAGGCCGGCCGACGCGCAGCCCACCAAATCGATGATGGGCGTACTGAAGGACATGATGCTCGTCTTCACGAACATTCGGTTCATGGGGTTCCTGGTGATTTTTTCCGGGTTCTGGATCATGTTCTGGCAGATTTTCTATTCGCTCCCCTTTTATATCCGCGACGTCCTGAAGTTCGACCGTTTTGAAATTCTCGAAACCGTTGACGCGTGGACGATCATCCTGGTGACGGTGGCGGCCACCGCGCTCGCCAAGAAACTCAAGCCCATGGTCGCGATGTCCCTCGGGTTCGGGCTGGCGTCGGTCTCCTGGTTCGCGATGGCCCATATGCCACCCGGACCCGCGCAGGTGCTGGCCTGGCCGGTGGTGACGGTGATGAACGGGGTGCTCTGGCTCCTCGGGGCCTTCGGCCTCCCGGTTACGACCGTGGAACTTTCGGTGACAATAGCCCCCGCCGCGTTCGCGATGATCGTTTTTGCACTGGGGGAGGCGATCCAGGCTCCGAGGTATTATGAATACGTGGCGGACATCGCCCCGAAGGAGCAGGTCGGGACGTACATGGGCTTTGCGTTCCTCCCCGTGGCGATCGGGACGTTCTTCGCCGGCCTCATCGCCGGACCGCTCGTCGAACATTACATCGGGTACCAGTCGGGAGACACGTACGTCAATGGCCCCGGCTCGGCCAACCCGAACGGGATGTGGTACTGGGTGGGGATGATCGGCATCGCATCGACGGTGCTGATGATCCTGTACGACCGGCTGGTGGCGAGGCGGATCAGGAAGTAGCGACAGCACCGCCCTTCGGGGCGGGCTTGGTGCAGTGGAAGATATGCTCGTTGTCCCGGAGCCCGAACCTCGAGCGGGTCGACGCGGGCACCTCGCCGGCGAGATCGAGCGTGACATCGAAACCGGCGGCGGTGAGCCGGTCACCGATATCGGGTCCGTAGAAGCGCACGTGGAAAGGCTCGCCGAACACGCGGGTGCGTTCATCGGGGTCGGTGATCGCAGGGTCCTCGTGCGTCGGCCTGTCCATGCGCATCGGCACGCTGACGATGGCGACTCCTCCGGGTTTGAGTACCCTGTGGAGTTCGGCCATGATCCTGCGATCATCCCGGACGTGTTCGAGGACGTGCACGCAGAGCACCAGGTCGAAAACTCCGGCCCGGACCGGAATCGCCCTCGCATCACCGACGAGCGTCACCTGGGGACCCCACCGTCCGATGTCCAGCCCGACGAAGCGGACGTTCGGCATGCGCCGAAAACGCCGCAGGAAAGAGGGCCAGGGTGCGACTTCCAGAACCTGCCGATTCGCCTCCGACAGAAGCGTCCGTTCTTCGAGGTAGAGCCAGATGCGCCGGTGACGCGCCTTGGCATTGCAGCGCGGGCAGTACCCGTCCCGCTTAGACGACAGGAAACCGCCCGGACCCACGAACCCCCTGAGCGACCATCCGCAGCAGGGGCAGACGTGCCGCCGGCCCCTCCACGCGAGTCCGCGGCAGAACAGGCCCGCGTCCTTCATCCACGTCAAACCGGGGCGCAGGAGGGTCCGGTGAACAGCCTGCTTCACCGCCCCAGACCGACAACCGCGGCCTTCAACCGCTTTATCCCCGGTGCGTGACGAAGTGCCCAGTCGCGCATCCTGAGGTAGCGCGTTTTCCCGTATCCCGCCAGACCGCGGGAAAGAGAGTAGTACAGTCGGCTCACCGCCCCCACCAGGCGGTGGGCGACCGGCCAGGGCAGTCCGAGCGCGCGGAAGTTGACGAAAATTGTCGGATCCCTGGGCATGACATAGAAAATGCCCCGCGCGGCAAGCAGGCCGTCGAGCCGTTCCTTGATCAGGCGCGGATCGGTGAAATCCGCGCGGGACCAGCCGGCGAGCCCCAGCCGGTCCGCCAGTGCCTGCATGGCTGCCCTGTCCTCCGCCGTCAGGCGCGGTGAATGGACAAGGGTCCCGTAACAGAACGTGGCGAACGTATCCTGTGCGCTGGGACGGTACACTCCGTCACCGTTGAATGTGCGCATCGAAAGACACTCCCTCGCCCAGTTCGGGTCGAGGAAGCCGTCGCCGACCACGCGCAGTCGGATGATGACCCTCTGGCCCGCGATCGAGAGGGAGAAGCTGCCGCCGTGGGGAGGCGGGAAACCAAGCAGTGGCCTGGCGTTGAGTACGGTGTGTACGGCATGATACTGGTCGGTCAGCAACAGCGTCCGGCGTGCACCTCCCATCAGCGAGGTCGATTTCCACGACGCGGGGTCACCGAGCACTACGTAGTTCGCGCCGACGTTCAGCGCCGAGATGGCATCCTGCGCGGACTCCCAGCCGTGTGCGCCCGTCACGTCCCGGCCCAGGACCCCGATGTCGCCGTTCCAGGGCGCGGGCGACTCCGCCTCGCCGGCGGCGCCGATTCCCAGCAGCATCCTGAGGTCCCGCCTGCTTTCCCATCCCGTCTCCCCGCAATGCACGCCGATTCCGCCCAGCCATTCGCGGAACCGGAGCTTCGCGTCCAGGAAGTTTCCATTCACCATCCGGACCCCCCGCGAGGTCAACCGTTCTTCCATCACGGGGTTCCTGTCGAAGACCCTGACCGCGAGGAACGGCCCGGCCCCCTTGTTGAAGACATGGTACACCCCGCGCAGATCGAGGTCGGAATAGAAGCGCTCGTAATTCCTCTCGACGAGGTGGGGGGACCAGTACACTTCCTGGACGGAGATGAACTCGAAGCGCTCACGGAGGTCCGCAAGGATCCGTTCCTCCTGGCATCTCGAGTTCTGCCATAATACGAAGAGTCCGTACCGTACCGGCCCGGACGTCTCATCCGTTCGCAGGCCCGGATTCCCCCGCAAACGGCGTGTTCGGTGCTGGTTTTCCATATGGTTATTGGTAACGAATGCCCCGCAATCAGAGTGTGATTTTGGTCACGTTTTGGGGGGGCACCCCGCCTCCGCCCATGTGACACCCGTCACCAGGGGCCGGGTTGCGATGCGATACATTGGTAGGGAGTCATCCACCAGGAGAAACCCAGACATGGAAACCCGCCCCGTCGAACCCGTCATACGCCTCGTGTCCCCGGTGGTGAGGAAATGGCTCATCGGATCGGTTGCAGCCGTCGTCGTCGCTGGAACCACGGTACAGCTCATCCGGTTCACCACCGGCCATGATTCCCTCTACGGCCTGATCCCTCTTTTCGATCTGGGCATGGAGGCGAACATTCCCACGTTCTACTCAGCGCTCCTGCTGCTGTCATCCTCCGTCCTCCTGTCGGTCATCTCGTCCGCCGCGGTGAAATCGGGATCACGCTTCGCAAGGCACTGGGTCGTCCTGGCCGCGGGGTTTTTCTACCTGGCGCTCGACGAAGCGGCGCACATCCACGAACTTCTGATCCGGCCCATGAGGGACATCCTCGGAAGCTACGGCCGGGGGATATTCTTCTTCGCTTGGGTCGTCCCCGGGATCGGAATCGTTGCCGCCCTGGCGGTCTACTTCTTCAGGCTGTTGCTGTCGCTCGACCGGGTGACGAGACGGTTCTTCGTCGTCGGTGGTTTCCTCTTCGTCGGGGGGGCGGTCGGCATCGAGATGGTGGACGGCCTGGTCGCCGCCCAGTACGGAAAGGACAATCTTGCGTACAACCTGCTCATCGTCGTCGAGGAAACCATGGAGATGACCGGGGTCATCGTCTTCATCCTCGGACTGCTTCGCTACCTGCGGGAACATGCCCCGAAGGCGGTGATCGAGGTCTCGTAGGCAGGGGGTACCCCTTTCGAATCCGATCCTTCCGCAACGGACCCGCTGCCGACCCCACCCATCCCGCTGCCTCCCCGGACGGTGCCGTGGCACCGTCCGCGCGGCACCATTGACTTTCTACCCCCAAAAAATTATATTTAGGCCCACCTAAATATTTATATGAAAAATCAGTCAAAAGAGGACTATTTAAAGGCTATCCTGAAACTCGGGGGTGACGCGAAGGGGGTGTCGACCTCCGCTCTCGCCCGCGCGCTGGGGATAGGTGACGGCTCGGTGACCGACATGGTGAAAAAACTCGCCGCCCGCGAACTGATCGTCTACGTTCCCTACCAGGGTGTTTCCCTCACCACCCGGGGGAGCAAACTCGCACACACGATGATGAGACGCCACAGGCTCTGGGAAATCTTCCTGACGAAACACCTCGGTTACCGCTGGGACGAAGTCCACGACGAGGCGGAGAACCTCGAACACGCCACCTCCGGCGAACTCGAATCCCGGTTGAGCACGATGCTCGGCCACCCGGACACCGATCCGCACGGGCAACCGGTCCCCACGCCCGACGGGACGATGCCCACGCCGGACGACCGGCCGCTGACCGATTTCGAACCGGGCGCCAGGGTGAAGATCACGCGCGTGAGCGACGACGATTCCGCCATCCTGCAGCACGCGACGCTCATGGGACTATCGTTGAAAACGAAAATCACCGTCATGGAAAAAAGGTCTTTCGACGGGTCGCTCGTCGTCCTGGTCGACGGGAAGGAGCGGTTCATCAGCCGCGAGGTGGCCGCATCGATCTTTGCGGTACCCCGGGGAAGGCGCGGATCATGACGGATACCAAGCACCGCTCGCTCTCCGACGTCCACAGTTCGGTGACCATCCCGAAAAACGTCGGTTTCATCAAACGGCTCTTCGCCTTTGCCGGTCCCGCTTACCTCGTCAGCGTCGGGTACATGGACCCGGGGAACTGGGCAACCGACCTGGAGGGGGGCGCGCGGTTCGGGTACCAGCTGGTCTGGGTACTCCTCATGTCGAACGCGATGGCGGTACTGCTCCAGACCCTTTCGGCGCGGCTGGGCATCGTCTCCGGACGCGACCTCGCGCAGGCATGCCGGGAGAATTATCCGAAACCGGTGGCCTATGCGCTCTGGATACTCTGCGAGGTAGCAATCGCCGCCTGCGACCTCGCCGAAGTCCTCGGGACGGCGATCGGGTTGAACCTCCTGTTCGGCCTGCCGTTGATCTACGGCGTCATCATCACGGGGTTCGACACGATGCTCTTCCTGGTGATACAGAATTTCGGAATCAGGAAGATGGAGGCCTTCATCCTGATGCTGGTGGCGACGATCGGCGGATGTTTCGCGCTGGAAATCTTTTACGCCCAACCGGTCTGGGGAGACGTGATGACGGGGTTCATCCCGCGCCTGACATCCGAGAGCCTCTACGTGGCGATCGGCATCCTCGGCGCGACGGTCATGCCCCACAACCTCTACCTGCACAGTGCGCTGGTCCAGACCCGGTCGGTGGACCAGACCGACGAAGGCAAGGAGCAGGCGTGCAAAATGAACCTGGTGGACACCGCGGTGGCGCTCAACGCGGCGTTCTTCGTCAACGCGGCGATTTTAATCGTCTCGGCCGCGGTGTTTTTCAAGAACGGCATCGTGGTCAACGAAATCCAGCAGGCCCACGACCTCCTGGAGCCGCTCCTGGGGACGGCGGCGGCGAGCATCCTCTTCGCCGTGGCTCTCATCGCCGCGGGACAGAGTTCGACGCTCACCGGAACGCTCGCCGGCCAGATCGTCATGGAGGGCTTCCTGAAATTCAGGATGAGGCCCGTCATCAGGAGGCTGATCACCCGGCTCATCGCCATCGTCCCGGCGGTCGTGGTGATCTCCATCCAGGGGGACGAGGGATCCTACGGTCTGCTGATCCTGAGCCAGGTCATCCTCAGCCTCCAGCTCCCGTTCGCGATCATCCCCCTGATCCAGTTCACCGGCGACCGAACCGCCATGGGAAAGTTCGTGAGCAAGACGTGGGTGAAGGTCCTCGCCTGGATCACCGCGGCAATCGTGGTGAGCCTGAACGGAAAGCTGGTCGTCGACTTTTTAATTGATTGGATCGGGGAGGCGGGCGACGGGGCCGTGTGGATCTGGACGACGATCGTGCCGGTGGTTTTTGCTATAGGACTCCTGCTTGTTTATATTTCACTGCCGAAATCGTGGAGGGGCGGAAAACGCATGCCCGAGGAGAAGAAGCCGGTCGACCTCGCAACGGAAAAATACCGGAGGGTCGGGGTGGCGGTGGATTACACGGGACTCGAAGAAAAGGTGCTTTCGCACGCGAAGACACTCGCGCTCCACCACGGCGCGGAACTGTTCATCTTCCACGTCGTGGAAGGGGTGAGCGGACAACTCTACGGGGGAGACGCGGCCGACGAGGAGGCGAGGGAGGACCGCGAAAGGCTGGAAACCCTCGCCATGGAGATGAGCGCGGGGGGCCTCACGGTCACCCCGATGCTCGGGTTCGGACCGGTCCCGCGGGAGATCGTGAGACTTTCACGGGAGACGGAAGTGGACATCCTCGTCATGGGGGGGCACAGGCACCGCGGACTGAAGGACCTCGTTTTCGGAACCTCGATTTCGGAAGTTCGGCACAAGCTGCCGATCCCCGTGCTGATCATCCAGTAGGGGGGCATCGTCGGATACCGGGTCGATACGCAGACGGGCGCCGTTCCGGGCACCTCGGAAGAGGGAAAAGTGTTATCGTGAATACCATATGATCGAATCGAGGCGGGGATTCTTGAAAAAAATAGGGGCGCTTCTCGCCCTGGGAGTCCCGGCGGCCGCCCTGCTCGATGGTTGCGCTTCGGCGGGTCTCCCCGTCTACCGCTACGACAACAGCGGGGGCAGGATAGACCTCTACCTGAGGTGGTACCCGGAACTGATGACGACGGGGGGCGTGATAGAATTGCTGGTCGGCGGGGAAACGGGGTCTATCTACGTGGCGAGGGTGTCCTTCAGCCGCTTCGCCGCCCTCTCCCCGGAGTGCACCTCAGACGGGTGCAAAGTGAAGCTGGAAAAAAATTCTTTCAGGTGCCCCTGTGACGGCTCGACCTACTACCTCGACGGATCGATGACGTCGGGCCCCGCCAACGAACCTCTGCGGTCATTCAGGACGCAGTTCCTCGATACCTCGGTCAGGATCTTCCTCTCCTGATCAGCGGCTCCCCGTCTCCTCCCCCTCGCTCAGCGATTTCTCGTAGTCCAGTTTGTATCGTTTGAGCCCCTCGAAAATCGCCCCGGCGATCTCCGCCTGGCCGGAAGAGCTCCGGAGATACCGTTCGTCCTTGCGGTTGGAGAGGTAACCCGTCTCGATGTACGCGTGCGGCATCGAGGCGCCCCAGAGGACGAGGAAACCCGCCTGCTTCACGCCGTTGTTCTCGATCCGGAGCCTCTTTCCCATTTCCTGCTGCAGGAATTCCGCCAGCCGTTCACTGTGTTTCGCGTAGGAGATCTGCGCCATGCTCAGGAGGATGAAGTTCTCCTCGGTGAGCTCCTTGTAGCGCTTCTCGTACCCCTCCTCCAGTTTGACAACGGCGTTCTCCTTCGCCGCGACCCGGATCGCCGCCTCGGTTTTCCCGGGCCTCATCAGGTAGATCTCGAAGCCGTTCGTTGTGCTGGGCTTCTTCGGCATGGAGTTGCAGTGGATGCTGATGAAGAGCTTGCCGTTGCTCTCGTTGGCGATCTGGCCGCGCCGGTAGAGTTCCACGAACACATCCCTGTCCCTGGTATACACGACCTTCACGTCGGGAAGGTTCTTCTTGATGAGGTCGCCGAGTTTCTTCGCGATGCTCAGCGCCACGTCCTTTTCGCGCGTGTGCTCAACCCCGATCGTTCCGGGGTCGTGCCCGCCGTGCCCGGCGTCGATCACCACGACGTCGAGCTTCCACCGGTCCCTCTCCCTCTGGAGGGTCTCCTCGAAGGAGCGGGTCCTGCGGGCGGCGATTTCCTCGGCGGTGGGTGTGTGCACGCTCACGAGGATGTCGTTGCTTCCCTCCGCGCCCATCAGGTCGGCCGTGCTGACCTTCCCCCTGATCCGGAACGTGAGCTGGACCGAGGTCGCGCTCTGGAAAACGAGGATTTTCCTGACGGACCCCGGCGGGGTGATCGCGTTGATGGCACGGACGTCGGCGCGGACGTTCGCCAGCGTGATATAGAGCCATGTATCGTTCCCGGTTTCCTTCAGCCAGCTCTCGTAGTCGGGGACGTTTTTCGTGCATTGCAGGCGTATGAGGAACCCGTTGGCCTTCTCCTCGAACGCGAGTCCCGCGAGGTCGAACGCGGATGCGGACGCCGGCCTTCCCGCGGAGACTATCCGGCCGGACGCGCGGTCGAAGGAGATCTCACCCGGGAGGATATAATCCAGGATCGCGGCCATCGCGGCGACCGGGACGAAATAGCCGCCGGACACGTATAGGGACCGGGCCGGGAGCTGGTAAACGTTGGAATTGAGGTCTTCGTCGCGGACGACGACGTAGGGGTTGTCCGCGGTGATCTTGACCCGGAACATCCCGACCTTGACCTCGAATTTTTGCGAAGCGGCGTTTTCGAATGTGCCGAGGTTGAATACCCGGGCGAGGTCGTTCAACGAGGCGTAGAGATACCCGCCCGACCGAAGGGCGGCGACGGAGGCGTCCCTGCCGGGGTCCGAACGGAACTCGACGCGGATCCGGTCCTGCGCGCGGGCGGGCGATCCGAAGAACGCCTGCAGCGACTGCAAACACAGAAGCAGCAGGAGTGCGTTCGTTGACCGGCGGCCGATCATCGTCACCGTCTATATCGAGAATGCGGCCCGGAGGGCCATGATGAGTATCCGCAGGCGGGGGAAACCGGTCAGCGCGTCGAAACGGTTGTGGACCTCCTGGTTCGTGGCAGGGTCCCTGGTGATGATGATGACAGAGAGCGGTGTTTTCATGCGTCGGCGACCGTCGTGTGAAAGAGAATATTCCTTTTTTCGAGTCCGGCGAGGAACGGGTCCAGCGGCACGCACTGTTCGGGCGGTTTCACGCCGGTCGCGCCGATCACGCCTCCGACCGCCATCTGGATGATCAGCGACGTCGGGAAGGCGGTCGTTCGCATCATCGACGTCATTTCCACGGTGTTATCATAGTGATCTGTCATTTCATACGCAAGTGTACGTCTTTTCCCGCCGATGGTTCCGGTGAGCCACACCCGCACGAGGACGACGTCGGGCCCGTTCGCCGGGAGTTTTTTCCTGAGCAGCTCCTCGAAAAATTCCCTTGCGGTCCGGGTGCTGTTCCCGACGATGATCGGCTCGGAACCGGCAAAACCCAGGTCGAGGAGCGTCCTGAATTTTTCACAGTGGCCCGGGTACCGGATGGTCTTGTAATCGAGCTGCCGGACCTTACCACTGAACATCCGGGTCAATGTCGATGTTCCTCCGGACGTGTTGAAGGCCTCCAGGGCGCTGAACGGCGCAGGAAAGGACAATTGCTCGAGGTCGTCCATCGGTTCGACACGCTGCGCCCGGCCGTCGCGGATTACCTCCGCCGGCTCGATGTATTCGTTGATCAGGCCCTCGGGGGCGAACACGAGCTGGTAATTGAGCGGCGGGACGGGGTGCAACGGGAGCCCGCCGACCCTGATGTGGATTTCGTCGAGCGATGAAAATTTTTTCGCGGCGCCCGCGGCGATGACGCAGGCCATCCCGGGAGCGAGGCCGCAGTTGGGGAGCACGAGGATGCGGGCGCGGGAGGCCTCCCTGTCGAGGGTCATCTGTTTATAGACCACGTCCATGTTGCCCCCGAGGTCGCAGAAGTGCGTTTTCGATTCGATGGCCGCCCGGGTGAGGTCGAAGTTGTGGGTATAGGAGGTCGCGCCGACCGCCCCGTCGAACCCCTTCATGAGCGCGTAGACGTCGTCGTAGTTGTTGGTGTCCAGCCCCGCGGCGGCGGCCTTCGGCCCCAGACCCGCGGCCACCTGCCTCGCGCGCGCGAGGTCGCGGTCGGCGACCGTGACGTGCCCAACGCCGTCCGAACCCGCGAGGTCGTACGCCGCCGCGCTTCCCATCATTCCCGCTCCGATCACCAGAATTTTCATGTTTGCCGTTGAGAGATGTCGTCGATTATTTCAGGATCACCCCGGTCTCCGTGCTCCAGAACAGGAGGTCGAGCTCGTCCATCGGAATTCCCGCAGCACGCGAAAACGCCCTGAACTTTTTTTCTATCGAGAGGTATTTCTTTTCCGTGAGGGCGGCGGGCACTCTCCCGATGACCCCGTTCGTGACGAGGTGGCGGAGGATGTGCCGGTCGAGGATCGCGAGGTCCCGGTGGCCGATGTTGCGTAAAAAGTGCGACGCCTCCTTCCATCCCAGCCCGTTGACATTGCCGACCAACCAGGAGCGCAGCTCCTGTGACGGATGTCCGTTGGAGAGAGCGCGCCGTACCCCGTCGAACCCCCTCTGGATCGACAGCAGGCGGGCCGCCTTCGTCCGGTGGAACCTGATATAGTGGCTCCGGTCGGCCAGGAGCGGTTCGGGATCGAACGGTGTTTCCATGAAGCCGCGACGGCGGAGAGTCTCCACGACGCGTCCGGCGTTGACCGCGCTGGACTGGGGGGTCAGCAGGCAGTAGAGCAATTCGTAGAAATATTCCGACGGGGGGACGGACGCGAAATCCGAGAGGCGGGCCGTGATCTCGGACCTGCGCAGGGACCAGGCCTCGAGAAGTTCCGGCCGGAGGGTAGCCGGGGGCTTCGTCACGGGGCGAGATCCACGGTTACGCGCGATCCCGACCGGCCAACGGTGACGAGGCCGTCCCGTTCGAGGTACCCCACGATGCTCTCCAGCCACCCTGTCGAATTGTCGTGATGTGCGGGGACGCGAGCGGCACCGCGCGGCCCGTCCCGCGCAGATGGTCGATGATCCTTCCCCTCCACACCCTCCGGGGAAGGCCGAAGTGGGAGGGCTCCGGGACGCGGGCCTTTACGGGTCCGGGCGCGGGGAGGCGCAACTTCGCGAAGGACGCGCAGCGCGTTTTCACCGGGCACGCGCCGCATCGCGGAACGCGCGCGGTGCAGACCCGGGCCCCGAGTTCCATCAACGCCTGGTTCCACGCGTAGGCGTCGCGCGGCAGGACGCGCTCCGCGATTTTCCAGACCGCGGCGTCGTCAAGCAGATCGCCGGGTGTTTTCATCCTCCGGTAGATCCTGGAGAGGACGCGCCGGACGTTGACGTCGACCAGCGGCGTCCTCAGTCCGTACGCGAAGCAGGCCACGGCGCGCGAGGTGTATTTTCCGATGCCGGGGAGGGCATCGAGGTCGTCGATCTCCTCGGGGACTTTTCCCGCGTACGTCGAACGGATTTCCCTCACCGCAGCGTGCAGCCTGACCGCCCTGTTGTTGTACCCCAGCCCCTTCCACGCGCGGACGACGTCCGCCCGGGAAGCTTCGGAGAGCTCGTCGACGGTGGGGTATTTGGAGAGAAAACGGGGGTACAGTGAAGCGACGCGGTCGGCCTGCGTTTGCTGGAGCATCACTTCCGAGACGAGGATCCTGTAGGGGTCGCGTGTCCTGCGCCAGGGAAAGGGGCGGCTGTTCGCGCGATACCAGGCCAGGACGCCCCGGCGGATCGCGGCGGTTTTCTCACTGGCCGCCATCGAACCTCCGCCTGAGGATTCCGATGACGTCGAGGTTTCCCTCAAGGATGTCGTAGCGTCCGAGGTCGTTCACCGCCACCCAGTCGATGCGGTTGAAGACGCGGTTGACGGGTGTGCCGCTCACCGACTCCACCAGGTAGTACCAGACTTCGTAGTGGCCGCTGTCGGGGTAGACCGCCTCCTGCCGGTGGAAGAGTACCGGCTCGCCGACGGTGACGCCCAGTTCCTCGCGGAGCTCGCGTGCCAGGCACTCGTTCATCTCCTCCCCCTCCTCCGCCTTTCCCCCGGGGAATTCCCATTTCAGCGGGTATTTCGCGTCGTCCCGGCGCTGGCAGAGCAGGACGTCGGGAACGGAACCGGCCGTCCCCGCACGCGTGACAATTCCAACAGCGACCCTGATCATGAAAAAAGATACGCAACGTGTGGTGCAAATCCAACGGAAGTGTCCGGGGAAACGGCCCTGTACGAGTTGACAATGCCCCTGCATCGGACTACCTTTCGGGGACTTCCCGCCCGACACGCAGGTGACGTCGCGTCCGGGACCGACCAACGAAAAAAGGAACTGAAGATGAAACACACAATTCTGAGACTCTTGTGCCTGATGGTCTTCCTCCTGCCCACGAACGGTACCGCGCAGGACCCCTCAGTTCTCACCCTCGAACGGATTTTTTCCGGTGACGAGTTCAGGCTGAAACGGTTCGGGCCCGCCCGCTGGCTGGAAGAGGGCCGGGGCTACACGACGCTGGAAGCCCCGGCGTCGGGCGCCGGCACCGACATCGTCCGCTACGAAACGGGCTCGGGGGAACGGTCGGTCCTTGTCCCGGCGGAAAGGCTTGTCCCACCGGGAGCCGCGGGGCCACTCTCCATCGACGACTACGCGTGGACCGCGGACATGCGGCGCCTCCTCATCTTCACGAACACGCGGAAGGTGTGGCGCTACAACACGCGCGGGGATTACTGGGTCCTGGATATGGACAGCCGGAAGCTGACGAAACTCGGAGGCGACGCCCCGCCGTCCACGCTGATGTTCGCGAAGTTCTCGCCCGACGGCAACCGAGTGGGGTATGTGCGCGAACGGAACATCTACGTCGAGGACCTCCGGGACGGAAACATCGTCCGGCTCACCGCGGACGGGTCCGAAACGATCGTCAACGGCACGTCCGACTGGGTCTACGAGGAGGAGCTGGATCTCCGGGACGGCTTTCGCTGGAGCCCGGACGGGTCGAAGATCGCCTACTGGCAATTCGATACGGAGGGCGTGGGGACCTTCTTCATGATCGACAACACGGACAGCATCTATTCCCGTCCCGTCCCGCTTCAGTATCCGAAGGTCGGTACCACGAATTCGGCCTGCCGGGTCGGTGTCGTCGGCAGTGCCGGGGGATCCACGACCTGGTTCGATGTACCCGGGGACCCGCGGGAGAATTATATCCCCTCAATGGAGTGGGCCGCCGGATCGGACCAGGTCGTGCTCCAGCACCTGAACCGGCTGCAGAACACCAACACGGTACTGCTGGGCAGCGCCGCCGACGGCTCCGCGCGGAGTGTGCTGGTCGAACGTGATGAGGCCTGGGTGGACGTGTACGACGACCTCCGGTGGCTGGACGACGGCAGGCGGTTCACCTGGACGAGCGAACGTGACGGCTGGCGCCATCTCTACCTCGTCCCCCGGGAGGGCGGGGACGCCAGGCTTCTGACGCCGGGCGAATTCGACATCATCAGCATCCAGGAAATCGATGAGGAGAACGGCTGGATCTATTACATCGCGTCTCCCGGAAATCCCACGCAGCGGTACCTGTTCAGGAAACGGCTCGACGGCAGTGGTCCCGCCGAGCGTCTCTCGCCGCCGGATCAGCCGGGGACGCACTCCTACCAGCTGTCGCCGGGGGGGAAATGGGCCTTCCACACCTATCAGAGGTTCGACACGCCGCCGGTCATTTCCCTGATCAGATTGCCCGAGCACACGGTGGTCAGGGTCCTGGAGGATAACGCGGAAGTCAGGCAGCGGGTCGAACTCCTGAAGAAGGAACCCGTGGAGTTCTTCAGGGTCGCGATCGGGAACGGGACCGGGCTCGACGCGTGGGCCATGAAGCCCCCGGGTTTCGATCCGTCGAAGAAATATCCCCTGTTCTTCTATGTTTACGGGGAACCGGCGGCACAGACCGTCCTCGACCGGTGGACCGGGTCGCGATACCTCTGGCACCTCATGCTGGCTCAGAAGGGGTATCTGGTCATGAGCGTGGACAACCGCGGCACACCCGCGCCGCGGGGCCGTGAGTGGCGGAAGTGCATCTACCGCCAGGTCGGCATTCTCGCGCCCTCAGAGCAGGCGGCCGCGGCGCGCGCGATCATAGACACGCGGGCGTATGTCGACGCGACGCGCGTGGGTATCTGGGGCTGGAGCGGAGGGGGGCAGATGACTCTCAACGCGATGTTCAGGTACCCGGATCTCTATTCAACGGGAATGGCCGTCGCGTTCGTCAGCGACCAGAGACTCTACGACACGATCTACCAGGAACGGTACATGGGACTGCCCGGTGAGAACCCCGACGGA
>QJVY01000159.1 GCA_003235555.1 Ignavibacteria bacterium | reverse complement strand
GAATTCATCGCGGCAAAATTCGACACGAATTTTCTCGGGAGGAAATACTCCCCCGGGCTTTTCACCGGCACGCCGGAGGGGATAGGGGAACTCTGCGCCCGCGTGGCGGCATCGCTGCACCATTCCGGCCGGCACCGCTTCGATGCACTTCATGACGGGCACGATACCCGGTGGATCTCGCAACGGCGGGAGGAGATGAGGTAGGGATGGGGGAGAAGTATATCGCGACTATCGGGGGCAAATCCAGGTCAATTCCGGCGGAGACCGCCGGAATGCTGCGCATCCGGAACGCAGCGTGGGAAGAGGGGGGAGGCGGGAGCGGAAGAACTGCCCTCCTGGACGTTTCCTGGGGGGGACGGAGTTACAGGATCTGCGCGAGGAGCCTCGCCGGAGGGGAGACCGAAATCTGGGTGGATCGCTACCGCGTGGTCGTGGGGATCCAGGACGAGCGCGAGGCGGAGCTCGGCAGACACGTCCACGCCGCGGCCGGGGTGGAAACTGCCCTCCGGGTGAAGGCCCCGATGCCCGGACTGATCAAGGAAATTCTCGTCAAGGTGGGCGAGGACGTGAAGAAGGGGCAGCGCTTGCTGACACTGGAAGCGATGAAAATGGAAAATGAAATACAGGCACCCGGTGACGGAAGAGTCGGGAAATTCGACCTCAGACCGGGGATCAGCGTGGAAAAAGACCAGATTCTCATCGAACTGAAAAAAACATGACCACTGACACCGTGAACCAGCCCGTCGCGAATCTCGAGACGGCCCAAAAACTGGGACTCACCCCCGAAGAATTCGAAAAGATCCGCCAGGCGCTGGGCCGCGATCCGAACTATACCGAACTCAGCATGTACAGCGTCATGTGGAGCGAGCATTGCAGTTATAAAAATTCCATCTCGCAGATCAAGAGGCTCCCGCGGGAAGGACCGAAACTCCTCGCGGGCGCGGGAGAGGAGAACGCCGGACTGGTCGACATCGGCGACGGGTATGCGGTGGCCTTCAAAATCGAAAGCCATAACCACCCCTCCGCCGTGGAGCCGTACCAGGGTGCCGCCACGGGGGTGGGCGGAATCCTCCGCGACATCTTCACTATGGGGGCGCGGCCTGTGGCCGCGCTGAACTCGCTCCGGTTCGGGGACCCGGCCTCCGAGCGGACGAAATATCTATTAAAAGGCGTGGTGAAAGGCATAGGAGACTACGGGAACAGCTTCGGTGTTCCCACCGTCGCAGGAGAGGTCTATTTCGACCGGAGTTACAACGAGAACCCTCTCGTCAACGCGATGGCCGTCGGGATCGTCCGTCACGACCGTGTGGTCCGGGCGGTCGCGAAGGGCGCGGGGAACCTGGTACTGATCGTCGGTTCGTCCACCGGCCGCGACGGGATCCATGGTGCGACATTCGCCAGTGAGGAGATCTCGGAGGCATCCGAGAGCAAACGGCCGTCGGTCCAGGTCGGTGACCCCTTTACCGAAAAACTTCTGCTCGAGGCGACCCTGGAGACCATCAGGGCCGGCCTCGTCGAAGGCATGCAGGACATGGGGGCTGCCGGAATCACCTGCTCGACTTGTGAGATGAGCGCCAAGGGCGAATCGGGTATAGAGATGGACCTTTCCCGGGTACCCCTGCGGGAAACGGGGATGCAGCCTTTCGAAATATTGCTCTCGGAGTCCCAGGAAAGGATGCTCGTCGTGGTCAAACCGGAAAACGAGGAGGCCGTCAGGAAAATCTTCGACAAATGGGACCTGCGATGCGAAACGGTCGGAGTGGTGACGGACGGAAAAATGGTCAACCTGAAGTGGAACGGAGCGGACGCAGGCTCGGTCCCGCCGTACAGCCTAGTCCTGGGTGGTGGCGCACCGGTCTATACACGTGAGATCTCGGAACCGGCATACTTTCAAAAACTCCGAAAAGCGGACCTTTCCGGTGTGGATGAACCGGCGGATTACGGGGAAGTCCTTGGCCGGATGCTCGGTTCGCCCAACATCTGTTCGCGGAATTGGATCACGACACAGTATGATTCTATGGTTCGAACAAACACCATAAATGATTGTTATCTTGACGCTGCGGTCGTTCGCTTGAAGGAAACCGGCAAGGTTCTCTCGATGAAAACCGACTGCAACGGCCGGTACGTCTACCTGAACCCGCATCGCGGGGCGATGATCGCGGTTGCCGAATGCGCCAGGAACCTGGTCGCCGTCGGGACGAAACCGCTTGCGGTGACCAACTGCCTGAATTTCGGTAACCCTTACAAGCCGGAGATCTACTGGCAGTTTTCAGAATCCATCGGCGGGATGGCTGAGGCGTGTGCCGTCCTTGGAACCCCGGTAACGGGTGGCAACGTAAGCTTTTACAATGAAAATCCGGAGGGCGCGGTCTACCCGACGCCCGTGATCGGGATGGTTGGCGAAGCGGATTCGCCGGAGGCCACGATGACCGCGGACTTCAAGGATGCCGGGGACCTCGTGATCCTCCTCGGAGAAACCCATGGCCGGATCGGAGGGTCCGAATACCTCGCGATGATCCATGGAAAAGTGGCTGGAGAAGTGCCGGAAATCGATATTCACATTGAAAAGAGGCTCCAGGATCTCACTCTCGACCTGATCGGGAAAAGGCTCGTCAAGTCGGCACATGACTGCAGTGAAGGGGGTTTGATCGTGACCATTTGTGAGTGCCTTTTCGGGGCCCATCGGAAGGGGAACGCTCTGGGTGTGAATTTCGGCGAATTGCCCGATATCCGCCCCGATCGCTATTTCTTCGGTGAAGATCAGTCCCGTATGGTCATTTCAGCCTCTAAGCGCGATCTCGCGACAATACGGGGCCTCGCCGGAGCTTCAGGTGTGGCAATACGTCTTCTGGGGGAAGTTACGGGGGACGGTATGCTCACGGCAGGGGGTTTGATCCAGGAACGGGTCTCGGACCTGATGGGTATTTACGAAAAGTCTCTTGAAAAATTCGTCTCTGGTGCCGTTACTTCTGATGGAGTTGGGAGATCCGGGACGGACAGGTAAATGCCGGAAGTATGACGCGAGTCCTGCTGGTGGGAGGGGAGCTGAGTAATGATTTAATCCAAACTACGTTGAAATCGGTAAATATAACTTTACATAATATATATTATAGGACATTTAGTTCTTTCCACTCTCTCCGGGTTTCTTCCTAAATTCCTGCATTTTCACGAAGAGAATCGCCCCACCCACCGCAAGCAGGAACATCCCGATGAACCAGACGGACAACCTGATTCCTAAATCCGGAATACCGCCGGTGTTCCCGTTCTCCTGAAAAAGATAAAAGAGAAATCCCATCATGGCATGGTATAAGCGATTACCATCGTCAGGACCACGTAGAATATCCCTGTTATTCCCACTACCCTGAAGACGCGGTCAACGCCGGTGATTGTTTCATCCCGGTTTTTATGTATCCACGGCAGGAGGATAAGGGACAGGATGAAAACCGACGTAGCGATGTTAATGAGAATTTCCGTATTCACGCCCAAAATTGATCCAGGCAACCATTTGATCGTCTGATAGAGGGGGATGAAATACCATTCGGGACGGATTCCCTCGGGAGGCGATGCCAGAATGTCGGCCTTCTGGGTTGTTGACACGGGGAAAAAGAGCACGAGCGTCAATAAAAACATGATACCGGCGATCCAGGCCAGAGCGTCCCGGTAGATGAAATCGGGCGAGAATGGTATACCGCCGCTTCCCCTCTCACCCTTCGGGACCGCCGAACCGGTATATTGATTCTGGATGAGGTGAAATGCAATTAACACAAGTGAGACAAGAGGCAGAATGATGGCATGTAAACTGAAAACCCTGGTCAGGGTGGCCCCGTCGACGTAATCCCCCCCGCGCAACACGCGCGCGATGACCTCACCGACGAGAGGCATCGAAGCGGGAATTTCGACCCCGATGAGGGTGGCGAAGTATCCCTCGGTGGTCCATGGGAGCAGGTATCCGGTAAATGCGAAGCCCAGGACTACCCCCAGCAGGATCACACCCGAAATCCACGTCCCTTCACGGGGTTTGCGGTACGCCACGAAAAAATATTTGGATGCCATGTGAACGAGCGAGCAGAAAACCAGTAAATGGGCTGACCAATGGTGAATTCCCCTGACAATCCACCCGAATTGGATTTCATCCGAAATCCGGGCGACACTTTCGTAGGCGGTCGCAGGCGTGGGTTGGTAGTAGAGGCTCAGCAGGACGCCTGACACCAGCTGGACAACGAAGAACAGGAGCGTAAGACCCCCGAACAGGTACCAGAAGGTGTGTCTGTGAGCGGGGACTACCTTCCTCCTGAGGAAGGCCCTCAACTCACCGAGGGGGATTCTCCCTTCGAACCAGTTTGTGCGGTTCTCCATCCTATCTGCAATAAACTATTGACGTTACAGGCATGAACGGAAGTACAAAAAGATGGTCACCGAAATCAAAGTACTGTAATGATGACTTCATCGTTCCTGATCTCCACCCGTGCAGGCCTGAGGGGTGCCGGTGCGGGTCCGGAGATATTATTCCCGTCGAGGTCGAAAACACTACCGTGGCAATTACACCGGATCCTCCCCTGGTCCTCCCGATATTCCACCAGACACCCCAGATGTGTACATTTTGCCGAAAACGATTTGATTTGTCCGGAGGGGCTTTCCCTGACAAAGAAGGCGTCTTTTCCCTCCCTGACCATCCGGACTGTGCCTGGTGTGTACGAAGAGCGTTTGCCCCCCGAGATTATCAGTTGACCGGAGGATGGTGGATTCGGAGGCGTTACGTAGCGTATCATCGCATAAAAGACCGGCATCGAAGTGATTGCGGTCCAATATGTTATGATCTTGTGTATAAAACTTTTTCTGGTCATTGAAAGAACTCAGTATTCTGATTGATCAGGCCTGATACTTCGGTTCCTGCGAATGTAGGTCAGGGCCTGATTCTGTCGGTATTGAAACTCCCGGTGAAGGTCACAACTGCCGGCCCCTCCAGGTGCACATCCCGGATTCCGGCAGCCTCACGCGTGAAATTTACCATGAGGCTTTCCCCGCTCCTGGGTGTTACCCGCACAGTTCTTTTACCCCATTCGTTTTGCATTCCACTAAGAATGTCGTACATAACGGCCGCGGCCACGGCACCCGTTCCGCAGGCCAGGGTTTCGTCCTCAACCCCGCGTTCATACGTCCTGACCGCGATGTGCCCCTCCCCCACCACTTGTACGTAATCCACATTCGTGCCACCGGGTTCAAAATGCTTCGAATGCCGTATTTTCCGACCCGTTTCGACGATCTCCATGCTTTCAAATCCCGGGCTGTCCTTCATCAGGACCAGGTGCGGTGAGCCGGTATTAATGAAATGTCCCCGGATCTCCACATCCCGAATGCCGAGGTCGATATCCATCCGGGGAGTCCCGGGGTCTGCCATCCCCAGATTGATTCCCATCGCCGTCCTGGTCGCGCTGTGGACGTTACCGCAGGCTTCGAACGAGGTCGTTACCCCCCCCTCCTCCCCGAGTACGAGTGCCGCGGCGCATCTCCCCCCATTTCCGCACATACTGCCGGTGGATCCGTCCGCATTGTAATACTCCATCGTAAAGTCGGTGACGGCGCTCGCCTTCAGGACGATCACACCGTCGGCGCCAATCCCCCTGCGCCTGTCGCAGAGGACGGGAGCGTACACGGCCGCCTCAAAGGTGTCGAAAGCCGTTCGCCGGTCGATGACAACGAAATCGTTGCCCGCGCCGCTCATTTTCGTGAATGGGACAATCATGCTGGTGCAAATATAAAAAAATCCCGGCAAAACCTGCCGGGATCAAGTGGAGATGCGGGGAATCGAACCCCGGTCCGAAGAGAAGACCACCATACCCTCTACATCAATAGTCCGGCCGGGTTACGTCATCCACCGTCACCGGGCCGAACTCGGTTCAGGCAGACTATTTCGGTATTGTTTCGCCCCGCTACCCCGAAACCGCAGCGAGGCTAGCCCGGTGAAGTCGACACCCTGTTCCGCTCACCCGGGCGAGAACGGGCAGGATGGGATGCTTATTTAATTAAGCAGCCAGTGCGTAATCAGTGTTCGCACTTGTGGTTTTCCGCCTGATTAACGTGTGTACGGACAACACGAGATGCCAGTACGGCCATCCTCATCCCCGTCGAATCCAAGTCATCCCCTCTGGTGAAAG
>QJVY01000190.1 GCA_003235555.1 Ignavibacteria bacterium | reverse complement strand
AATTTCCAATTCATCGTCAAATTTTGCGGGATGGAGATAGTCTACTTCGTTCCTTGCGAGAACCACTCGCGAATTCCTGTTGACTGAGAGCGTCTCCAGCAAATACCCGGTCGTCCTGAGGTATTCGAACCTCCCGGTCTCGAAATATTGCAGGTAGACGGCGTTATGGACTATTCCCTGCCAGTCCACCTCGAAATTCCTCACGCGGACGATGTTCCTGTGGCGGAATCCCTTCACAGCGCCTCCGTGATCCTGGAGGCCGCAGTACGGACATCCTCAAGCGATACGTCCAGATGGGTCACGGCGCGCAAATGGGTGTCCCGCTCGGGTGTGAGGAGCACGCCGGCCCGTGCGAGCAGCATCAAGAGCGACTCCTGTGAGCGTCCCGTGTGCGCTATGTCAAAGATGACCATATTCGTCTCGACAGTCGCGGGGTCGATCCGCACTTTTCCACCATTATTCAGCTCCGACGCGAGGGTCCGGGCCTTTTCATGGTCTTCGGCGAGTTTGCCGAGGTGGTTGTCGAGGGCATAGATCGCACCGGCGGCCAGGATCCCCGCCTGCCTCATGCCACCGCCGAAAATTTTCCTGAACTTCCTGGCCTTCTCGATCCCCTTCCGGTCCGATACGATCATCGACCCCGCGGGCGCCCCCAGTCCTTTCGAGAAACAGACTGAAAGCGTGTCGGCGTGCCGGCCGTATTCCTCGAGCGGGACTCCCGAGGCAGCCGAAGCGTTCCAGATCCGGGCACCGTCGAGGTGAAGCCGGATCCCCCTCTCCCGAGTCAGGAGCCACAGTTCGTGCAACCGGTCAATCGGGTAGACGGAGCCGCCGGAACGACCGTGTGTGTTCTCCACGCACACGAGACGCGTCCTCGGGAAATAATAGCGGTCCGGGCGAACGGCGCGCTCAACCCTCCCCGGATCGAGGACTCCCCTCGTCTCGGGGATCGTCAGGACCTGGACCCCCGAGAGGAGGCCGGGTCCGCCGGTCTCGTAGACGACGATGTGCGAATCCTCCCCCGCGATGATTTCATCCCCCGGCTCGGTGTGCAACTTCACGCAGATCTCGTTTCCCATCACCCCGCTCGGGACGAAGAGGGCCGCCTCCTTTCCGAACATCGCCGCGACCCGCTCCTGCAGTGCGTTGACCGTCGGGTCTTCCCCGAAGACGTCGTCGCCGACCTCGGCGTCGTGCATCGCCTTTCGCATCGCCGCTCCGGGTTTGGTGATCGTGTCGCTCCTCAGATCGATTGTTTTCGTCATGGCGTACCGTTCGCGTTGGTCATCGGGATGTCAGGATGATCTGTTCATCCTCGTCCGGAATTTTCTCTGCAACCAGGTCGCCGCGAAGATAAAGAGCGTCAGGGCCAGGGAGATTTCCCCGAACCAGTCACCGTGGCGACTATAGAAACTCTGCCCCGTCCGGGAACGGACGATACCGGCGAGGCCCCCCGCGGTGAACATCTCCGTCTCCTCCACCACTTTCCCGGTGGGGTCCACGATAAACGAGATGCCCCCGTTCGCACACTGCGCGACCCATCGCCTGTTTTCCACCGCCCGGAGGACCGCGAATTGCCTGTGCTGGTAGGGTCCGGAGGTGTTTCCCCACCAGCTGTCGTTGGTCACCACGGTGAGGAACCCCGCCCCGCGTCGCACCAGGCCGGCGACATACCCGGGGTAGACCGACTCATAGCAGATCATGTTCGCAAACCGGATGGTGTCGTCGTTACCGACCGGCAATCTGAACAGGGCCGTGTCCCTTCCCACCGACCAGCCCCCCAGTCCGAAGTTCCACCGCGCCGCGTTCAGGAACCCCAGGACGTTCGAATAGGGCACCCGCTCGGCGAACGGCACCAGGAGGACCTTGGCAAATTTCTGTACGACGCCGGAGCCCGGAAGGAGGAGCATCGAACTGTTGAACGTTTCGTACGAGGTTCCGTCGGCGAGTTTCTTCGCCCCCGCGGGCACCGCTGACGTTTCAGGGTACACGACGATGTCCGGAATGCCGGTCAGCAGGGGGATTCCCATCCCGTCCACGTACTCCCTGAGGGCCCGGAATTCCGACGCGTAGGTTCCGGAGAGGATATAATACGGCACGGCCGTCTCCGGCCAGACCACGAGGCCGGGACGCTCCCGTGCGACCATCGAGTCGGTGTAGTGCCTGAGGGCATCGACCTGTGTGTCAGTGGCGCCGCTCCATTTCTCGAAGGGGTCGATATTCGGTTGTACGAGCGCGACGGACAGCGGGTCCCCGTCCGCGGCCGCCTCTTCCCCGTCGTCCACCCACCCGTACCCGTACGGAAGGGCGAAGAGCAGCATGATGATCGCCGCCACGGGGACGAATCCCCTGCCCGCCGGACGGTCCCGCATCATCGTCGTCGAAAGCAGCGTGAAGATCAGCACGTTCAACAGGACGATCCAGAAGGTGAGTGCGTAGACCCCCGCCAGGCTGGCCATCTGGATTGCGTCCAGGTCGTAGGAGACAGAATACCCGAGCGACAACCAGGGAAAGGAGAGTTGCGTGGCTGAGTGGGCGTACTCAAACGCGACCCAGATGAAGGGAAACAGGGCGAGGGAGAGCCTCATCCCCAGCGTCTTACGCACCGAATGCCACACCAGAAGCGGCAGGGACATGAAGACCGGATGTGCGAGCAGGAGCAGGGCGCCGGACACCATCAGGTACGGGTCCCTCAGGTGGACGAATCCGCCGGGCCAGTAGAGCGTGAGGAGGTTGAAAACAAAAAACGACCCGTACGAGTGCCGGAACACATCCGAGTAGGATTCATCAGCGGCAAGGAGGAGCAGGAGAGGAACGAAACCGAGGGCGGCGAAAATTCCGAAACCCACCGGGGGAAACGACAGCCCCAGGAGAATGCCGGACAGGAGGCAGAGCGATATCCTCACACGGCGGGCCATGCTGCTCAGATCCCTTCCACCTTCCGCAGTGCACCCGGCGGAGCGACCGGATCGAGTGCCGGGTAGTGCGCCACGACGAGAATCCATCCAACAATACAGACAGCCGCGATACAGATTCCCAGCAACATCCCTCCGAGCACGTCGGAGGGATAATGCACACCCACGCTGACCCGCGAGAAGGCAACCACGCCCGCGGCCGTGAAAAGCGCGGCCCTGTGCCGGGGGAAAAAATGGGAGATCATCGTTGCGGCTGCGAAATTATTCACCGCGTGGGAGGACGGAAAGGAAAACCCGCCGCCGCATCCGACCAGCAGTCGGATGTGCTCCACGACGGGGAGCCCCCCGACGGAATGACAGGGCCTCGGTCTCATGACGATTTTTTTGATCACGCTGCTGCTGAGCTGGTCGCTGAGAGCGATGACCGGGATCAACAGCAGCGCCACGGTCCGCCCCGCCTTTCCCCCCACCGTCAACAGTAGGAGCCACGCCCCGGCGAAGAAGACCCAGCCGTACCAGTTCCGGTTCAGGTCCGTAATGACCGGCATGATGACGTCGAAGAGCGGATTGGCGAGTGTCCCGTTGAGGAAATGAAAAACGGCAGTATCAAGGGTCTGTAGCAGGTCCGTCACGACCCGTCCCCCCCGGGGAGTCCGGGCTCCCGGCCCGACCCCTCGTCGGACGGCAGTTCAAGAGGCGCTTTTCCGGCGTTGGCCCGGATGGATGTGATCGTCCTGAAGATCAGCGGTTGTTTCAACAGCCTGAGTTCCAGCTTCCGTTTGCCCGGGAAATCCGTGAGCGAAAGGCCCAGGAGAATGGTGAGGAATCCCTGCCCGGCGACCCCCGGAACCGACATGATGAGGCCTATCAGGATCACCACCACACCACAGAGGTTCTTTCCGAATTTCAGGGAGCCAGCCACGAACCGGGAACCGGACCGGATGACGGCGGAGCCTTCCTTCACAAAGTAATCCGGCGGGATTCTCACGATCAGAAAGCGGACGGCGAACAGACTGACGATGAAATAGACCACCGAAATCGTCCCGATCCAGACGGCATTCGCCGAAACCCAGGATATCAGAGCGGAGCCGACGCCCCCGAACCACTCTCCCATCAGGATCCGGTCTTACCGCGTTCGATCAACGCCACAGCGTAGGCCGCCGCCCCCTCCCCCCGTCCGATGAAACCCATGGCTTCTCCGCTTGTGGCCTTGACCGATATCCTGCCTGCCTCCACCCCGAGTGCCGATGCGATCTTCCCGCGCATCTCAGGAATATGTGTTGATATCCTGGGAGTCTCGATATTCACGGTAGAATCGACATTGACAACCTGGTATCCTTCGTTGTCCAGCAACGACTTAACCCTGGTAAGCAACAGTATACTCGAGATATTTTTCAGCGCCGGGTCGCTGTCGGGAAACCGGGTCCCGATGTTCCCCAGCGCGGCCGCACCGAGCAGTGCCTCCGCCACCGCGTGGCAGAGGAGGTCGGCGTCAGAATGCCCTTCCGGCCCCCGGGGGTTTTCGATCTCCACCCCCCCCAGAATCAGCCTCCTTCCCTCCACCATTCTGTGGACATCATATCCAAAACCCACTCTCATCGTCTCAATTCACCGTATTTCAAAACTTCGGTACCGAACGCCGTCGTCAATCCAGTCAGTGTGTACCCGCGTCACATCCGCCCCCCTTGGTCCGATTTTCACGGCGGTAATCAGCTCTTCGAGCATGCCCCTGGGCCCCTGGGCACGGATCTCCACGTCACCCCCCGAAAGATTCCTGACGAAACCCGTCAGTCCGAGGCCTTCGGCCTTGCGGTAGACGAAATAACGGAAACCCACTCCCTGAACCATACCGGTCACCCGGATATGAACTTCTGCATCGGCCATCGTCGGTCACAATAATAGCACGAAATGGCCATAAAGTCAATGATCGGGGGGTTGACAACCGATGCCGTTCCCGGCTTACCCCGGAACGCCCGGACCGCCGGGTCTCTCACCGCTGACGGGCCTTCGCAGGAGCGGGATGTTTTCCGAGAGTTCGGATATGATCAACCCGCAGAAGATCGCGGCCGCCCCGGCGAGGCCAGCCGGGCCGAGTTCCTCACCCCTCACGAAGTATGCCAGGACGGCCGCAATCACCGGTTCAAGGGAAAAAATGACGGCCGCCCGTGTGGGCGTGGTGTCCCCCTGGAATCGGTTTTGCACACCGAGGGAGATGATCGTCGCAAACACCACGAGGTAGGCCATGGGCAGGACGAATGCCGGGCCCATACTGATCACGACGTCTTCAAAGAACGCTGTGGCCGGGACCGCCACCGTCCCGCATGTCAGGAACATCACGAAAGTCATCTGTATCCGGTCCACGGTGGCATGCACCGTGTCCAGGTACACGATATAGGCGGCGAACAGTGCCGCCGCGATGAGTGTGAGGCCGTCCCCGATGTTGAACCCCCCACCGCCCGGCGAGGTCAGAAGGAAGAGCCCCACGGCGGAGAGGGCCACCCCCACCAGGTTTCCGCCGAGCAACGCCTTCCGGGGCAGTGCCAGCCACTCCTGGGCGGCGAAGTGAAACAATGGTGTGAACACCACGAGCATGCCGGTGAAAAAAGCGGATTTGGAGGCCGTGGTGTGCCCGAGGCCGAACGTCTGGAGTGAGAAGCCCGAGAAGAGGAGGAGACCGAGGATGATACCCGGCAGCATGGCTCCCCGCCTGAGGCCGGCGATCTTTTTTCGAAAGATCAGACCGAGGAGCAGCGAGGCGAGGAGAAATCGGATTGCTGTATACGCGAGGGGGGTTATTTCATCGAGGATCCCCTTGGTGACGACGAACGTGCTCCCCCAGATGACGGTGCCGGCGAGAAGCAGGGCCTCGGCGCGCCGTCGTGCTGTCACAATTACCCCGGGTCAGCGCGCGGAGGGAGCGGCGCCGGAGGTCTGGGCCCAGACCTCCCCGCTCTCGTATTTCTGGAAAAGCCGGCCCCAGTGCGTCTCTGTTTTCCATTTCTCGAATACCTTCCTGTCCTTCAGGGGCCAACGGTAGTAGTCGTGGTACGCCTCCGATCCGAAGATGAAGACGTTCACCAGCGGTGTATGGAAAAAGAGTTTTTGCATGCTCTTGAGCGGCCCGAACCACATGAGGTCACCGACCATGCTGGCGCCGTTGTCGCCCACGCGGAACCCCCACGATTCACCAGAGATGTCCGAGCCGACGATTTCGATGTCCCGCACGTCCCCCACGCCCAGTCCGTCC
>QJVY01000036.1 GCA_003235555.1 Ignavibacteria bacterium | reverse complement strand
CATCATCGCCCTGCAATCCACCGAAACCGTACGGTTCGTTTCCAGGTCGTACACGTACGATCCCACCAGGCTCTCGATGTTTCCGTCGAACACCAGACCGACCAGCTCCCCGGCCCTGTTCACGACAGGCGATCCGGAACTCCCGCCGACCACGTCAAGCGTGGCGACGAAATTCACGGGGATCGCGAGGTCGAGTTTCCCCTGACCGTCCAGGTAGCGTGCGGGGAGGTCGAAGGCGGGGTTACCGCGAAAGCTGTTGTGCCTGTCGTAGAGTCCGTAGAATGTGGTCATCGGGGGGGCGATCGTTCCGTTCATCGGGTAGCCCCTCACCGTCCCGTAGGTGAGCCGGAGTGTGAAATTCGCGTCCGGGTAGGTCGACGTACCGTAGGCGGCGAACCTTGCCCTGCCGATCTTCTCGCCGGCCGCCGATTCCACGCTTTCGACCTCCTTTTTCATCCGGTCCAGGACCTCGCGCGCCATCGGGTCCAGTTTCAGCGCGGCGACGATCATGGGATCCTTCGATTCCATGACGGCATTCGATCCCCCCTCGATGAGGGCCCTGCGGACATCGGGATCGCCCAGTGTGGTTCCGGAGACGAGTTCACGGGCGACGGCCTCGGGGGTCGTCCCTGCGAGGAAAGCCCTGACAAACGGGTCATCGGGTCCGAGTTCCTCCAGGGATTCCCGGAAGCCGTCGGCAAGCCGGTATTCCTCGAGGGCGGGGTAGATGGGGGCGGTCGAGAGGAGCCTGAACCTGAATGATTCGAGTTCCGCGTCGTGATAGCCGTCGAGCCGTTCGCCGTCAGGTTTTTCGATCTCCGCGACGTACCGCACGATGCGCGTCGCGTTCGTCGCCAGCTGTGAGCCCCGCAGGTTTCGGAAGACAGAGGGTGCGAACAGTTCGGCGTGCGACCGTGCCGCCGAGGCAGATGCGTCCCACGCGTCCCCGTATTCCTTCCGCCATTCGGCATTTTCGCCGATCAAGGCCCGGAATTCCTTCTCCTGCTTCTGTTTTTTCGCGAAGATCGCCGGATCGGTGAGGCCGTTGAGTTCTCCGGTGAACGCCTTGATCGAGTTCTGGTAGCTGAAGATCGTCGAGGTTACCTGGCGTTCTTCTTCCGGCCCCCGTTTGCCGTATTCCTGGAGTGATTTTGTCCGGCGTTTCACGCTTTTCAACACCACCGGCAGCCACACGTCGCGCAGGAATTCCAGGTGCGCGACCGTGCTGAGTCTGTCGGTCGTGCCGGGGTTGCCGGCGGCGAAGACCAGGTCACCGTCCTCCACTCCCTTCGCCGACCACCGGAGGAAATGTTCGACCCGGATGGGAGCGTCATTTTCATAGATCCGGAAAAGGGCGAAGTCCAGGTCGTACCGGGGAAAGGTGAAGTTGTCCGCGTCTCCGCCGAAAAACGCGATGCCGCTCTCCGGCGCGAACACGAGGCGGACGTCGGTGTATTTCTTGTAACGGTAGAGCCAGTACTGGCCGCCGTTGTACAGCGTGACCAGATCGGACCGGAGGCCGGTCTCCGCCAGGCTCTCGCTCGAAATTTTCGCCATTTCGGCCTCCCGGACCGCCCGGGCCGCGGCGTCATCCCGTGTGGCCCCGACCGCCCTCGTGATCCTGTCCGTCACGTTCTCCATCGAAACCAGCACGTTCAGCTCGAGGTCGGGACATTTGATTTCGGCGGCGCGCGTCTTCGCGGTGAAACCATCCCTGACGTAGTCCGTCTCCGCCGACGACATTTTCTGGAGCTGTCCCCTGGCGACGTGGTGATTGGTCAGGCAGAGTCCCTCCGCGCTGACGAACGACCCGGAGCCGCCGTCGTTGAACCGGACGCTCGAGAGTCGCAGATGGTCGAGCCACGCCTGCGTCGGCGTAAAACCGTACTGCTCCTTGAGCAGGGAGAGGGGCGGATTGTCGAATGTCCACATTCCCTCGTCCGGGCGGGGGGGCGACGCACCAGTCATGAGGATGGAAAGGAAAACGACGATGAGGATCATTCGGATCCGTGGATGATACTTCCGGGTAGACATTGTGGCCTCGAGTGTATGGTCAGGAATCGTTGGTTGGGGGAATCGAAGAACTGCCTGCGGACAGCGTTGATGGGTGTTCCTGATCGGAGTGGGGGCCCGCAGCCGGCGATGCTCCGGTCGGGCGTCAGATGGAAGATACCGTAATTCGTACTGATTTTCAAACGCCCTGGAAGCCCCTTTGCTTGCATTTCAGGCTGTTTTTTCATAGTTTCAGGTGTTGTTCTAACTCTCGCCGGCCCGCATGCTCGAATATTATATTCCTCTCGGCATCATGATTCTCTTCGGAATCGCGTTCGGCATCGTCATGTCGAAGGCGAGCGAATGGTTCGGACCGAAGAACCCCACCGACGTCAAACAATCCACCTACGAAAGCGGCATGGAGCCGGTCAAATCCGCGCGGGAACGCGTTTCGGTAAAATATTACATGGTGGCCATGCTCTTCATCATTTTCGACATCGAAGTGGTGTTCCTCTACCCGTGGGCCGTGAATTTCCGGAAGCTCGGGATGTTCGGGTTCGTGGAAATGTTCGTATTCATCGCCATGCTGATGGTGGGATATCTCTACGTGTGGAAGAAGGGGGCCCTGAAATGGGAGTGAACTCCGCCAGCGAAGGGTTCGTCACCTCGAAAGTGAACGAAATGGTGGGCTGGGCGAGGAAAAATTCCCTCTGGCCGATGCCGATGGGGATCTCCTGCTGCGCGATCGAAATGATGGCTTTCGCCGGACCGCGCTTCGACGTCGCCCGTTTCGGTTCGGAGGCATTCCGCTTCTCCCCGAGGCAGAGCGACCTGATGATCGTCGCCGGCACGGTCACCTATAAAATGTCCCACGTCGTCAGAAAGATCTACGACCAGATGCCCGACCCGAAGTGGGTGATCGCCATGGGGGCCTGCACGTCGACCGGCGGGATGTACAGGTCGTATTCGGTGGTCCAGGGCATAGACCTCTTTATCCCCGTGGATGTCTACGTTGCCGGTTGTCCGCCGCGACCCGACAACCTGTTGAAGGGCCTGATGGAGGTGCAGAAAAAAATCGCGCGCGGGGAAAAACCCGGCCAGTCGGAGAAAATCTACATCGACAACGAAAGGGTGTCGCCTGAAACAGCAACTGCTTGAGGTGCTCGGGGGGTTGGTCCCCGATCCCGTTCTGTCGCACACCGAAGAACGCGGAGAGCTGACCATCGTCGTCCGCGCGGAAGCCGTCGCGAAGTGCGCCCTGCTCCTCCGGGATGACGAACGTTTCGCCTTCGATTCCCTCAGGGATATCTGCGGCGCCGATTACGCCCGGCCGGTGGACCGGTTCGAGGTCGTTTATAACCTCTACTCGCTCAGGTACAATGCGCGCCTGCGGCTGAAGGTGCGGGTCGGCGAGCCCGACCCCAGGGTGCCGACGGTCACCGGCGTGTGGCCCGCCGCCAACTGGCACGAACGGGAAACATTCGACATGTTCGGGATCGTCTTCGACGGGCATCCCGACCTGAGAAGGATCTACATGCCCCCGGATTTCGAGCATTTCCCCCTCCGGAAGGATTTCCCGCTGATGGGGATCCCGGAATCCCTCCCCCTCCCCAGGAAAAAATCGCAATGAGGATCGGTCGTGGCCGCTGAACTCAGCAGAACCATCCTCCAGGCCCTGGAGGACCAGGACACGACGGTCACGTTCGACGATCCCCTCGAACACGACATGGTGCTGAACATGGGCCCGCAGCACCCGGCGACGCACGGTGTGCTGCGCCTGCTGCTGAAGCTCGACGGCGAGACCGTGGTTTCCGCGGTGCCGGACCTCGGCTACCTCCACAGGGGATACGAAAAAATCGCCGAGAACTCGACCTATCACGAATTCATCCCGCACACCGACCGGCTGGATTATCTCTCGCCGCTGGCGAACAACGTGGCGTACGTCCTGGCGGTCGAAAAACTCGCGGGCATCGAGGTCCCTCCGCGGGCCCAGTACGTCCGCGTCCTCGCCGCGGAGCTTGCGCGCCTCGCCTCGCACCTGGTCTGGCTCGGCACGATGGCAATGGACGTCGGCGCCGTAACGGTACTCCTCTGGGGGTTCAGGGAGCGCGAAAAAATACAGGACATCTGGGACCTGCTCACCGGCGTACGGTTCACGACGAGTTTTACGCGCATCGGCGGCCTCGCGCAGGATATCACTCCGGAGGCGATAGCGATGACGAAATCATTCATCGAAAACCTCGAAGTGACGCTGACCGATGCCGAGAAACTCCTGAAGCACAACCGGATTTTCGTGGAGCGGTGCGAGGGGGTCGGGAGGGTTTCCCGCGAACAGGCGATCGCCCTTGGCCTCACCGGTCCTCTCCTCCGGTCGTGCGGGGTGGGTCACGACCTCAGGCGCGACGAGCCGTACCTGGTCTACGACCAGCTCGATTTCGACGTGCCGGTATACCACGACTGTGACGTCCTGGCCCGCTTCTATGTCCGCATCGAAGAGATGAGGGAATCGGTGAAGATCCTCCATCAGGTCATCGACAAGATGCCGTCCGGTCCGGTCGATTCCGCCGACCCGAAACGGATGCCGCCCCGGAAGGAGAAAACCTACGGCCGGATGGAGGAACTCATTCACGACTTCATGCTCGTGAACTTCGGTATCAATCCCCCCGTGGGGGAGGCGTACCACGCGATCGAGGCGTCGAAGGGGGAACTCGGTTTTTACGTCGTCAGCCACGGCGAGGGATACCCGTGGAGACTCAAAATCCGTTCACCCTCGTTCTGTAACCTTCAGGCGATGCCGCCGATGATCGTCGGCGGAATGATTTCCGACGTGGTCGCGGTGATCGGCAGCGTCGATCCGGTGATGGGCGAGGCGGACAAGTAGCCCCCGGCCGCGCCACTTTCAGACCAATCCGATGAAAGACCCGATGTTTTCCGACGCACACCTTCAAAAACTGGATGCCCTGAGAAAACGGTACCCGAAGAGCAAACCTCTCGTGCTGCCGGCCCTCTGGATGGCCCAGGAACAGTTTGGATGGATCTCCCCCGAGGTGATGAAATACGTGGCCGGACTTCTCGATCTCCCGGTCAGTCACGTCTACGGTGTCGTGACCTTCTACACGATGTTCAACACGAAACCGGTGGGAAAATACCACGTGCAGGTCTGCACGAACGTTTCATGCATGCTCAGGGGCGGCGACCGCCTGCTCGCAGAGACGTGCAGCCGGCTGAAGATTCGCCCGGGTGAGACGACCGGTGACGAGAGGATCACCGTCACCGGGGTCGAGTGCCTCGGTTCCTGCGGGACGGCACCGGCGGTGCAGATCAACGACGACTACCATGAAAACCTCTCACCCGAAAAACTCGAGACTCTCCTCAACGAACTCCGCTGACCCTCGAACGATGGAAGAATTCTCCGAAAAACTGATACTCCCCGACATCACAGACCTTCACAGGATCGAGGTCTACGAAAAGAACGGTGGGTACTCCGCGCTGAGGAAGGCTCTCAGGATGAAACCGGAGGAGGTCGTCGACGAGGTGAAAAAATCGAACCTCCGCGGGAGGGGAGGGGCGTGTTTCCCGACGGGGTTCAAATGGACCTTCATGCCCAAAGAGTCCGACAAACCGAAATACCTCTGTGCGAACGGCGACGAGAGCGAACCCGGGACGTTCAAGGACAGGCAGATCTTCGAATTCAACCCGCACCTGTTCATCGAAGGCGCACTCATCGCGGCGTATGCGATGGGTATCGCCGTCGTGTACACGTACGTCAGGGGGGAATACGCGAAGTGGATCGACCTCCTGCAAAGAGCGGTGGACGACGCATACCGGAAAGGGTATATCGGGGATAAGATCCTCGGGTCGGCATTTTCGACGGAGTTCACCGTCCACAAGGGAGCGGGGGCCTACATCTGCGGCGAAGAGTCGGCGTTGATGAATTCACTGGAGGGGGAGAGGGGGTATCCGAGGGTAAAGCCGCCCTTCCCCGCGCAGAACGGGCTGTGGGGATGTCCGACGACGATCAATAACATTGAAACCCTCGCGAATGTCCCGCACATCATCTCCCGCGGATGGGAATGGTTCTCGAAGATCGGGGATTCCAAACAACCCGGGACCATCCTCTTCGGCATCAGCGGACACGTAAAGAAACCCGGCGTCTACGAACTTCCCACAGGGACGCTCCTTACCGACATCATCCACAAGCACGCCGGCGGCGTTCCCGGGAATAAAAAAATCAAGGCGGTCATTCCGGGAGGGTCATCGACGAAGTGGATCCGGGGGGAAAACATCGAGGGGGTCCGGATGGACGCCGACTCCCTGAAGGCCGCGGGGTCATCCATCGGGACGGGGGGAATCATCGTCATGGACGAGGACACCGACCTCGTGGCGGTGATCACCAGGATTGCCCATTTCTACCATCACGAATCGTGCGGCCAGTGCACCCCGTGCCGGGAGGGCTGCGGGTGGCTGGAGAAGATCCTGAAACGGTTTTCAGCCGGGGAGGCAACGGAGGGCGATCTCGATCTTCTTCTGGACGTGGCCAACAACATCGAAGGCAACACCATTTGCGCCCTCGGCGATGCGGCTGCCTGGCCGGTCCAGAGTTTCGTCGGGTTGTTCCGTGACGAACTTGAACGGAGGGTGAAAAAAACGCCCGCCCCGCCCGCGTACGTTCCCCCGCCGCACCTCGTCACCTCACGCTCCTAGTTGTTGAGCGCCCCCTCCAGGATCCACCTTCTGATCCCCTGGATCTGATTGTCGGTCAGCGCGGGCCTGAACAAGGGCATTCTCGGCTCAATCCGACCCTCGATCCGGAGTTGTAGCAGGCTTTCGTCCGGTAAACCCGGGACCACAATCCCCACCCGGTCGGTCAGACGCTGGTAGCTTTCCAGCCCCAGATCGGCGGCCGGCTCATCCCCCGCGTGACATCCCCCCGCAAGAGCGCACCCCTTGTCGAACAGCGGCTGGATCAGGCTGTTGTAACTGATGTTGGAATCCGGGAAGACGATGTCGAACGGTCCGGCGCCCGTGAGATTGTCCTTGCAGGAATAGAGCGATGCGAGCGCGGTGAGCGCGATGCCGACAAGGAGTGATCCCCGGAAAAGGGGTCCGGCCGCGTGCCGGGCCTGATGTCCGTCGCTGCGCATCACAGGGATTTCGTGGACCTGGCGGGACCGGCCGGGGCGGGATGGGGTTCCCGGGGTTCCCGGTGCCGGCAGGAGTCGGGCTTCATTCGGGTCATTGGTTTAGAAAAAATAAGAAAGTGGCCCCAGAAATGCAAAGTGATCTCCCGGCACCCGCGACGGGACGCTCACTCCGTTTGATTCCTTGGGACCTTCTTCGTATATTGACACGTTTTCACACCTGGTCCACCTATTTCGGGGCTGTAGCTCAGCTGGGAGAGCGCGTGAATGGCATTCACGAGGTCAGGGGTTCGATCCCCCTCAGCTCCACTTCACTTCCATGAATACGGGCGCAGGAGGGACGTGTGCCGGCCGACCCGGATGAGAACGACCGCCTCCTATCCCCATCCCATTCATTATTCCGGCATCCCATGACCGACAGAATCGAAGAATTCCGTTCTTTCCGTGAGAGGATGAATAAACGCATCCTCTCTGCAGACAACCGCGCGATCAAGAGATTTTTCGGCGTCGACACGCTGACCTACGAAGAGGGCGCGCTCACGGCCAGGGAAAAGGAAATGCTCGGGCTGGTGGCTTCCATGGTGCTCCGGTGTGACGACTGCATTTCCTACCATATCGAACAGTGCCGGAAGGAGGGGGTGACCGAGGCGCAGTTTTTCGACATCTTCAGCGTCGCCCTGACCGTGGGGGGATCGATCGTCATCCCCCACCTGCGGCGGGCGGTGGACTACCTCGATCGCCTCGGTGAGGCTCCCCCGGCCGGGGCTTGACATTCACCGGGGAGTTCGATACATATGTTTCGGGGAGTTCATGACCCCGGGCGGCTCGCGCTTCCAGACCTGTCCATGAAACCATCACGAACATCAGACCGATCATCCTCCCGTCGGCCGGGAACCACCGTCATCGCTCACGCGGTCCTGAAGCAGCTGGCCGCCCAGAGTGTCTTCGAGTTCGCGATGCTTCTCTCCGATGGCGGGGCGATCACCTTCGCGAACGACCGTGTCCTCCGGGCGACAGGGTATACGAACACCGCGCTCCGGGGCCGGACGTGGCCCGTGGTGCTGAAGAAAAAAGATGGCAAGTCGTTCAGCTCGGCCCTCCTGAAACCGGGATCCGCATCCAACCCCCGGAAGAAATCTTTTTCCCTCGTGACGTCGGATGGCCGGTTGATCCCCTGTACGGGAAAGATCTTCTACTTCGGGGGGACAGCCGGGTCGCCCGTGCAGGCGCTGGTGATGGGGAGCAGAGTGAAGAGAAAGTCCATCGCCGCGGCTGACCTGTCGACCGACCACCGGCTCCTCCAGTCCCTTGTCAGCACACTCCCGGACGGTTTCGCCATCACCGACGGCGCCGGGGTAGTGCTTGCGGTGAATCCCTCCCTGGCGGTCCTGACGGACCGTCCGGCAGACGAACTGGTAGGGTCAGCGCCGCCGTACGCCTGGGCGGGATGGGCGGGCAACCAGCGGGTCGGCGAAGCCCTGTCGGAGGCGAAAAAAACCGGGATGCCCGCGCATCGCCTCATCGTCGTGGACAGGCCCGCCCTGCCGACCGCCGCGTTCAGCTACTGGATCTCACCGCTGCGCGGACCGTTTGCCGGACTGGACCTCTTCCTCTCCTCGCTGAGGGACATCAGCGAGCTGCATCCGGTGACGGACACCCGCATGTCCGAAAAGCGCATCGACCGGTTGAAACAGCAGGTGCACCGGAGCGCGGTGCGGTTGAAAACCCTCCAGGACATCAACACATCGGTCCTGAAGAGCGGTTCGCTCACCAGAATATTCAGGCAGATTACCGACGGCATCAGCCGGCTGGTGGACCACGACCTGGCGGGCATCTACGTCTTCGAGAGCGACGAAAAAATCCTGAAACCCCACACCCTCTCCAAGCTGACGCCGTTCTCCAGGCGGCTCGGAAAATTACCCCTGCCGTTCGGAGAGGGTATCATCGGCACGGCCGCCGTCGCGGGAAAAACCGTTCTCGTCAATGATGCCCAGCGGGATCCCAGGTCGAAGTACCCTCCCGGGATGAAACCCGAGACGGAACACATCATCGCGTCACCCCTGCGCGGCCGCGGATCGGTCTACGGGATCCTGGTCGTCGCGCGCAACCGCGACCCGGGTTTTCACGAGGAGGATGCGTTGATCGTCGAATCCTTCGCTGACGCGGCCAACGTGGCGATCGAGAACACCAAACTGTACATGGAGCTCGGCCTCCCCGGGCAGCCCCGGCGGCACAACGGAAAAAAACGCCGGCCCGTCGCCCAAGCGCCGCCGCCCTCCGGAGCGGGGAGGGAGTTCAAAATGTCGTTGGATCGGGAGGAGATCGATCCGGGGCTGTGAGATATAGGAATTTCGCGGGTTTTCGATCATGGATATCACTGAATTCCTCGGTTTGAATGTCGTCGTCGTGGGCGTCCTGATCGTGGTCGTCCTCGTGTACCTCGTGATCCTTGTCCGGAAGCGACGGCACCAGAAATTTCTCCACAAAGATTCCTGAAATTCCCTTCCCCCGTCCCCCCCACGACGTTTGCGCCTGTTGACACGGGTGTCTATATTGTTTTTTCAAATTGTGCCAGCCAGGAGGGCATCGAACCGGTATGATCACCATGAAATTCGGCGGTACGTCGGTGCAGGACGCCGACGCAATCACCAGAGTGGTCGGTATTGTGAAGGAGTCACTGCCGCGCCAACCGGTGGTGGTCATTTCCGCGATCGCGCAGGCCACCAACACGCTGGAGAAAATCGGCGTGGCCGCGCGGGACGGGAACGCGGCACTAGCCCGAGGGGCCACCGACGAGCTGCTGCGCCGCCACGTTTCCGTCATGAACAACATCATCAGGGATGCGGCGGCGAAAAAAACCCTCGCAGAGTACATCGCGGCGGCGGGGGTGTCGATCAACAACCTCTCGTCGGGGGTGGAGAAGCTGGGAGAGCTGACCCCGCGGACAATGGACGCCTTCTATTCCTTCGGTGAGCTGCTCTCGTCGAGGATCGTTGCGGCGGCGCTCGCCGAACAGGGGGTGCCGTCCACCTGGGTGGATACCAAAGACTTCATGGTCACCGACGATAATTTCACCCGCGCCCGGCCCGTCATGGAAATCCTGGGCCCGCGGTTGGAGAAGGTTATGCGGCCCGTCATCAGCGGGGGTCGCGTCCCGGTGACCCAGGGGTTCATCGGGGTGACGGTGTCCGGCGTCAGGACGACGATGGGACGGGAGAGTTCGGACTACAGTGGATCGGTGATTGCCGCCGCCCTGGGTGCGGAGGCCATCGAGATCTGGACCGACGTCGCCGGTGTCCTCACCGCGGACCCCCGGGTCGTCGAATCTCCGATCAGGGTGGAGTCCCTCTCGTTCACCGAGGCCTACGAGCTGACATATTTCGGGGCGAAGGTCCTGCATCCCGGGACGATGATCCCCGCCGAGGTGAAGGGTATCCCCATCGATATCCGGAAATCCGGCGATCCCGGGATGCCGGGGACCCGTGTGTCTTCAGCCACGCACGCGGGACCGGCGCGCGTCCGCTCGATCACCTACCTGGCCGACGTCACCGTCCTCACGCTCACCCCACGTCTGCGTCAGGACCGGAACCCCTTCCGGGAACAGATCTCCGCGGTGCTGACGGCGAAGGGCGGTGAGACCCTTATCATGAGCGCAACCGAATCCCGGACGGCCCTCGTCCTCAGGTCGGGACGAGAGTGTGGCGAAATCAGTGAATCGCTGAAGGGTCTCTGTTCGGCGGAGGTCCGGTCCGGGGTCTCGCTCGTCTGTGCGGTCGGGGAGAATATCACGGCCGCGCCCCGCTTGCCCGCGAGATTTCTCGGGGCGATCGGTGAACGGCCCGTGTATTTTTACTCCAACGGTCCGTCCGGGAATTCGCTCATCGCGGCGATCGATTCCGCCGGGACCGAGGAAGTGGTGAGGAGCCTGCACCTGGAGTTTTTCGGCCGTGCATCCTCCCGTTGAACGTATCCTCGTGGTCAAGCTGAGGGCGATCGGCGACGTGCTCCTCTCCACGGCCGTCCTACCCGGATTGCGGGCGGCCTATCCCGGTGCATCGGTGGACTTCCTGACCGAAAAGTATTGCGCCGCGGTCGTCGAGGGGAATCCCCACGTGTCGAACGTCCTGACGTTCGATCCGCGGACCGACGGCAGCCTCGGGCTCGTTCGCCGCGTCCGTTCGGGACGGTATGACATGGTGCTGGACCTCTTCGGCAATCCGAGGAGCGCGGTCCTGACGCTTCTGAGCGGTGCGGGGACACGGGTTGGATACCGGTTCAACTGGCGCGCGTTCTGTTACAACATGGTCGTGGAGCCGAGGGGGGGTACCGTCCACAACGTGGATTTCAATCTCGACGCCCTTCGGAGGATGGGTATCGACGATCGCGGCGGGAGACCCTGCTTCCCCCTCGACGATGAGGGGGAACGGTTTGCTTCCGAAGTCTTCGCGGAGGCGGGATACACGGGGAAAAGGATCGTCGGCCTGAATCCCGGCGGCGGGTGGATCTCGAAAAAATGGCGACCCGAACAATTCGCCGGGCTCGGCCGGCGGATCGTCGGCGAAACGGGTTCGGCGGTGCTCGTGGTCTGGGGACCGGGGGAAGAGGAGGACGCGCGCCGGGTCCGGGACGGCATCGGCCCCGGCGCCGTCATGGCGCCACCGGCCACACTCAGGCAGCTCGGCTCGCTGTTGAAGCGTTGTTCGACACTCGTCACCAACGATTCCGGCCCGATGCACATCGCCGCGGCGCTCGGCGTACCCGTCCTCGCGATCTTCGGGCCCACGGTTCCCTCACTGCAGGGTCCCGTCTTCACGGATTCGGCGGTCGTCCTGAACGACAGGCTCGATTGCCTGGGGTGTTCCTACACCGAGTGCCCGATCGGGAACCCGTGCATGGTGGAACTCACGGTCGGGGAGGTGTTCGATTCGTTGAGAAAACTGACGGAAAAACTGACTCACACCAAATCTGATGACATTGCATGAAGAAATCCAGAGGCGTTAAAAAGGGGGCGGGAGGAAAGAGAAGCGCTGCGATGCCCGCCATTCCCGACTGTAAACACTTCCACGGGTACAAACCCTGTTTCCCGGGAACGGACTGCCTCGAAGAGTGCGTCGATCCCTCCCCGAGGGGGAGCGAAATTCTCATGATCAACCTCGAGGCGATGGGAAACGTCCTGGTCACGACCAGCATGCTCCCGGCCATCAAACGAAAGTTCCCCGTCAGCACGATCACCTGGATCACGCTGAAAAACGCCTACCGGCTGCTCGAGAACAATCCGCTCGTCGACGAGGTCGTGGTCTGGGAGCCCGAGGCGTGGTTGAAACTCGGGGCGCGCAAATTTGACCTCGCGATGAATATCGACAAGGCGAAGAATTCATGCGCGTTCATCATGTCGGTCAATGCCGCGAAGAAGGTGGGATACGGCCTCGACCCGCGGGGGGTCATCGTTCCCCTGAACAAAGAAGCCGTGTATAATTACCGCCTCGGCCTGAACGACCACCTGAAGTTCAGGGTCAACCGGAAACCGAACAACCAGCTCCTCACCGAGGCCATGGGCCTGAAGTTCGACAGGGACGAGTATATCCTCAACCTCTCGGAGGAGGAGAAGACGTTCTGTAACTCGTACAGGAAGGAAAAGGTTTTCCCGGGCGGGACCGACGGTGGGCGGATCGTGGTGGGTTTCAATACGGGATGTTCAACACTGTACCCGAACAAGAAAATGACGCTGGACCAGCACACGGTGCTGGTCAATGAACTATCGACGGACCCACGGCTGCGGATCCTGCTGCTGGGGGGTCCGGAGGACACCGAACGGAACGAGGAACTCGCACGACGCCTCGGCGACAAGGTATTGAATACACCCACCACGGAGGGTGTCAGGAGGGGTCTCTGCTACATCAACCTCTGTGATATCGTCGTCTCGGGAGACTCATTCGGGATGCACGCATCGATCGGCCTGAAGAAACACATGATCGTCTGGTTCGGTCTGACCTGTCCCCAGGAGATCGACCTCTTCGACAGGGGGATTCGATTGATACCCGAAGGGCTCGAATGCGCGCCGTGCTGGAAACGGGACTGTCCATACAACCTGGAGTGTGTCCAGATGATCGATCTGGACGCGATTGTCGCGGAAATAAAATCGTACGCGGAGAAATACCGCCGCTGAGACGCTGTCGGCTATTTCCCCGGGTCGGAGGGGCCTTTCGAAGCGTGGTAATCGGCCAGGTACGCTTCCCATTCCATTTTTTCGTAGTGTTTGCCGCCGAGAAACTCCACGATGGGGAGGAAATTTTCCGCGTCGACGTAACCCGGGATGATGGTCAGCACGTCGCCCTTCGAGTCCAGGAAGATGAGGGCCGGATAACCGCGGATCCCGAATCCCTGGACGATACCGAACCCGTCGGTCTTCTGGCCTTTATAAGTGATACTCTCTCTTGATTCACCGTTGACCTTCGCGAGTGTGAACATCCTGTCCAGCGCTTCAGCAACATCGGGGTTGTTGAAGACTTCCTTGTCCATCTTCTTGCACCATCCGCACCAATCGGTGTAGACGTCCACCATCACGGGCTTGTCCTGCTCCGCGGCGTTTTTTACAGCGGTTTCGAGCTTGGTCCAGCGAAGTTCCGTTGACTTCGCCCGGCCCTTTTTCTGACCGAGGACCTCCGTTGACGACGTCAGAATGAAGGGAAGAGTGATGAGGAGAAAGATGCGACCAAGTGTCATTATGTGGACCGAACGGTTGAAATTGTCTTAATTAAGCTGAATTGACAGTGATATCGAATGCGTGGAGCCAAGATCGTATTGTGTCGGGGCGAATGCATAATCTACTCTAACGATCCCATGTGCTATTCCGGTTCCAAGCGTCAGCCCCCGGGCGTCATATCCCGTCTGAAAACCGGCCCTCAGGGCGACGGCCCCGTAGAGGATCGCCTCACCGCCAAAGTGGAGGTGTGAGGTCCCGTCCCCGAGGGGGGCGACGAAATCGGCGGCCCCGGTGACCGTCGTCGCGGGATTTTCGATCCGCGTGGTATAGGAAATTCCACCCCTGAAGAGTTTCGGCAGGGGGGTCGAGACATCCCTGAGGGCGTTCACGGACCCGAGGTTTGCCACCGAAGCCCCGAGCCTGATTCCCGCCGGGGTCATGTACACACCTCCGAAATCGAACGCCACACCTCCGGCGTCATCGATGAGAATTTTTTCGTACAGGTATTTGACGGTCAGTCCGAAGGAAAATTCGTTGGTGAAGTCATAGGAGGCGGACACGCCCAGTGAAAAATCCTGGGCGGTGAACGTACCGGTCGCGGGCCCGGGAACGTTCCTGATCTCGATGTCGCGGATACTGAGCCAGTACGTGGAAAGGCCAAGGGAAAACCTTCCGAAGGAAAACGCCCCCGCTATATATTCGGCGTTCGTTCGTTCGATCCATGACCGGTGCATGAAGGAGACCGTCGTGACATCGATCGAGGAGAGCGATGCCGGGTTATAGTGCATGGCGGCGGGATCGGCATCCCCCGTCGAGTAGGCTTCTCCCATGCCGAGGCTCCGGCCTCCCACCCCGAGCGAGAGGAACGTCAGCCCGGTTCCGGCGTTTGCCGGGGGGACGTACGTAACCAGGATGAGAATGGCCGCAAGAAAGGGGATGCGTGTCCGGTTCATATCAGAATATAGCAGATAGCGTAATCATATGGAAGCCGCGGGGGGCGAAAGATTCACTCGAAAACGCGTACGTGAGCGACGGGGTCCAGCCGTCGATGGGGTTGATGACCGTGAAACCAAAAGCGGGTTTGACACCCGTGCCGTCGTCTCCGAAATCGATCCTGTCTGCCCCGCCCCTCAGGCTGATGTGGGCTTCGGGACTGTATTCGATACCGCCGCGCATGACGACCGACCCTCCCGATGCGTGTTCGAAATCGACAGACACCACTCCATTCCCGTCGGGGAGAGAGTATGCGAGTCCGAGGCGTTTGAGCATCGGGAATTTGTCATCGGTTTCCCTGCCGGCCGAGTTGACGTCCTTCGTGTTCCATTTGTACTTGGAGCCGATGTCCTGCAGCACGAATCCGACCGTAAAGGGCTCCGTCGGACGGACGAGAATGCCCCCGTCGAAACCGACCGTCGTGGTGGTAACGTCCTCGAAGAGTTTGCTGTGGTAGAGTTTCATCGTCACACCGATCGAGACGTTGTCGTCCACCCGGTTGGAAAACGAAAGCGTGACCTGGTTTTCATACGTCGAGTAGGTACCGCTCCTCTCCCCGTCCGCGTCCCGACCGTCGATATCCCGCACACCGGCGTTGATGAGCCCGACCGAGAGACCCCCCGTCGGCTGGATCGGTTGCGTGAAATTCAGGAAATTCAGATAGCGGTCGAGGGAGAGCAGGCCGAAGGAGACGCCCGCATGTCGCACCGTCCCGAACGCCGGGGCGGCAGGATTGTAGTAACTCAGCACGTCTCCCTGGATCACCGCGGTCATCGCATTGCCCATCCCCATTCCCCTCGCCCCGAATCCCATGCGGGCGAACACCCCGGCCCGCCCGGCGGTCTGGGAAAATGAGAATTGACCCGCCAGGGAAAATATTGCCGCCACCGTGATTATTCGTTTCATCCTATTGCATCACGATAATTTTACCGAAGACCGGGTCCCCGCCTCCGGTTTCCACCCGGTAGAAGTAGACCCCGTTGGCCACCACGACCCCGGCGTCGTTCGCCCCGTCCCAGAGTTCGTCGTATTCGCTGCCCGCATCGCGGGTGGCCTGGTTGATCAGCGTGCGCACCCGATTCATCCCGAAGTCGAATATTTCGATTCTGACCGCCGTCGTCGTTCCCGTACCCGTTGAGGACACCGCGTAATGGATTCGGACCGGTTCGGAAACCGGTGAGAAGGGGTTGGGGTAGGCATATGTCTCGGACGGGCTGGAGAGTGGTTCATAGGCCCTGAAGATCCGCCATTCGGAGCCGAAGGGGGTGGCTGCGTTGTCAGCCGTCCACGCGAGGCCGTCCGCGGTCCCCACGAACACCGTATCGTCGATGCTTCCGACCGCGAAGAAGCTGTTCGAGGATACCACAGTCCGGGATTCCTGTTCGACGATGTCGGTGACCTGGACGAACGTGGTCCCCCCGTCGGCCGTTCGAAAGACGCCCCGGTTCGTCGCGATGTAGGTGACCGAGTCACGAAAAGAAAAATCGTAGGCCCGCACACCGCGGAGAAGGTTCACCCAGGTTCTCCCGTTGTCCTCGCTGAAACTCACACCATATTCCTCGTCGCGGCCCTCGGCCTGCCAGTTCGTGGTCCAGATGCGCCGGACGGTGTCGGTCCCCGCTAGTGATGCCCGGTAAAACACCTGTTCACGCACGGAGATCACCCAGTTCCCCAGGATGGACGAGGATTGGTTGGTATGGTTGTATTTAACCCAGCTCAGGCCACCGTCGGTCGACTTGTTGATCCCTCCCGCGGTACCGCACCAGATGTTCAGGTCGTCGAGGGCGAGGACCGAGAAGGCGAGAAAGTTGTTGTTTCTCCTCGGGTCGAACCTGTCGTAAATTCTCCTCGTTTGCAGTGTGTCGGAGGCGGCGTAGGACCAGAGTGTGTCGTCCGGGGAGATCGAATCCCTGCCGTCGGGAGGGAGAAGGATCCGTTCCCAGCTCTGCCCCATGTCTGTCGATTTTCGGAGGCCGCTTGCCCAGCCGGCGACCCAGATCGTGCTGTTGAACAGGGAAATATCGAACGTCACGTTCTGTTCGGGAACGACAATCGGCAGTATCCGCAGGGAGTCGTTGATACCGTACACCAGGATGCTGTCACCCCTGTCGTCCAGCGTTTGCCCGAGATGTGTCCAGGTGGATCCGTTATCAGTGGAATAGGCGTACCCGGTACCCGTTTGTACCGTCCCGCCGTCAATGTCCTTCTCGAAACCCGTGGCTGCCCAGATGACGGGTCCCTCGGCGGCGACGCTGAAGATCCCATCGTTCGCGAACGCCTCATTGTTCCTGAAGCTTTCCCACGCCATCCGGTCCGGGGGCATTCTCGCCAGGCCCTTGCCGGTCCCGATCCAGACGGTCCTGTCCGCTCCGGTGGTGATGTGCGAAACGCTGTTGCTGGGGATGAGCGTCCCGGATGCCGTAGACGGTGTGCCGAGTGAAAATGATCCCGGAAGGATTTTCTGGGCATTCAGCCCTGACGTTGCCGGTATCAGGATCAATACCGGGAGCAGGAAACGAAGGGTCGGTGACATCATTCCGGACCCAGGACGGTGAGGGGGTGGACGATGGGCGTGCTGACCAGGCCCAGGCGATCCTCTGCTCCGAAGGAGAACCGGTATGTTGCGGCCGGTGTGGCGGATGGAAGCTGTACTATGATCGAGTAGATCCCGTCGCCGGTGAGGGAATCGCCGCTGAGACCATTCACGTCCCCGTCATCGTAGAGGAAGAATTTCCTCGTCGTGTCCGACGGGGAGTCGAGGTTCCGGAAATACACATTGCGCACGTCTTCGGGGCCGTCAGAATCGGAGGCAGCCACCGACATGAGAATCAGGAGGACCTGATTCGCGGGTGGGAGAATGACGGTGTCAGGTGCGTTGAGGTCGTAGAGGAACGGCGCACGGCTGGAGCGAAAAATTGGGACGATCTTCCGTAATGTGTTGGAGGAGACGATATCCGAAATCCCGCCGACGACGGAGATTTCAAAATAGCCGACCTCGACCCTCCGGATCGAGAATGTGACCGTACCGGAGTAGATACCGTCCCCGGGGTTGGTGTCGGGGGAGATGCCGTCGTCGTGGAGCGTGCCGGTGGCGTAAACCGATGAGCCTCCCGGGCCGTTGATGGTATAGGTCACGGTTGCCGGATGGCCCGCGGTGTGAACATCCGCCGTCACCGAACACGTCAGAGAAAGGTCGATGATGTCATTTGGATCGGTCTGGCCGTTGACCGGAATAGTATCGGTGTTGAATGAAACAGGTGTAATGTCGAGGTCGTGGAGGTAGGGTTGCGCGTAGTTCACGTCCAGGGGGGTGTTGACGGTCCGCTCGCAGGAGGACAGCGCCAGGCCCAGAAGGAACAGGTAGAAGAATCCGCGGTTCATGGGGTGATGAATCGAATTACAGAATAAATTATTGGATCAACGCCCGGTGTGTTTTATCCACCCGTCTGATGATATGACCGACAGGGGAAGATAATAACCTAAAGAGGTCTCAAGTATTCCGCGGATTCTCTCTCTATAGATGGATGAAAAGCTCCATAAAACTATCAAAAAAACACCCGAAAGTCAAGACGGTCCGATCGGGTGTCACATCAGGATGGGGACCGGGGGAAACAGAAAGATCAGGAGGATGAGTGTTCCCCATCCGAGCATTTTTCGTGTGTGGTCGATTTCCTCGGTATCCGGGACATCGGGGTGTTTGAGCTTGATCAGGAAAAACATAATCAGCGCCCAGAGCAGCCACCCGGCCGTCCCGAAGCCGATGGCGGGATCCACAAAAGGAAGGAAGCCGATGAGTCCGATGGCCAGCAATCCTCCAAAAAATAGCTTTGCGATGAGGCCCTGGCGTTTGGAGCCTGCCAGAGCGTAGAGAATGTGTCCACCGTCCAGCTGACCCACAGGCATCAGATTGATCGCCGTGACGAACATTCCAAACCACGCGGCGCATAGATAAGGATAGTGATAAATTTCATTCATCGGTGGAAAAAACCCCGAACCGTAGTGGATTTTACCCAGGAGGTAAAACAGGATGGAGTTACCGAATGTCAGCCCCCCCTCAGGCCATGCAGAGCTGGTCATGTATTCGGGGTGCATGGTGAAAATGTATTCCTTGGGGGGCAACGTAATCAACCCGTAGGCGAGAACACCGATCGTGACGACGAGGCCCGCGAGGGGCCCCGCAATCCCGATGTCAAAAAGAACTCGATTTTTTGTAAGTGGGGAGCGGATTTTGATCACCGCCCCCATCGTCCCGAAAGGATTTACGAGGAAATGCGGAATCGGGATGTAGTAGGGCAGGGTCGTGCTTACCCCGTGGTATTTCGCGGCAAAGTAGTGACCGAATTCGTGGGCCGTGAGGATCGCCAGGATGCTCAGGGAATAGGGAAGCCCGACCGGGAGGTTGGTGAGTTCCGTGAAATCTACGTTAGCCCAACTGACTCCGGCGAGGGTCGTGGTAAAAAAGGTCAGCAGAAATAAGAGCAGGTGGAGAGAGTTAGAAAAAATTGCTGAGCGTGGGCGCATCCAGGGTGCAGAAACCGAGGTATTAGCTGATGGTTGATCTTCCGACGGTGTGAACAATGATACGAAAATAGCGGGCGATTTACCATAAAAAAAAAGCCCCGACTGTTAGGTCGAGGCTTGAATTGAACCATTTCGGCTTTGTGATACTTACGGTCTCGGGGTATTCCCAGAGAGGACACCTACGCCAGCTTTTGGTCGGGGGGTATTGCCAGAAAGAACTCCCACGCCAGCTTTTGGTCGAGGAGTGTTTCCAGAGAGTACACCTACACCTGCCTTGGGACGTGGTGTGTTACCGGAAAGTACTCCAACACCGGCACGGGATGACGGGCTGTCCCCCGCGTAGGAAATACCAAAATTGACCAGTCCAACTAGAGCCAGTACAGCAAAGACTGACCTCACTTTCTTCCAAGAAATCGGAGTCTGTTGACTCTTTGTCATGTTCTTTCTCCTATATTATATTTCAAAAAAATCCTGTTTTCCTGTATAAAAACCCACGAAGGGAGGGGTATAAACGGGTAGATCGTGTAACTAAAATACAACCGGGGATGGATCAATTCAAGAAAATTGGGGTAAAAAGCGTAAAAATTATCGCGCAAAAAATGGCGTGCTTTCCATCACTTTTTTATACATATATAAAAATAATTGCGAAATATCTTGACAAACCCATAGAAAATCTATATCTTTGAAATTAGTAGGTT
>QJVY01000258.1 GCA_003235555.1 Ignavibacteria bacterium | reverse complement strand
TCCTGTGCCCGTCCCTGATTTTTTGTTGCGATTTTCCGGAGGCCCGAGTAAAACCACGCCTCTTTCGCGAGGTGATGAGTGTGAACGTGGTCGGGGTGACGTTCGCTCCAGTGGGGGATCAGGAGCATCTTCGGCCGGTATTTCCTTATCAGAGAGATGAGTTTTGCGACGTTTGCATGGTTGACCTCGATTCCCCCGTCGGGAAGTAAAAGGTTCTCACGCGTGCACCCGAGGATGGCCGCGGCATTCGCGGCCTCGCGGAGTCTGATTTCCCTGGTTCCTCTCGTTCCGAGCTCCCCCTGGGTGACGTCAACGATGACCGCCCGGAGTCCCTTCCTGACGAGTTTCGCGATCGTACCCCCGCAACAGAGTTCCACATCATCAGGATGGGCGCCGATCGCCATAAAGTCTGCTCGCATCTCAGAAGATAGCGAAAACCATTCAGAAAGACAATTTCATCACCCGCATTGATTATCAGGGGTTCAATGGATATATTCCTCCACCGGCCATGACTACTGAACCCCACCTTTTTTCAGTCTCGGAGCTCACCCTCCGCATCAAGGCCACATTGGAGGGAAACTTCAGCGATATTTCCCTTACGGGCGAGGTTTCGAACTTCAAGATCCATACTTCCGGCCACTCCTACTTTACGATTAAAGACGACCAGGCGCAGATCTCGGCCGTCATGTGGAGATCCAGGGTGTCCCAGTTGCAATTTACCCCCGAAAACGGGATGAAGGTCATCGCCCGGGGAAAAGTGTCAGTCTATCCGGTCAGGGGCGTTTACCAGATCGATGTCCTGTCTCTGCACCCCGCCGGTATCGGAGAGCTCCAGGCCGCATTCGAACGGCTGAAAAACAGGTTATATGATGAAGGCCTGTTCGACGAGAGGCATAAGCTTCCCCTTCCCGAATACCCTCTTTCGGTCGGGGTGGTCACCTCGGCGACCGGGGCGGCGATACGTGACATCGTCAACGTGCTATCCAGGAGGGCCCCCTACCTCGAACTCATCCTCCACCCGGTTCTCGTCCAGGGTCCGGGGGCGGCGGCGGAAATCGCCGGGGCGATACGGACATTTAACGAATATGGCAAGGTCGACCTCCTGATCGTCGGCAGGGGAGGGGGATCGATCGAAGACCTCTGGGCGTTCAATGAAGAGGTGGTCGCGAGGGCGATCCACGATTCCACGATCCCGGTGGTGAGCGCTGTGGGTCACGAGGTGGACTACACAATCGCGGATTTCGTGGCGGACCTGAGAGCCCCCACCCCCTCGGCCGCAGCGGAACTTGCGGTAAAACCAAGGGAGGAAATCGTTGAAAATCTGGCCAATTTTTACTATACTGCAAAGAATATTGCGGAATCGGCGGTAGCCGCCTACCGTGAAAGGATCTCGCATTACCTGAAAAGTTACGCGTTCGGCCTGCCGGCCGAGCTCGTGAGGCAAAAATCTCAACAGTTGGATGACCTGACCGGTACGATTTCACGCATCGCCGGGTACAGGATGAGTTCCGAGAAACAACACCTCACGGCAATGAGGAAACGGCTGGAAAATCTCGACCCCCGCAGGATCCTCCGGAGGGGATTCGTCATCGTGTCGAAGGATGGAAGGGCGGTCGGCAGATCGCGGGAGATCAACGCCGGCGACCATTTCAGGCTGCGGTTCCATGACGGGACCGTTCCTGGAATCGCGACCGATGAAACCAGAGAAAGCGAGTAAGCTGTCATTATGCCGAGAAAAGCTTCGACCAAACAGTCCGGGACTCCCTCGTTCGAAACAAACCTCCGGCGACTGGAGGAGATCGTCGATCAGCTGGAGAGCGGGGAAAAATCCCTTGACGAGGTTGTCTCGATGTTCGAAGAAGGGATCCTCCTTTCCACCAGTTGCATGGAGTTCCTGGACAAAACCGAACTCCGGCTGAAAAAACTCAGCAAGGACGCCCAGGGAAAACTCGGGCTCTCAACAGAAGACAGGGAGGAATAAACCCACAGTGCCAAACCCCGAAACACCGTTACTGTCGGCGATCGATTCACCGGCCGACCTCCGAACACTGTCAGAACAGCAGCTCCGGCAGGTCTGCAGGGAACTCCGGACGTTCCTCGTCGACGAGATCTCGAAGATCGGCGGGCACCTCGGTGCCGGCCTCGGCGCGGTGGAACTGGCCGTGGCCCTGCATTATGTCTTCGACACTCCGCAGGACAAACTGGTGTGGGACGTAGGTCACCAGGCCTACCCCCACAAGATCATCACGGGACGCCGGGACAGGTTTCACACGATCAGGCAGTTCGGAGGAATCAGCGGCTTCCTCAAGCGGTCCGAGAGTCCCTACGACACGTTCGGGGCGGGTCACGCCAGCACCGCGATCTCCGCCGCGCTCGGGATCGCCACCGCGAGGGACCTCGCCGGCGAGACGTTCAAGGTCGTGGCCGTCGTCGGCGACGGGGCGATGACCGGGGGAATGGCCTACGAGGCGATGAACAACGCCGGCCTGCAGAAGCGAAATATGATCGTCGTCCTGAACGACAACAACATGTCCATCGCCCCCAACGTGTGGACACTGTCAAATTATTTCACCGAGCTGATCGCGAACCCGTCGTACAACCGGTTCAAGGCGAACGTCTGGGACCTGGCCGGCAAGCTGGACGTCGTGGGGGACAGGATCCGGAAGATCGCCGCGAGGGTCGAGGAGGGGATCAAGGTCGTCATCACCCCGGGCATGCTCTTCGAAGCGCTGGGCTTCAGGTACTTCGGTCCCATCAACGGCCACAACATCACGCAAATGGTCCGGATCCTCCGTGAGGTGAAGGACCTCAACGGCCCGATCCTCATCCACGCCATCACGAAAAAAGGAAAGGGCTACAAACCCGCCGAAAAGGACGTACAGGCCCTCCACGGGGTGACGCCGTTCGACAAGATCACGGGGATCTCACCGAAAAAACCGGAAAGCGCACCCTCGTACACCAAGGTTTTTGGAACGGCCCTCGTCGAGCTCGCCCGGAAGGATGACAGGATCGTCGGTATCACTGCCGCCATGCCGGACGGGACGGGGCTCGACCTCCTCCAGAAGGAGCTCCCCGACCGGTTCTTCGACGTCGGGATCGCCGAACAGCACGGCGTGACCTTCGCGGCGGGGATCGCCACGCAGGGTTACACTCCCGTCGTGGCGATCTACTCGACATTCCTCCAGAGGGCCTACGATCAGATCGTGCACGACATCTCGATGCAGCACCTGCACGTGGTGCTCTGTCTCGACAGGGCCGGACTCGTCGGCGCCGACGGGCCCACACACCACGGTGTGCTCGATCTCGCGTACCTCAGGTGCATCCAGGATATCGTCATCATGTCCCCGAAGGACGAAAACGAGCTCCGCGACATGCTGTACACCGCGGTCCAGTACCGCGGAGGCCCGGTTGCCGTGAGATATCCCCGGGGAAGCGGGACAGGTGCACCGATGAAAGCGGGTTTCGATCTGCTGCCGATCGGGAAAGGGGAAACCGTCAGGGAGGGGAAGGACACCGCCATTCTCGCGCTCGGGAACATGGTGTCGCGGTCACTGAAAGCGGCGGAACTCCTCGCCAAGGACGGGATCGAAGCCGAGGTGGTGAACATGCGGTTCGTCAAACCTCTCGACGAAACTCTCCTCGAAGAGATCTGCGACCGTCACAGCAGGATCATCACGGTCGAGGACCACGTCGTCGAAGGGGGTTTCGGCAGCGCGGTGCTCGAGGGCGTACAGAAGATACGCGGGCATTCGCCGCGTATCCGCCTCCACGGGGTCCCTCCGTCGTTCGTCGAACACGGCTCCCCCGCGGAACTGTACGCCATGCTCAAGATGGACGGGCCCGGAATCGCGAGCGTTGTAAAGGATTTCTTCAGGTCGGAACCGGCCGCCGCACCGGAGAAGACCCATGCATGAGGAACCCACGCCACCCGCCCATGGTACCGTAACATGAAGAACATCCGTGTCGGCGTAATCGGCCTCGGCTGGGTTGCGCAGGTGTTTCACCTTCCGGTCCTCTCGAAGATCGACGACGTCGAGATCGTCGCCGTTTGCGACAAGGACAAACCCCGGTCCCGGTCCATCGCCGACAAGTTCGACGTCACGAACGTTTCGACTGATCCCCGGCAGATCATCGACCGGGAGGACGTCGACGCCGTCCTCGTCACCACGAGCACCGACGCCCACCACCCGATCGTCACCGCCGCCCTCGCGGCTGGCAAGGATGTCTTCGTCGAAAAGCCTATCGCCAGGACCTACCACGAGGCGAAGGAACTCACCGAACTGGCCCACAAAGAAAAACGAAAGCTCATGGTGGGCATGAACAACCGGTTCAGACCCGACACGATGATCCTGAAGAGCTTCGTCGAGAAGGGGGAGCTCGGGAAACTCTTCTATGCCAAGGGGGGATGGCTGAAATCCCTTTCCGGCACCAATCCCTGGATCACCCGCAAGGACAAGTCCGGTGGGGGTGTCATGCTCGACCTCGGCATCGTCATGCTCGACCTCGTCCTCTGGATGATGAACTTCCCGAAGGTGAGCCACGTGAGCGGTTCGGTCTATAATCACAAAACCAGGAGCGTCGAGGACACCTGCCTCGCGACCATCAGGATGGCTCCGGACTGCGTTCTCACGCTGGAAGTCAGCTGGTCGCTCCTCCACGCGCAGGACTATTTTTACACAAACCTCTACGGCACCGAAGGGAGCGCACTCATCAATCCGCTCCGCATCCACAAGCAACTCCACGGCAGCCTGGTCAACCTCACGCCGGCCTCCTCGGAAACCCCGAACGCGATGTACCGGAAGAGCTACGAAAACCAGCTTCGCCATTTCATGGGCGCTCTCCGGGGCCTTCATCCGGTCATCTCGACCGGCGAGGAGTCCATGGAGCGGATGAAAGTCGTCGAGGCGATCTACAAATCCTCCCGCACGGGGAAGGAAGTGAAGCTGGCCTGACCCATGAAGGGGAGCCCGATCGCCCTTCTTACAGATTTCGGTACCCGTGACCCGTACGTTCCGGCCGTGAAAGGGGCGATTCTGGCGGGTCACCCCTCCGCCCTCATCATCGATATTTCGCACGAGATTCCGCGACACGATGTTGAATCCGCTGCATACCACTTGTGGTGTGTAACCCCCTGGTTCCCGAAGGGTACGATATTCGTGTGCGTGGTGGATCCGGGAGTCGGCACGTCCCGCCGCATCCTCGTGCTGAAACTCTCCGGCCGGACGTTCATCGCGCCGGACAACGGGATATTGAATTACCTCACCAGCATGAAAGATCGGGGAAGGGCCTATGCCCTCAAGTTCCGGGACTACGGTGGAGTGAGCCGGACCTTCCACGGACGCGATCTTTTCGCGCCTGCGGCGGCACGGCTTGCGAAGGGCAGACCGGTTTCATCAATCGCAACACCGGTCGCTCCTCCAGCGCCCAGGCGGCTGTTCATGGAGATTCCCGCCCGCCCGAAGGGACCCGTCCGGGGAAAGGTCCTTCACATCGACAATTTCGGGAATATCGTCACGTCCCTGAGATGTCGAGACCATCCCCTGCGCCGTTCGAGAGTTGCCATCGGGGGAAGGATTGTCCGCCGGATCGCGGAGACGTATTCCACCGCCCCCCCGGGAAAACCATTTCTGATCGTTGGAAGCACCGGTTTGCTCGAGATTTCCATCCGGAATGGCGACGCTGCACGGTCCCTCCGAGTACGAACCGGCGCTCCGGTCAGGTATAGCGCAGGACACACATGACCGACGAGTTCCACACTGCAATAATGAACGAATGCCTGAGGCTGGCCGCGAAGGGGAGGGGAGCGGTCAGCCCCAACCCGATGGTCGGCGCGGTCATCGTTCGTCTCGGAAAAATCGTCGGCAGGGGGTACCATAAGCGATTCGGCGGCCCGCACGCTGAAGTGAACGCCTTGAGGTCGTGCCGCGGTTCACTGAGGGGGGCGACCATGTATGTCAACCTCGAACCATGCTGTCACCACGGGAAAACCCCGCCCTGCACCGACGCAATTATCCGGTCGGGCATCGCGTCCGTGATCGTCGGGATGCGGGACCCGAACCCCCTCGTGGGGGGGAAGGGCATCCGGGCACTCCGCCGAGCCGGAATCAGCGTAGTGACGGGAGTGCAGTTGAATGCGTGCAACGAGCTCAACGAAGCCTTTATTAAACACGTGACCACCGG
>QJVY01000112.1 GCA_003235555.1 Ignavibacteria bacterium | reverse complement strand
GTTCCAGGTAAACTGCCATGAGGACGACGACCCGCCGGTCATCGCTCCCGCGTCGACGCCGTCGATGCTCAGACGCACGCCGCTGACGCCGGAGGCGTCCGAGGCATCCACAAGGACCGTGACCGAACCGGAAAGGGTATCGCCTTCGGCCGGTGCGGTGATCGTGACCGCCGGCGGAGTGTTGTCGACAGGGGGTGGCGGATTCGCCGACCTGAGGGCCACCAGCTGGGCCCCGGCCCAGTTCCGTTCATCGGCCGTGGGGAGGCCGGGGACATACGCCTCGGTAAGGTCCCAGAAACAGAACCCGCGGTATCCTTTCTTCGCGGCAAAATCGCGGGTCGCGATGAGGGACCTGTTCATCCCCGGCGCACCCATGAAGGAATAGAAATTTCCTGCGTACGTCATCCAGTAGGCCCCGGCGACGGGATCGAACTGTACGCTCGACTCCCTCCCGCTGAGCACGTCATTGTAGAACGTGAAAAATTTATAGTCGGCGTTGATCGAGGTACCGGAGGGAATCGTCTGCCAGGGAGCTGTGACACCGCTCATGCGCGCCCCCATCACGTCAATGCCGAGGTTGATTTTTGACTTGGGAAAGATCCCCATCTGGTTGCCCTGGCGTTCCATCGTCGCGGGCTCCAGGTTCCGGTTGGAGCCCACTCCCTGTCCCGGGACCAGGTTGCCGTTGCTGTCCCTGGCCGTCACCGCGCAGTCGTAATAGCTCACCACGGTCCAGGTACCCATCTTGTCGTACGACATGAGATTCATGATGTCGATGTACGGTTCAATGGGCGCGAAATCCGTTCCCCACGATGAGCTGCCACCGGGACTCATGGTGAAGACTATGCTCAGCTTCTTCGACGGGTCGTAATACGCGGTATGTTTCTGGAACTCCTGGTAGAGCGCGGTCACGGTCGCGATGATGTCCGGCATGTCCGACCTCGAGAGAGGCTCCCAATCGATGTCGATCCCGGCGTAGTGGTCGTCGACGATCGCGGCCGTCAGCGTGCTCACGGTCCTCGCCCTGTTTGCGTCCGAACAGGCACTCCGCAGGTTGTTGATCGTCCCGGCGCCCCCGAGGCAGAGGTACACCGGCTTGCCTTTGGCCGCCATGGCGTCGTTGAAGGGCTGCCTCCGGGAAGAGACCATATTGTTGTAAATCATGGCACTTCCGTCGGACGCGATGTTGGAGGCGAACATGCTGTACTGGTCCCCGGCTTCGGCATAATCGTAGATCGCCTGGACGGGCATGTTCCCCCAATTCCCGTTCGTGCCGCTCCCCATGTGGATCTGCCACGACGGGATCCAGATGAACTGTTGGGGGTCCTGCGAAACCCCCGGGGACGAACCGAGGAGCGTGAGGGCCAGAATCAACATGAGGTGGACCGGCAGGGTCTTCCGGGCCGGAAGCTGACGTCTGTGAGAAGGTTTCATCGTGACCATACCCGTAATAATGTGGACGCGTGTTTCACTCCGGATAGGGCCCGAATGACCCATCCCGCTGGCGACTGGGGTCATTGATATCGATTACGGCCTTGATCTACAATACATTCCGTGACCCATATCACTGATTTCGTGGTGCAGGGCCGCCGAACGGTCGTCACAGGGGGTGACCGACATCACACCCGGGGATGTCGCCTGTATGAGGAGGGGGAACAGGAAGAACCGTGACGGCACGGGGAAGGAGAACCGGGAATGATTCCGGACCGGACTACCGGAGAGTGTTACGAACGGGGCTGTCGAATGACGTGGGTGGGGATGAAGCCGGTACCGAGGGGACGAAACGGGCGTCCCGCGCCGGGCGGCGCAGGGTCAACGGGTCGGGAGAACCGAACCCTGGGGGATGGAGACCGGCCCCCGGGGGACGCTCCCCTGGGTCGGGCTGACCCGCTCTTCGAGATGGACGGTTGATTGTTTGAGGGAGATCCCCCATTCACGGCAGATGGCGCAGAGCCGGTCATAGACGACGGGGTTGACGGTGCCGCCCGCTATGATAATCTCGCTGATATTCTTCGTCTGCGCCAGCCTCGCAACCTTCCGGTGTCCCCCGAAAATGGGATATCCGTCGAGCCGCCTGCCTTCCAGCCGGGGGTCCTCGTCGAGGAAACCCACGGGGCAGTACTTCAGCGAATCGTCGTGGATGAACCGCTGGAGAAGCATGAGCCCGTTGGAGTCGGCCCCGTAGATGAGGACCTTCGTGCAACTCTCCTTCCCTTCCTTCCTTGAAAGGTAGTTCAGGATCCTGAAGGAGCTCCGGGCGGAGAGCAGGAGCGACAGCAGGATGAAAAAATCGAGGAGGAGAAACGTGGGGTCGGCCATGGCCCTCATGCCGGGGACGATCAACAGCGCGAACCAGGTGATCGCTACCGTCACGGAAACCCCCTTGACGATCTTGAGAATGTCTCCCAGCCCGAACTGCCCGATCGCATGTTTGTAGATGCCCACGGCGTAGAAGGCCCCCATCTGCACGCCGGCGGTCAGCGCAAGCCCCGTCAGGAAGGGCGTTCCGGAAAGCAGCGGGGAGTTGCCCCGGTACGCGAGCTTGTTCCCCGCGAGAAACGCCGCGATGATGATCGCGAGATCCAGGAAGCTGAGGAAGACGCTGCTCTGGAAGAGGGGCCACTCGTACATCGGCAGGAAGAGGCCGTTCCGCAGGACCGCCATCTCCCGGTAGCGCAGCTGGCTGATCCCGACGAAGGTCGCTATCGCGATCGCCGTGATGATCAGCGAGGCGCCGAAATTGTTGGTGAAGGTCACCGCGAACGCCCCCAGGCCGAACAGGCAGGAGACCAGGTAGAGGAGGAGAACGACCTTCCGGTGCGATAAACCGCGCGCGACGAGCTGGTGGTGGATATGCCCCCGGTCGGGGTGGAACATGGTGCTGATTTTCCCCTTCAGACCGGTATACTTCCGGTCCGAGGGAAGGATCGACTTGATCAGCCTGCGGATCATCGACAGGAACGTGTCCATGATCGGGAGGCCCAGGGCGAGCATCGGGATGATGATGGCGAAGGCCGTCGAACCCTTCGTCGAGCTCTGCATCGAGAGGATCGCCAGCGTGAATCCGATGAAGAGGCTCCCCGAATCCCCCAGGAAAATCTTCGCCCCCTGGAAGTTGTACCGGAGGAATCCCAGGAGGGACCCTGCGAGGAGGAGCGCCATCATCGCCGTCGTGGCATCGTGCCTGATCAGCGAGATGGAGAAGATGGTAATGGAAACGATCAGGCCCACCCCCGACGCGAGTCCGTCGAGGCCGTCGATCAGGTTGAAGGCATTGGTGATACCGACGATCCAGATGATCGTCAGCGGATACGCGAAGAATCCCAGGTCGAGGAGCTCGGTACTGAGGGGGTGCGTGATGGCGGAGATGCGGAAGCCGGCCAGGTAGACGATGGACGCAGCCAGGACCTGCCCGAGGAATTTTTTTCCGGGCGTGAGGGGTTTCAGGTCATCCCAGATGCCCAGGAAGAGGACAATGGTCAGCGATACCACCAGCATCACGCCGTTGTACGGGCTCATCCCCGCGAGCGAGTTGATGTTCGGGTGGAGATACATCGCCACGACGAGGGAGAGGAAAAAACTGATGTAGATCGCCACGCCGCCCAGTCGCGGGATCGGCTGGTTGTGGACCTTTCTCTCGTTGGGCTGGTCGATCGCCCCCACCCGCTTCGCATACGAGATCACGAGCGGGGTAAAGAAGAGGGAGAGCCCCAGGGGGACGAGTATGATGATGTACTGTGAGAACATTGTTAGATTATTTTTAACGGATCCTTGCCGGAGCCCCGGCCGGGCGGTGTGTCTCACCAGCCGGAGTATCCTGCATGACGTATTCCGGAAGGTGGTTCGTGTCCAAAACCCGAAGGTCGCATCGGAGGGCCGAGTGCCTGACAACGTTTCGCAGTTCGTAGATGTTCCCCGGCCAGCTGTAATAACGGCAAATTTCGAGGGCGTCCGATGTGATCTGGTTCACAACCTTTCCATTTTCACGCGAAAATTCGTTCAAAAACAGGTAAATGAGGGGCTCGATGTCGTCCTTTCTCTCCCTGAGGGGGGGAATATTGACGCAGACGGGGCTTACGCGGGCCCGGATACCGGATTCCAGGGACCATTCGTCCTCCACGACACCGTGGCGCTGGGTATGGCCGGTGATGACCCTGGCGGTCAGGTGGACGTCCTGGCTTCCTCCCATCCTCCGGAAATGTCGCAACTCGACGGCCCTGATGAGTTTCGCCTGAGTCGCCGACGGAAGGTCGGGGATCATGTCGACGTAGATGGTCCCGACATCGGCCGATTCGAGCAACCCGGGGTGTTGTCCTTCCCCCATCCCGTCGCGGTCATCGCTCCCGAACAGCACGGCCTCCGGATCCCCGGGGGGGAGTTCCGAGCAATCGATGTGCGTGAAGGAGAATTTTCCCCTGGAACTGTACTCGTGTATCAGCCGGGCGAGGTGGAGTTTCCCGGACCCCTTTTCACCGACGATCCTGATCCCCAGGTCGCTCAGTGCGAAGAATGCCGCGGTGTTGAGCAGGTCCCGGACGAGCTGGCTTTTCTGGGCCCTCCAGAACTTTTCCAGTCCGAGGTCCTTCAGGGTCGCTATTTCCGACGGGCGCATCACGTCCTGCCTGTCAATAAATCATTCCGAGCTGGTCCCAGATGGAGGTCGTCAGGGTCACCTGGTATATCTGGTTCGATGCCTTGCTCGGAGTGGCGCCGACATCGAGTTTCCATTTATCGATGCGGATACCGATGCCGAAGGAAGCGTATTCCACGGTGTTCGCGGCACCGAGATACCCCACCCTGAGGGCGATCGCCGGCACCGGGATGATTTCGACCCCCCCGAAATAGTAGATATCCTGGACGTCGAAATTTTTCCGTGCCGCGAGGCTGATGGTGAACAGCCGGTCAGCAGTCGAGTTCGTCGGAAAGCGGAACGCGGCTCCGGCGAGGAAGTTGTTCGAAATGTTTTCGGAATTCAGCAGGGTGTTCGAACCGTCGAAGATATACTTGATCCCCGATCCGATTCCCGTGAGGGCCGCCCCGTAACTGATGTCGGCGGTGGGATGGTAAAACACGCCGAACGTGGATGAGAGGCCCCATAATTTGGAACCCGAGGAGCGGGCATACCGGACGTGCAGGGCGCCCCCGAGGCTGAGGTCGGGCGTGAGCCGCTTCGCGTACCCGACGTCGTACCCGTACTGGATCACCTTGAACCCGTTGTTCGAGCTCGTCGACAGGTGGCCGACGTGGTTGACCGAGAGCGCGATACCGACGACTTCATCCCGTTTCAGGAAGATCGGCGCCGCGACGTTTTCATCCATCACGTCTGTCGATTTTTCGAGCGTGTGCGTCAGGACAATGGCTGTGTTCTCCAGGAACGAGAGGGCCGCGGGGTTTCCGTACATGACCGAGACATCCGGATTGTCTCCGGTGATCGCCCCTGCGAGACCAATTCCCCTGGCCCCAACCTGGAAGGGCGCCGAAAGGTAGACGGTCGACTCCTGTCCCCGTCCGGACGACGACAGGACGAGCATGAACACCAGCAAGGCGGGACCGGTTCGCAAGGCCTTCATCGGTCAGTTCCCGAAGAGCTGGAAGAACCCGAAAATGAAGATCACGTCCCGCATGAACACCGACAGCTCCCTGATCACGTTGCTATTACGGGGGACGTAGATGGTATCCCCGGGCCGGACGATCGGGATCGACTCGAGGTTTCCTTTCTCGACGAAATACGTCAGGTCCACGACGATCGGTTGACTGCTCAACCCCCCGCGCAGGATTTTGATGGTCCGCAGGTCGGAATCGACGGTCACTCCGCCCGCCATGGAAAGCGCTTCCAGGAGTGTGATCTCGTTCGTCAGGGGGTAGTTCTCCTGGCGGGTCACCTCCCCCAGGACGGTGATCTTCTGGGGTACCGCACTGATCACCACGAGTGAAAATTTGACCTCGCCCTGTATGTACTCCGAGAGTTTCGTCTCGAGCAGCTGACGAAACTGGTCCTTCGTCAGGCCGGCCGCGGTGACTTCCCCGATGTTCGGGATGGTCACCGTTCCGAGTTCCTTGATGATCGTTTCGGTGTTGAACTCGGGATACCCGAACACCTCGAATTTGATCGAATCCCTCTGGCGGATGACGTAATTGTCCGACCTGGCCTCGGACTGGATGGGACGGCTTCCCGAACGGATGATCTGGGTGA
>QJVY01000151.1 GCA_003235555.1 Ignavibacteria bacterium | reverse complement strand
TCAGAGTCTGCCGTCGACTTTCCAGAGGGCGTCCTTGACGTAGGGCCAGGTGACGTACTGAAACCCGAAGACGTCGTCTTCGTGAAGGCCTGTGAACTTGTCTGCCATGGAAACGGATTTGTTGTGGGGCCTGACCAGTTCCAGCCGGAGCACGGGGTTGTCGGCCCGCAGCACCCTCCCCGGGTTGCGCATGGCCTCCCTCGCCCCGCGCTGGTCGATGACCGTGCCGTAGGGGCCTGCCAGTTTCTGGAGCCTCGACCCGCTGTTCATCGGGTAACCGACGAAATCGGGTTCGTTGAGCTCCGGGACGAACGTCTCGGGGTCGATTCGTATGACGTCCCCGCACGAAATCCCGATGCCGAACCCGAGGGGTGAGGGAAATTTCAGCTGGCGCGCGATGTACCAGTACTTCTTGTGGATCTCGAAGGAGGCCGACAACGCCCACCGGAGCGCCTCGGCGAGCGACTCGTGGTCCTTCGCCTCCCAGATGAGCAGGAAACCGTCCCCCAGGAATTTGTGAAAGGTGTGCTTGTAAAAAAAGGACAGCTGGATCACCCGGTCGTACACCACCTCGATCACACGCGTGATGTGGTCCGGTGACGCGTTCAGCGACCAGTGGGCGAAACCGCGCAGGTCGGCGTAGACGATGACGGCCGTTTCCCGCTCCCCGCGGATCGCGGTTTCGGCGGGGGTGACGGAGAGGGAATTGTTCTTCAGGTACATGGGGTGGGCGTCCGGTCAGGCTGTGGTAAGAAATCCGATGTCACCCTTCCCCTCGCGCACCACGACGGGCGCGTCTTCGGTGAGGTCGAGGATGGTCGAGGGGTCGAGCATCCCGTTGCCCGAATCCAGTATCAGGTCCACGAGGTTTCCGTACAGGTCGGCGATCTCCGCGGGGTCGTTGAGGACCCCTCCCTCCCCGTCTGTGACGCCGGCGTTCAGGACCGGGTGGCCGAGTTCGCGGACCAGCGCCTGGCAGACGGTGTTGTCCGGCACGCGGATACCCACCGTTTTCCTCTTCGAGATCATGCTCTTCGGGATCTGTTTCATCCTTCCCGCGGGGAGGATGAACGTGTACGGCCCCGGGATCAACCCCTTCATCAGCCGGAACGCCGGGTTGTCGACCCTCGCGTACTCGCTGATGTGCGCGAGGTCCGAACAGATGAAACTGAACGGTTTGTTCCTCTGCTGGCGCTTGATCCGGTAGACCCTCTCGATCGCGGCGGCCTGGAGAATACTGCACCCCATCCCGTAGATGGTGTCCGTCGGGTAGATCACGACGCCCCCGGCGCGCAGGATCTCGACGGCGCGGCCGATGTGCCTGCCCTGCGGGTTGACCGGGTGGACCGAGAGCAGCATGCCGTCAGCCCGGCACCTTCCCGGCGGCAACCGCGGGACGGGTCCCCCCGTCGGCGCCGTCGGTGACCGACTTCTGCGCGATGTTCTCCAGGCGCCCCTCGTACCTCGTGAGGCGGCTTTCGGTCTCGTCGTACTTTTTCTTCGCGTTCTCGAGGTGCGTCCCCATGACGTCGAACGTCTCGCGCACCTTCCCCACTTCCCCCTGCAGCTGCTGCAGGTTGTCCAGGATTTCCCTGGCGCGCTGTTCGATGTAGAATCCCCGCAGCCCCAGCGCGATCACCTGCAGGTAGGCGTAGAAGGAATTCGGCGAGACCGGGACGACCTTCCGCTCCAGGGCGTAACTGTAGAGGCCCGCGCCGTTCGAGAGCTCGTCCTTGATGATCATCTCGTAGTAGACGTTTTCCGCCGGGACGTACATCAGCGCGAAGGGGAAGGTCCCCTCGTCCGGCAGGATGTACTTCGACGCGATGGCGTCGATATGTTTCCTGACGTCCGAGATGAACGATTTCTGGAGTGATTTTTTCTCGGCGTCGGGGGCGGCGGTGAGCCTCCTGAAATTCTCCAGGGGGAACTTCGAATCGACGGGGACGAGGCGGTCGGAGGTCCGGATGACGGCGTCGACCATGTCCCCCGTCCTGAACCTGTACTGCATCTCGAAGTGGCCCGCCGGGAGCACCTGTTTCAGCAGGTCCTCCAGCAGGAATTCCCCGAGCCCCCCGCGGAGTTTCGGCGCCCGCAGCAGCTCCTCCAGCTTCGAGACGTTCTGGCCGAGTTCCTTGATTTCCTCGGTCGCCTTGCCGAGTTCGCCGAGGTTCCTCTGGACGTCCCCGATGACCTTCGCGGCGTTGTCCAGCCGGTTTCCCACCGAGTCGGTCTGGGTCTGCATCTGGCGGGTGACACCGGAGAGCTGCTGGTTCAACAGTTCCGAGACGTTTTTGAGGCTTTCCCTCATGTCGGACCGGAGTGATTCCACCTGGTTCTGCATCACCGTCAGGGATGCCGACTCATCCCGGGCCTGCGTGCCCGAGAGGGTTTTCTGTTTCAGGTAGAATGCGACGGCCGCCCCGCCGGCGAGTGCGAGCAGGACCGTCAGGGCCATGATGAGGATCAGTTCCATGACGGATCCGGCGCCGAGCGCGCGGTCTGTGAGCGTCGGGAGGATTCTTTCACGCCTGATGCGGGGAGGTTGATCATCGTGGGAATACTACTAAAAAAGGGTGTCATTCACAAACAAAACGGCCCCTGCGGCGCGCACGCGCGGAAGTTTTCGACGCGCGCCCGACGCCGTCCGCCACCCGTCCCTCCGGGCCGGCGGACGTTGGGACCTCCGGTTACCGCCGGGGGGAGGAACTCCGGCGGTGGCCCTTCCCCCTCATCACCGGGAAGATGTGGAAGAGCGCGGGGAAGAGGGCGTTCAGCGCGTCGCGCGCGGCCCCCGGCGAACCAGGGAGCCCGAGGATGACCGAATTTTTCCTGATGCCGGCGATGCACCGCGAGAGCATCGCCGTCGGGATCCTTTCCTGTCCGTACGAAAAAAAAGCAGACTCGACGCCGTTCAGGCGTCTGTCGATCAGCTCTCCGATCACGCCGGTGGTCACGTCCCGGCGGCCGGCCCCCGTCCCCCCGCACGCGATCACGAGGTCTATTTTCCGGCGGTCGGTCAGCTGCCTCAGGGCCGCGGAGATCGGGGCTGCATCGTCGGGAAGGACGCGGAACACCGGGACCCTGACGCCCTGTTTTCTCAGCCCCTCGACCAGGATTTTTCCGGAGAGGTCCTTCGTCCGCCCGCCGCTGACCGAGTCGCTCAGGACGACCACCGCCGCCCTCAGTCCGCGGCCGTCGGCGGCGAACGACGACTTCCCCCCCGACTTGAACGACAGGCGCACGTGTTCGACCGAGAGCGTCGCGTCGATCGGTTTGAGCATGTCGTAGAGCGTCAGCGCCGCCGCGGCCGCCGCCGAGAGCGCCTCCATCTCCACCCCCGTTTTCCAGACCGCCGTCACCTCGGTTTCGATGTTGAACCAGGACCTCCCCGTGGTGACCGCCACGGTGATCCCGTCGATGGGGATCTGGTGGCAGAAGGGGATCAGCAGGCTCGTCTGTTTCGCTGCCTGGATCGCGGCGACTTTCGCGACGCCGACCGGGTCGGCTTTCGTGGTCCGGCCCGAGAGCACCGCGCGCACCGTCGCGGGCCTGGCCCGCAGCCGCGCGACCGCGCGTGCGATCCGGAGCGTCGTGGGTTTTCCCGACACGTTGCGTGTCGACGAGAGGGATTTCATGTTATCCTCCGATGCTGCTCATGGTCCGGTCCGGCCGCACGAAGCCGGGACGGTTGATGAGATGTCCGGCTTCCTTCGCGGCGACGGCTTTCAGGATGATGTGACGGATCTCGTGCGTGCCCGCTCCCGCACGCAGGGGTCCCTTCAGGTCCGTCTCTGCCGTGGAAAAAAGGCAGGTGCGCAGGTGGCCGTCCGAGGTCAGACGGATCCGGTTGCAGGTATCGCAGAAGGGCGCGCTGACCGAACTGATGAAACCGAGTTCGCCTGCCCCGTCGGCGAAGCGGTACCGGTCCGCGGGCTGCCCGTCTTCCCGCGTTACCCCGACGGTCGGGAATCCGAGCTCCCCGAGCCGTTTGAGGACCTCCGCGGTGGTGATGACGCGGTCGTTCGACCACCCGTCGTCGCTCCCGATCGGCATGAACTCGATGAAACGGACCACGATCGGCGAGCTCCGGGCGAGGTTCGCGAATCTTTCGATCTCGCCGTCGTTGACCCCCCGGATGAGGACGGCGTTGATTTTCACCGGGCCGAGTCCCGCCCGGAGCGCTTCGTCGATCCCGGCGAGGACGCGTTCCAGGTAATCGCGGCGGGCCATCTTCTCGAACGTGTCCCTGTCGAGCGAATCGAGGCTCACGTTGATCCGGCGCAGGCCGGCGCGGGCCAGGTCCCCCGCCTGTTCGGCGAGGAAAAAGCCGTTCGTCGTCAGCGCGATGTCGCCGAGTCCGGCGATCCCGGCAAGCCCGGCGACCAGCGTGGGCAATTCCTTCCGCATCAGAGGCTCCCCCCCCGTGAGGCGAACCCTCCGGACCCCCAGATCCGCCAGGACGCGAGTGATCCTCACGATTTCCTCGTATGTGAGGAGTTCGCGGTGGTCCAGCCAGGTCATCCCCTCTTCGGGCATGCAGTACCGGCACCGGAAATTGCACCTGTCGGTCACCGAAATCCTGAGATTTTCGATTTTGCGGCCGAAGGAGTCGGTCAGCTCACGCACCATAAAAACGGGCCCTCCGGCGTGTGGAGAAAAATGCGTTTTGTGATACAGGGCACATCATTTTTCGGGATCTTCTCCGTATATTGTCCGTGTAAGCTGTTCCTCCGCAGCTTACTGTAGTGTTAGGGGAAAGCCCGGCGCGTGAAAGTGCCGGGCTCGATTTTTTTACAGGCCCACCCATCTCTCCGATTCGGGGAGGACCTCCTTTTTCCAGATCGGCGCATCACGCTTGACCGCGTCGATGATGAACCTGCAGGCCTCGAACGCCTCCGCCCTGTGGGCCGCCGATACGGCGATCGCGACGCTGGCCTCCCCGATCTCCACACGTCCCGTCCGGTGGACCGCCGCAACGCCGATGAGTCCCCAGCGGGAGCGGGCTGCCCCGGCGATGTCGTTCATGACCTTCAGGGCCATCGGTTCATACGCTTCGTACACGAGGTACGAAACGGGGTATTCCCTCTCCCCGTCGACCGAGAAATTCCTGGTGGTCCCGACGAAGAGGGCGGTTCCCCCCGCCCGGGGATCGGATACCGCCGACAACAGTCCGGAGACGTCCACCGGACCGTTCACGATTTTCACCATTTGCGGCATACCGGTCACCACCCTCTTACCCGCCGCTGACGGGCGGGATCACCGCGATCTCGTCGCCCGCGGAGACCGGCGCCGCCCCGGCGGTGTATTCCCTGTTGACTGCCACGCGGAGGAACGGCCTCCAGCGGCCGATCCCCGGGTGCGCCCGCGTCAGCGCGTCGAGCATGTTCTCCGTCGTTCCCCCCTCCGGGATGTCGAGTTCGACCGAGTCCGCGCCGGCAATTTCCCTGATTCCGCCGAACAACAGTACGCGCGCGGTCACAGCGGCTCCACTTCGACGATGTCCCCCAGCCCGAACCGGGTTTGCTCCTCCGGCAGGATGATCAGGCAGTTCGCCCGCGCGAGGACCGACGCCGCGTGCGAATCCTGCCGGCCGGCGGGCCGGACCGTGGCCCCGCTTCCCCCGTTTTCCAGGATTCCCCTCACGTAATGCCTCTTTCCGTCTTTTTTTTCTATCGCTGCGTCGAGCCGCGCCCGCACCGTCAGCCGGCCCGCGGGATCGCGCCACCCGGCCATCCGTCGCAATGCCGGCCGGACGAACTGTGAAAACGTCACGACCGCCGAGACGGGATTGCCGGGGAGCCCGAACACGGGAACCTCCCCCTTCATGCCGAACCAGAGGGGCATGCCCGGTTTGATGTTCACCCTGTGAAAGACCCGTTCCACCCCCGCTTCGGCGAACAACCGGGGCATGGCGTCGTATGTTCCCGCGGAGACCCCGCCGATGGTGATCAGCATGTCCCGTCGGAGTCCCGCGTCGATCGCCGTGGCGAGGAGAGCGGGATCGTCCGGGACGATCCCCGCGTCGGCGACGTCGCATCCCTCGGTGCGGAGCATCGCCCCGAGCGCGGTGGAATTGCTCTCGCGGATTTTTCCCGGCGCTAGCGGTTTTCCGCCGGGCTCGAGTTCGTCCCCGGTGGGCATCAGGCAGACCGAGGGGAGCCGGTGGACGGTGACGCATGCGATCCCCATCGAGGCTAGGACGCCCTGCTCGAAGGGGCGGATCACGTGGCCGGGCCCGAACACCTCCGAATTTTTCTGAATATCGCTCCCCGTCCGCCTGATGTTCGCGCCCTTCGGGAGGGTCCTGAGTATCCGTACTCCGCCGGGCCCGCCGCCCTCTTCGGTCAGTTCATGCGGGACGACCGTGTCCGCCCCTGCCGGTACCGGTGCGCCGGTCATGATCCGGCGAGCCTCCCCCGGGTGGAGGTCCGCCCCCGGGGCTGCGCCCGCGGCCGTTTCACCGGCGACGCGCAGCGTGGCCGGGACCTCGCGGATGTCGGCCGCGGTCAACGCGTAGCCGTCCATCGCGGAATTGTCGAAGTGCGGAACATCCGCCGGCGCGGTCAGCTTCCCCGCCAGGGCGTGTCCGCCCGCCCGCCGGACGGAAAGGGTCACCGTGCCGAGCCGGGGAACGCGTTCCACGATCAGTCGCAATGCCTCGGCTGCCGAAATCATGTCACCGTGCGGGGGAATGCCATCGTGAAAAATATAGTCCCCTTTCCCCTCAGACACAAACGGGTCAGGTGACCTTCGCGCGGCGTACCGCGTGGCCGCGCCAGCCGCGGCGTTCGACGATGTCCTGGATTTCCCGCAGGGCGAAGAGGATTTCCCTGTCGGAATTGTAGAAATGGGGCGCGATGCGGATGCCCGACCCCTCCCTGTAGTCGACGATGATGTTCCGTCGGAGGAGTTCCCTGGAGATCCCATAGGCGTGGGGGAGGGCGAGCGTTACGGCCCCCCCGCGCCGTTCCGGCTCGGCGGGGCTGAGCATCCGGAACCCGGAGCGGGCGGCCGCCTCCGCGACGAGGGCCGTCTGGCGCATCGACTTGGCGCGGATTTTATTGATGCCGACCCGTCCGATGATTTCCGGCCCCGCCCTCATGGCGTAGAGGGCGGGAACGGCCGGGGTGCCGGTGAGCATCCGGGCCGCGTCGCGCCTGTATCGCATCGTCGTTTCGAACGCGAAGGGTTCGGCGTGCGCCACCCAGCCGGTGACCGCCGGCTTCAGCGTCTTCAACAGCGCGGGCCTCACCCAGAGGAACGCCCCGCCGGGGCCGCCGCAGAGCCATTTGAGGACGCCGCCGGTCAGGACGTCCACGCCGAGGGCGCGTACGTCCACCGGCAGGATCCCCACGGAATGATACGCGTCGAGCACGACGGTGGCTCCCCACCTCCTGGCCTTCTTCGCGATTTCGGCGACATCCTGGATCTCCCCGTTCCGGAAGAAGACGTGCGACAGCACGACGATTTTTGTTTTTTCGCCGATGGCATCGTAGACCTTCTGCTGGGCCGCCGCGGCGGACCCCCCCGACCGTTTCACGACGACCTTCGCTCCCCGGCCCCCTCCCAGGGCGCGATAGACGTACATGACCGATGGGAATTCGAGGTCGCTGAACACGATTTCCCTCCTCCTCCCCGCGAAACGGAACGACGAAAGCACCTGGGCCTGTGCCAGGGAGACGTTGGTGTGGACGGAGAGCTCACCGGCCCGGGCTCCGATGAGCGGGGCCACCGCGTCGGCGGCCGAGGTTTGCATCTCCCACCAGGCCTCCCCCCACGCGCGCACGCCGCGCCGTGCCCACGTCCGGGTGTACGACCGGAGGCCGGCCCGGACGCCGGCGGGCATCGCCCCGAGGGAGTTGGAGATCAGGTAGGTGGATGTCGAGAGGATGGGAAAATTTCTCCTCCACCGCAGGAGGGGGTCGCTCGCCCGCCGTTTCATCGGCCGGGCGGGGCGGGGTTCCAGGGGGGCCGGTAGATCTTCCCCCGCCTGATCACCATGTACACCGAACGGGTGTTAGTGATGTCCGCGGTCGGATCACCGTCGAGCACGATCAGGTCGGCGTCCTTCCCCGCCTCCACCGTGCCGGTGCGGTCCAGGACGCCGAGGAATTTTGCGCCGAGGAACGTCGCCGCGGTCAGCGCCTGCATGGGGGTGAGGCCCGCCTTCACCATGTACTCGAGTTCGAGGTGCGCGCCGATGCCGGGAAGCGCCCACATGTCGGTGCCCATGGCGATCTGTCCGTAGTTCGCGGCGATCGCTCGGGCGTTGGCGTTGAGCGCGGGGAGATGCGATTGCACGAACCCGCCGTTGGGATAACGCGTACGGTACCGCGAGGAATACTCCGCGCCCGTCAGGCGTGCGACCGTTTCGGCCGGCAGGGAGCGGCGGAACCGGTCGTCGGCCATTGCGCGGGCCATGAAGGTGTCCACGTCCGCGAGGAAATAGTAGAGGCAGAACGTCGGGATGTAGAAGGTTTGGTGGGAGAGCATCGATTCGATGTCGCGGGCGGTCATCCGGTCGTCCAGGACGCCGTGGACGAGGGCCGTGACACCCCCGTCGACCGCCACCGCGGCCATCGATCGCCCCGGGGCGTGGACCTCGGAGGTCATTCCCAGGCGCGCCGCCCCGGCGAGGAGCGCCCCCGCGATCGCGGTGTCCATCGTTTCGAGCGGAGCGAGGGGGTCCCGGCACCATCTCATGTCGTCCATCATCAGCTTGATCCTCCCGATCCCCTTCGCATGGAGCTGTTCCACCGCTTCCCGCGCCTCCTCCGGATCGCCCGGGAACCGGTTCACTGCGGGATCTTCGGGGAAATCCCCGCCCTCCCACCAGCCGCCGCGGGTGGTGAAGATCGTCGCGGTCGGGTAGATGCGGGGGGCCCGGACCGTGTCCCGTTCGCTCCACTCCTCCCTCGCCAGCGCCGTGTCGGAGTTTTCGTACATGCAGTTGACCGAGGTGATCCCCCAGTCCAGGTAGGTCGCCCAGTCGTCGGGCGACTCCTCGTGTACGTGGGCGTCGATGAGGCCGGGCATGATGAATTTTCCGGTGAGGTCGATTTCCACGGCGCCCGCCGGGACAATCACTTTTTTCGCCCTCCCGACCCCGGTGATTCTCGAACCGTCGACGACCACGAGGTGTTCCTTCAACGGGCGGTCGAACACGCCGTTGATGAGGGTGGCGCCCTTCAGGACGTACTGCCGCTGCGCCGTCGCGGGGGCGGTTACGAGGACCGCCCCCGTGAAAAGGAAATTCAGGAAGTGCCGTATGTTCATCGCCATAGTGTCAGCATCAGGATGCGCGGCCTGTGAGTCTATAACACCCGCCGGGGAAAGGAGTTCCCTTCCCCAGTATATCAAACCGGGAGACAACATTCAACGCGGGGGAGTTGATTTTCACGCGGCAGTTCTATACACTAGGAGCGGAACATGGATCCCCTCCACCAGATCATCGCTGCCGTGAAATCCGCGGACGCCGGGGCCGTCAGGAAACTGCTGCGGAAGGATCCGAAGCTGGCCGGCGCGCGTGACGAGACCGGCGACACCGTGCTCCTGATGGCGCTCTACTCCGGGGCCGCGGAGGTGCGGGACGCCATCCTCGCGTGCGGACCCGACGTGAATTTCTTCGAGGCGTCCGCCCTCGGCAGGATCGACCTGGTTGAAAAATCTCTGAACGAATTTCCCGAATTGACCCACGCATTCTCCCACGACGGTTTCACCGGCCTGCACCTCGCCGCATTTTTCGGCCACGTGGATGTCGCGGCATTCCTGCTCGACCACGGTGCGGACATCGACGCCGTTTCCCGCAACCAGACCATCGCTCGGCTGGCGACCCCCCTCCACAGCGCGATCGCGGGTGGCAGGACGGCGATTGCCATGCTCCTGCTCGGGCGGGGCGCTGACGTGAACGCACGGCAGGAGGGCGGGTACACGCCCCTCCACCTCGCCGCGCTCCTGGGCGATCCGTCCCTCGTCGGGGAACTCCTGGGCAGGGGAGCGGAGAAGGATGCGCGTTCGGACTCGGGCGAGACACCGATCGGACTCGCCCGGAAAAAGCAGCACCCCGACATCGAAAATCTCCTCTCCTGACCCATCCGACACGGCCGTGCCGACGCTCGCGGAACTGAACCTGCTGACGCCCGAGGCGGCGGAGGAATTTTTCCTCACCTGCTGCGGCTCGACCCGCTGGGCCGGACACATGGCCGCCTGCAGGCCCTTCTGGAACGTCACGGTGGTTCACAACGCCGCGGCGACCATCTGGCAGTACCTGTCGCCTGAAGACCAGCGCGAAGCGCTCCGCGCGCGGAAGACCTGGAACGAGGATTCACTGCCCGGACCTCTCGTCGAGGAGCTGGATCTGTACGAACGGAAATTCGGGTACCGGTTTGTGGCGGGTCCCCGGCTCGCCGGCGAGGAGGAGCTGCGCAGCGCCGTGCGGAGGCGGTTCGAATCGAATCCCGGCGCCGAGTTCGAAATCGCGGTCGCCGAGGAGGCCCGGTACATGATGAGCGAGGTCGCGGCGCGTATCACCCCCTAGCCCGATTCTCCGGTGGGCCCGCCCCGGACGGGGGCCACCTGGTGTTAGCGGGAGAGTGTTTCCGAGATCAGCAGCACGTCGGACCCCCTGACCGCCAGGTAGTGCATGGTGTCCGCCGAATCGAAGACGATCTTCCCCCCCTTCCTCGTCAGGATGACGTCGTACCCCGGTCCCAGCGATCCGTCCACGTCGACGGACACTCCCCCGCCCGTCTCGACGACGCAGGCGACCGCCGCCGCCTTCCCGGGCGGGGCCGGACCGAACGCGAAGGAGCCCGGGGCGACCGAGAGGTAGGGCTGCGACTCACGGCCGTCGGAGACGATGTGCCATTCCCCCCCGAGCCGCGCGGCGTAGTAGAGGTGCCTCGAGTCGGGGCTGAACACCGGATTCCCCGTCGGGATCGCGTCGTACCCCTTGCCGGGTTTCCCGTCGCGGACGGCGATCCTCTTGCCCCCCTCGATCGCCACGTAGGCGTGATGCGCCCCGTCGGGGCTGAACGAGAACGTCCCCATGCCGATTTCCGCATAGGGTTTTTCCTCCTTGCCGTCGACGACCATCAGCCACTCCTTTCCCTTCTGGGCGAGGTAACCGAACCGGCGGGAGTTTTCGCTGAACGACATCGTCCGGTCGGACACCCTGTCGTATAACGGCCCCGCTTTCCCGTCGAGGACGAGATATTCCATGGCGCCCTTGTACGCCGTGAAGGCGAGACGTTTCCCGTTGCGGCTGAACTGGGGGACGACGGATTCGGCCACCTGGAACTCCCGGCGCGGAGTGTGGTCGATGACCATGACGAGTGTGTCGGCTTCCAGGGCTGCGTAGGCGACCCGTGTGCCGTCGTGGCTCAGGGCGAGCGAACTCATGACGATCGCCTTGTACGCCTTCCCCTTCTTTCCGTCGATCACGAGGAAGCTCCTGCCGCTGTCGGTGACGACGTACGCCAGGTGTTTCCCGTTCCCGCTGAAGACCGGCCCGATGGCGCCGATACCGCCGTAGGCGGGTTCCTCCCTGCCGTCGATCACCACCCTCTGCGTGGAGTCGACGCGGGCGACGTAGGCGAGCCTCCTGCCGTCCGGGCTGAAGACCGGGCTCGTCCCGATGCCGTCGTACGCCTTCTGCTCCACACCGTCAACGACCATGCGGACCTTGTCCCCCGTCTTCGCGATGTAGGCCCACCGGCCGCCGTCCGGAGAGTAGGTGATCCCGGGAAGCCCGATCGCGTCGTAGTCCTTCTGGATCTTTTCGTCGATCACCGCCGCCATCGTTTCGTTCGACGACCGGATGACGTAGGCGATACCCGTGGCACGGGGGTTTTCCACGAGCGACTGGCTGAAGGAGGTGAGGGTGTCCAGCAGGGCGATGTGCCTCTCGGATACGTTTTTCCTGTTCTGGGACCGTGCCGGGGCCGCCAGCAGGATGGCCAGGATGAGGACGGAGCACGCGCGGTATTTCATTCGGGATCGATATCGATTGGTTGAAGGGAGTCGTTCGGGAGGTCATCGGGCGGAAACACCGCCCGGGACAACCTGTACAATGGTAGTAACTTGGGGGGGAAGTTCCAAGTTCCCCCCTCCTGCGGTTATTGGAATTTCAGCGCCCGGTACCGCTTCAGTTTTCCCTCGATGACGGCCGTGAGCAGTTCGGGTTCAATCGGTTTGGTGAGGTAATCGTCCACTCCCAGCTGGACGCCCGAGCGGATGATCACCCCGTCCGAGAGCGCGCTCATGAAGATGAAGGGCAGGCCGGCGTACTGAGGAACGCCCTGCACTTTCTTGAAAAATGCGAACCCCTCGAATTCGTTGTCGGAGAACTTGATATCGCTGAGGATGAGGTCGAAGGGCATCGACTTCAGCGCGTCGAACGCCGCATCGATGTCCCCGGCGGTGACGACGTTGTACCCCGCGTCCATCAGGATCCCCTCGATGGTTTTGCACAGCAGCTTGTCGTCGTCCACGACGAGGACCCGTCCTTTCGTCTGCAGTTTTCCGAAGCTGGCGAGGAGGTGGTGTTCCAGGTCCCGGGACTCATCGTCCGAGATGCCGTATTTCAGTTTGAGTTTTTCGATCGCGGTCCGGTCTTCCGGGTTCAGCGACCCCGACCGGATGCCCTCGCGGATGCGGTCGGAATAGGTCTTGACGCGGACCTCGGCCTCGATGGTCAGGTGTTCGTCGAAGGACAGCCCGAGGAGTTCCTTGAGCTGGAGGAGTTTCTTCGCGTCCTCCACGTCGAGGTCCCCCTTGAGGTACCGCGCCATCATGGCCTCGCGGTAGAAATTCACCTGTTCGGCTTTCGTCTCCGGCTGGCGGATCCCCAGGAGGTCCAGTTTCGTTTCATACTCATCGGCGAGCGATTCCATCCGTTTGATGAGCTCCGCCTCCATGCCGGCACGCAGTTCCTTGCGGACGCTCTGGAGTTTCTGGTTCTGTTCGGCGAGGCTCCGCTGGTACTCCGCCTCGAGGCGTTCCTTCTCCGCGGCGATCTTCTGATCGGCCTCGCGGTGGACCTTCGCCCGTTCCTCGGCCAGCTTCGCCTCGTACTCTTTCTGGTATTTCGATTCCAGTTCGTTCCGCAGCCCCGCGGCCTTCTTCTCGAACTCTTCGGCGAGCTGTTTCCTGGCGGAGGCCACCTGTTCGGCGAGCCGGGCCTCGCCCTGCTGTTTCATCCGCGCCATCTCCTCCTGCGAGTTCTTCTCGACGGAGGCCTTCAGTTTTTCGTACTCCTCCTTGAGTGATTTCCGTTCCTTCTCCTGTTCCGCCTGGAACGCGGTGGCCATCTCCTTCCGGAGTTTCTCCTGCTCCTCCTTGATCCGGAGGCCGGCCTGCTCCTCGTACGCGGTTTCGGCCTTGCGGACGGACTCGAGCAGTTTCCTGTTGAACTCCTCGCGGAGTTTTTTCTCGAGAGCCTCCCCCGCCTGCCGGGCCTTGTTCAACTCCAGCCGGTGGGCGTCCTCCCCCTTCTTCGCATTTTTCTCCAGCTCCTCGCGGAGCTTCTTCTCCTCGTATTTCAGCCGCTCTTCGAACTCTTCGGTGAGGAGGATTTTCAGTTTTTCTTCCTCCCTGCGGTGTTGTTCCTGGAGCTGCTGTTGGACTTCCTCCCGGGCTTTCTTCGTCTCCTCCTCGCGCCGTTTTTCGAACTCCGCCCTCAGCGCGCTCTCCACCTCCCCGGCCGACTGGCGCTCCTTTTCGGCGAGACCGCGCAGTTCGGATTTCAGCCGTTCCTTCTCCTCGATCAGCCTGGCCTGGAGGTCCTGGTCCATCTTCGTCCTCAGGTCCCCTTCCAGCCGCGCGAGTTCCGACTGGTACTCCCCGTCCATCCGCCGCTCCGTCTTTCCGATTTCGGCCGCGAGGTTGTCCTGGTATTCCTTTTCGAAGCGGAGTTTGAGCTGCTCGAACTCGCGCTCGTTTTCCAGTCGCTGTTTCAGGAAGTTCTTTTCGAGTGCCGCCTTCTCCTCGGCCAGCAGTTTTTTGGCCCGCTCCTCGGCCTGTCGCAGTTCCTCGGTGTATTTCTGCTTGTACTCCTCCTCCAGGAGCATGCGCAGTTCCGATTCGGCCGCCGGGGAGGCGGTGGAGCGGTCGCCACCTCGCGCGCGCGCGGTTGCGGCGGGTGCAGTCTCCACTCCCGATTCACCGTCCTGATCCTCCGGCTCTGTACCCTTCGCCGGCGCATCCTTCTTTCCCTTGAACACCGAGATCCGTTCCTGGAAGGCCAGGATGAACGGATTGCGGGGATCGAGTTGCTTCGCGGCGGCAAGCTCGGCTTTGGCCCCCTCGAAGTCCCCCTCTATGATGAACTTGTCCGCCTGCCGGAGGTGCTGGCGGAAATCATCCTGTTCCTTTTCTTTAGACTTGGCCATTTTTTCCTTTCCTCCCCGTGCCCGGGCCGGATTATTCCGACCTCGCAACAGTTTTTCCTATAACTGTATATAATTCAACAGATTCCTGCACAGAATATCCTTTTTTCCTTTAAAAATCAAGCGGGTTCTGTTGCCATTGTTGACAATCACGTGTAATAAAAGTACATTCCCGCGCGGATTTTGAGGAAAGGAGGACTGGTCGGAAACATGAACAAATTCTGGTTTTTGGCCTGTATCGGTATCCTGCCGATCCTTACCGTCCCCGGGTCGGCGCGTGCGCAGGAAGTGGACGCGATGCTCGACCAGTACATCAGGAAAATCTCGGAGGGGCGGTATGATGAGGTGAGGAGGTCTCTTCCCGCTTCGGTCGGCCGCTCCGGCCCGATCCACCGCGACAACCCGGGATTTGTGTACCTCGAGGGGCTCATCGCCCCCGACGGCAGGACCGCACTACGAATGTTCCGGATGGTGTCGGACTCCCTCCCGGACAACCCGTGGCGCGACGACGCCCTCGCGCGGATTTTCGAAATCTACACCAATCTCAACGACCGGGGCGGGGCGGCGGAGGTGTTCAGGACGATGCAGACGGAGTACCCCCGCACCGCGTACATCACGACGGGGTACCTCGACAGGGTTGAACGTGGCGCAACCGGCGGGGAGACGACCATTGCCGACAGCGCCGGACGGATCGTCGCCGTCTATGCGATTCAGGTGGGCGCGTTTTCGGTGATGGAGAACGCGGAAAAACTCGCGGGGCGGTTGCGGGCGGCGGGGTTCAGTCCCGTCATTTACGACAACCTCCTGGACGGAAAGCACCTCCTCCATCTCGTCTGGGTCGGGAATTTTGACAGGACGGAGGACGCCGAACCTGTGGTCAGGGAGATCGAGAAGGTGACGGGGATCAGGGGCGTGCTCCGTGAACGGATGATCTGGAGGCGCTGGTAGGGGGCCGGCCGCGGGGGGACCGCGGCCCTTCAGACCGTCTTCGAAAAGACCTGTTTGTCCTTCCCGAGCGATTCGAGGTACGGATCGAAACACATCGCGATGTTCCGCACGATGAGTCTTCCCTCGGGGGTGATGACGATCCGGTCGCCCTTCAATTCTATCAGGCCGTCGGCGGTAAACGCTCCGAGTTTCGGAAGCGCGGCGGCGAAATACCCATCGAACGATATCCCGTAACGCTCCTCGATGTCTCCCTTCATGACCTCGTTGTCGCACATGATTTTCATGATGACGTCCCGCCTGATCACGTCGTCGCGTGACATCCTGTATCCGGCGTGGGTGGGGACCAGCCCGGCGTCGATTTTTTCGAAGTATTCACGGACGGTCTTCTTGTTCTGGTGGTAGACCCCCCCGAGGAAGCTGATTGCGGACATCCCGAACGCGTAGAGGTCGCACCCCGCCTTGGTCGAGTACCCCTGGAAATTCCTGTAGAGCGACCCGTTCCTCCTGGCGAGCGCGAGTTCGTCGTCCGGTTTGGCGAAATGGTCCATCCCCACGTTCTCGTAGCCGGCGCCCGCGAGTTTCTCGAGGGTCATCCGGAAGATCTCCAGCTTTTCCCCCGCCGCCGGCAGGGACATTTCGTCGAGGACTTTCTGGTGCGGTTTGAGCCAGGGGACGTGCGCATAGTTGAACACCGCGAGCCGGTCGGGGGAGAGGTCGATCACCCTCTCGACGGTCCGCTCGAACCCGGCGAGCGTCTGGTTGGGGAGCCCGTAGATGAGGTCGATGTTGACGCTCGTGAAGCCCATCTCGCGGCTCCATTCCACCGCGTCCCGCGTGATCTTCTCCGACTGGATGCGGTTCACGGCCTTCTGCACCGCGGGATCGAAGTCCTGCACGCCCATGCTGGTCCTGTTGAACCCGGATTCCCGGAATGCCTCCATCCTGTCCTTCGTCAGTCCGCGCGGGTCGATCTCCACGCCGGCTTCGATGTCGTCGGCGTACGTGAACGACGACTTCAGGAATCCTCCCAGGTCGAGGATGTCCGCCGCGTCGAGGTACGAGGGGGTCCCCCCGCCCCAGTGCAGCTGCGAAACCTTCCGGGAGGGGGACACCATTTTCGCGATGGCGGCGATTTCCTTCTTGAGGTACTGATTGTAGGCCGTGATCTGGGTCGCGTCGTTGGTCACCTTCATCGTGCAACCGCAGAAATAACAGAGGGTGTCGCAGTAGGGGAGGTGCGCGTAGACCGAGATGGGTGAATCCTCCCCCTCCCTGTTCGTGTCGCGGATCTCGGCAAGGTAGTCGTCCGGGCGGAACTCCTGTGAAAAAACGGGTGCGCTGGGATAGCTGGTGTAACGGGGCCCCGGAACGGAGTATTTTTTCAGAAGTTCGACGTCTACGCGGGGCGCACTCATGGCTGATCGGGGGTCTGATGGACGAAATACTCACTGAATTTAACCAATTTCGTGCCGAAACGCCACCCCGTCAACCCTTCGATCCGGGGAGTTGTTCAGTGCCGGATGGCGAGCCTCAGGCCCAGCAGGCTCAACAGGGCGAGGAGCACCAGACCCGCGCCCCCCAGCACCCGGTCCACGGCCTCGATCCCCGTCCACTGGAGGTAATGGATTTTATAGATCGCGTCGATCAGGTCGGTGTCGTCGCCCCGCTGGTACAGCCCCAGGCTCTCCCACTCCAGGGTGATCCGGACGTCGGTGGTCGTCGTGATTTCCACCCCTTCCACCCTGGCAACGGTGCCGTAGCGCGAGGGGTTCGCCGCGACGGCATCCCCGACGAGCATCCTGATTTCCTCCGGACCGGGGAGGGGGCGTGGGAGGAGCGTCACGGGGTCGAGCTGGCGCCACCCGTCCGCGCCCCGCACGATCAGGTGCGGCCCGAGGACCGTCCGGACGCAGCGGATCTCCAGCCACGCCGTGTCGGGCGCCACGGCGACCGTGTCATGCATGGAATAGGTTTTCGGACGGAGCAATTCGTACGCGCCGCCGTAACCGGGCTTCACGAAGAAGATCAGGCCGGTGACCACCCATCCCAGGAGGGGCAGCAGCAGCACGATGCCGACGATCCGGTGGGTGTCCCTCGTTTTCACGGGAGGAGGGCCTTACTCGTTCGGGTTGCCCGTATCGACCAGGACCCTCCAGCGGCCGCGGTCGTCCTTCCTCCAGACGTTCAGGTATTTCCCGGTCCGGATCCCGCTCCGGCCTCCGTCCCGTCCCTCGACGAGCCGCGCCTCCACGGTGTACATCCCCCAGGTGTAACCGAGTTCCCCCGAGGCGGCCACCAGGCCGTCGCGCGGTTCCCAGTTGAGGATGATCCCCTCGGCCCCCTTCTTCATTTCCCTGTAGATGTTCTCCCGCCCCTCGATCGGCATCGAACCGGCGGGCAGCTGCAGGGCCCCGTCCAGGAGGTATTCACGGAAGGCCTCGGCGGCGCCGCGCGCGACGGAGGCGGCGGCGAACTCCCTGTCGGTCGCCAGGAGGGACTCGAGTTCCTTCGCGGGGTCCGGGGCCGGATGACATCCCGTGAGCACGACCGCGATGATCGCCAGGCCCGAAATGATCCCGGTCGCCCGCGCGGCCGCGCCCGGTGCCCGCCGCGCCCGAATGAACGACCGTCTCATTTCAGTTCGAAATTGCTCGTGCGATAGCCGTACTCCTCGTCGGCGATCATCGCGCTGGGATCGACATAAATCACCGTCGGGTACCCGTATTTCGCGTCGTACGTCACGGTGAAGACCGACACGCTGTCGGGGTTGACCTCCTCCACGGCCTCGAAGAGCCCGTCGATCGTCCGGAACTGTCCCCAGTATGCGGCTGGCAGCCGGAGTCCGTTCCCCGCCTGCGAGACGTTGAACACCTGGTTGTTCCTGACGACCACCCTGATGGGGATGCCGCCGTAGGGGCAGAAGCAGTCGAGAATCTGGTCGATGGTGTAGTTGGTGAACCCGTACGCCTCCCAGCGGGCCTTCGGGTCCGCGATCGAACTGTAGTCGGGCGCGACATCTCCCTCGGTGCACGAAAGAGAGATCACACAGCAGGCTGTGCAGATCGCGAAAAGTAGACGTTGAATCATCGGTTCTCCGCTCTTCACCGGCCGGCGCGGCCGGGTCAATGTTCCGAAATGGTCAGGGAAAGGTAAGAAAATCCGGGCTCACAATACAGGCCTGCGCGGGGAAACGTTACTCGTAGCGGAGGGACTCCACCGGGTCCACGCTGGCGGCCTTCCGCGCGGGGAAGAATCCCGCGAGAAGCCCGATCACGGCGAGGATCCCCGTGGTCATCAGCATGATGAAGGGCGAAAGGATCGGTTTGCCGAGGAACTGCATCGCCCCGTCGTCCGAGGGGATGAGTTTCATCGCGGAAATGACGCTCCAGGAAAACAGGAGCCCGATCGACCCCCCGATGAAGGCGATCAGCAGGGCCTGGAAGACGAACTGTGAGAGGATGTGCCTGCGCTTCGCGCCGACGGCGATCCGGACGCCGATTTCCCGCGTCCGCTCCTTGACGATGGCGTACATGACATTTGCCACCCCCACACCCGCGATGAGGAGCGTCAGGAAACCGACCGAAAACAGGAAGATCGAAACACCGAGGCTGACCTTCGTGTTGATTTTCGCGTTCTCGATGAAATCCCAGACGCGCAGCGCGCGCTCGTCCTCGGGGTTGAAATGGTATTTTCGCCCGAGGACCCGGTACACCTCCTTCTTCAATTCCACCTGCCGGTCGGGATCGGAGGGGCGCACGACGAGCGAATTGACGAACGTGTTTCCGTAGGTCGTCCGGAACGTCGAGTAGGGCACGATGGCCCGTTCGTCGTCCGGACCGTTGTTCATGCTGGTCTGGATCTTGGTTTGGAGCACACCTACCACCACGAACGGAAGGTCGTCCACCATCAGCTGCTTGCCGACCGGTTCAACATCGCCGAAGATGTCCTTCGCGATCTTCCCGCCCAGGATGATGACGCGCCTCTGCCGGACGACGTCGATGTCATTGAGGAACCTCCCCCCGGCCATCGGGAACATCCTCCGCATCTCCTCGAAATACGGGTTCACCCCCTCGCACTCGGTGTTCGTCGCGAACTTGCCGAAGGCCAGGCGCACGTATTTCCGGTACTGCGGGCTGATCATGTCGATGCCGTGGACGGCAGACTCCAGGAGCCTGGCATCCTCTTCCACCATCCGGATCCTCCGCCCCTTGGGCATCCCCTCGAACTGCAGGCTCGTCTCCCCCCCGTAGAAGATCAGGATCTGGTTGCCCGCGTTGAGGAGCCCCATCTCCATCTGCGTCCCCAGCCCCTGGCCGAACGACAGCAACAGGACGACCGCGATGGTCCCCCAGGCGATCGCGACGATCGTCAAAAACGACCTCGTCCGCTGCGATTTCAGGTCGTGATAGAAGTCCCGGAGCAGTTCGATCCACATATCAGGTCCTCAGGCAATCGACGACGTTCAGGTTGGCCGCCCGTCTTGCCGGGAGGAGCCCGGCCACCAGGCCGATCGCCGAGAGGAGGACGACCGTCGCGATCGCCACTTCCACGGAGATTTCGGGTGTCCCGACGTATTCCTTGATGGGGATATAGGCGAGCGCCTGCGTGATACCCACGGCGATCAGGAAACCCACCGAGGACCCGAGCCCGATAATGAAGACCGTCTCGAGGAAAAACTGCGACAGGATGTTCGACCGTTTTGCCCCCACCGCCCGCTTGATCCCGATCTCCTTGATCCGTTCCTCGACCACGATGTACATGATATTGGCGACGCCGATGCCCCCCACCGCGAGGGTGAAACTCCCGATGAGCCCGAGGAAGATGTTGAACGCAAGGAAAAAATAGA
>QJVY01000257.1 GCA_003235555.1 Ignavibacteria bacterium | reverse complement strand
CGCCTCGGAGGACGACAAAACGCGCTTCCTCCAGGAGGCCCGGGCCGCCGCGTCGCTGACCCATCCGAACATCTGCACGATCTTCGCCATCGAGGAATACACAGAGGAGGGCGAATCGGGCTCCCGGTTCTTCTTCGCGATGGAGTACCTCGAGGGAAAGACCCTTCGCCATTCGATGAACGATATCGGCATCCAGCGGGCCCTCGATATCGGCCACCAGGTGGCCGAAGGCCTTGCCGCCGCGCACGATAGGGGAATCGTCCACAGGGACGTCAAGGCGGAGAACATCATGGCCCGGCCGGACGGCCGCGTGCAGATCATGGACTTCGGCCTCGCGAAGGTCAGGGGAGGTTCTGCGCTGACGAAGGCGGGCAGCACTGTCGGCACCATCGGGTACATGTCCCCCGAACAGATCCAGGGGATGGACGTGGACCACCGGGCGGACATTTTCTCCCTGGGCGTGCTTCTTTATGAAATGGCGAGCGGGTCTCTCCCGTTCAAGGGCGTTCACGACGCGGCCATCATGTACGAGATCGTGAATGTCCAGCCGCCGCCCCCCTCTGAAATTAAAAACAACGTCCCGGCGGAACTCGACCGTATCATCGGCAAATGCCTCGCCAAGGACAGGGAAGACCGCTACCAGTCCGCGCGGGACATCGCGGTGGACCTGAAAATCTTACGGAAACAATCGGGAAGCGGAATCATTGCCGGGACCGCGAGCGGTGTGCAGCGGCCCGCGTCTTCGGGAAGCAGGGAGGCGATCCCCCAACCTTCGGCGCCGTCCCCTGCCGCGGTGGAAGGGACAGCCTCCGGCGTGGCGTCTCCGGGTTCGTCCCCGTCCGGAAGCGCCATTCCGGCGATCCCCAACCGGAAACCACTTTATTTCGGCGGCGGCGCTCTGCTTCTCCTCGCGGTCATTGCCTCCCTCTGGTATTTTTCGGGCGGCAGCTCTTCGTCAGTCATCTCGTCGATGGTCGTCCTTCCGTTCGAGAATGTGGGCAACAACCCGGACCTCGAATATCTGAGCGACGGTGTCACGGAGGGAATCATCAACAAGGTCTCGCGGATCCCGAACCTGCGCGTCATCCCCCGGAGCGCGGCGTTCCGGTTCAAGGGGTCAACGAAGGACCCGAAATCCATCGGGGACGAGCTGGGTGTGGACGCGGTGTTGAGCGGCCGCCTCGTGCAGCGGGGAGACCGGCTGGACATGACGCTCGAACTCATCGACGTGAAGGCATATTCCCAGATGTGGGGCGAGTCGTACCGGCGCACGATGAACGACCTGATGACGGTGCAGGACGAGATCGTCGGGGAGGTGGAGGGCAAGATCAGGCCGGGGTCCGGCCGGGCGTCGGCGGAGAACCCGGCGACGGAAACGAAGGACCCGGTCGCCTACAAGCTCTACCTCCAGGGAAAATATTATTGGAACAAGCGAACGGCTCCGGACCTCGAGAAGGCGCTGAGCTACTTCCAGCAGGCGGTCGCCCTGGATCCGTCGTACGCGCGCGCCCACCTGGGGGCCGCCGAGACCTACCTCCTCCAGGGACAATACTCCGACAAGCGGTCGGCGGACGTCCTCGCGATGGCGGAGTCTGAGGCGCTGAAGTCGCTGGCCCTCGACAACTCGCTCGGCGAGGCGCACGCCGCCCTGGGGATGGTCAGGGAACGGTACTGGGACTGGCAGGGCGCCGAGAAAGAGTTCAAACTGGCGGTCGAAAAGGCGCCGGCGTACGCGACCAGTTATCACTGGTACTCCATCTATCTCAGCATGATGGGGAAGCAATCCGAGGCACTCTCGGTGATCCAGAAGGGCGCGGAGCTCGACCCGTATTCCCCGATCATCCTCGTCAACCTGGCCATCGGGTACATTCACGCGGGTGACATGACCGCCGCCGGGGAAGTTCTCCGCAAGATCCAGGCCATCGACCCGCTCTTCTTTTTCAGCAACGTCTGGCTGACCGCCGTTTACGAGGCGGAGGGGAGAAAGGCCGAGGCGATCCGGAACCTCGACCGGCTGGAACTGGGGAACCTCTCCAGCAACAACCTGGGTTTCGTCGGTTTTTACTATGGCGAGCTGGGGTTGAGGGCGAAAGCCGATTCGCTTCTCAGGGTTCTGATCACAAAATCGACGCGGGAGAACAGCGACCCGGTGGCGGTGGCCATGGTCTATTGCGGGCTCGGGAACGCGGACAGCGCGATGGTCTGGCTCGGGAAGGCGTTCAACCAGCCGGACAAATCCCAGACGCTCCCGAATACCCGCTCGTGGAGGGAATTCGGCCTCGTCCACAACGACCCGCGCTACATTGCGTTGATGAAACAAATCGGGATCATGTAAAGTATTCCTCCCGGGCCGTCGCAGCGGCCCGCCCGGAGGGACCATACAGCAACACGTTTTCCGGACGGCACTCTAATTCTTATCACCGCTGTTCAACCTTTTTCTGATTATGATCGGCAAAACGATTTCACATTATACCATCACCGAAAAACTCGGCGAGGGCGGGATGGGCGTCGTGTACAAAGCCCGCGACAACAAGCTCGACCGTGACGTGGCGATCAAATTTCTTCCCGTCCATCTCTCCGAGTCTGGTGAGAACAAGGCCCGTTTCATCCAGGAGGCGAAGGCCGCCGCGTCGCTCAGCCACCCGAACATACTGGGAATCCATGGGATCGAAGAGAGCGACGGGGCGATGTTCATCGTCATGGAGTACGTCCCCGGCGAAACGCTCGCGTCGTACATCAAAAAACTCGAATCGGGTTCGGGGATTCCCGTCAAGCAGGCCATCGCCTGGGTGACGCAGGTCGCCGAAGGGCTGAGGGCCGCGCACCTGAAGAACATCGTCCACCGCGACATCAAACCGGCGAATATCATGGTCACCGAGGGGAACCGGATGAAGGTGATGGACTTCGGGCTCGCGAAGCTGAGGAGCAACGTCACGATTACCCGCGCGGGGACCTCGCTCGGAACGCTCTCCTACATGTCCCCCGAGCAGGCGCAGGGAACACCCGCCGACCCGCGGTCGGATATCTGGTCACTCGGTGTCGTGTTCTTCGAAATGCTCACCGCCGACCTGCCATTCAAGGCCGAACACGAGGCCGGGCTATCGTACCTGATCCTCAACGAGGATCCCCCCGCGGTCAGCGCCCTCGACAGGCGGATCCCCCACAAGGTGGATGTCGTGGTCGGAAAAATGCTCGAGAAAGACCGGGACAAACGATTCGGGGACATCGACGAACTGCTCGGGGCGCTCCGCGAGCTAACCGGTGACCTCAATGCGATCGACGCCGGCCCAAAGAAGAAGGCCGTCGCCGTCCTGCCGTTCGAAAACATCAGCGCCGAGAAAGAAAACGAATACTTCGGGGACGGCCTGACAGAGGAACTCATCGCGAACCTCTCCCGGCTCAACGAGATCAGCGTCGTACCGCGGACCGCGTCCGTGCAGTACAAGGGGACGAAGAAGGACATCAAGACGATCGGGAGAGAGCTGGGGGCCAGGTATATCCTCGCCGGAAGCGTGAGGAAGTTTCAGGACAATATCCGGATCACCGTCGAACTGATCGACGTCAACGACACCAACCAGGTCTGGGCGGACAGCTACAAGGGAACGCTGGCGGACGTCTTCGAAATCCAGGAGCAGGTGTCGAAGCAGATCGTCGACGCGCTCATGGTGAAACTGAGCCCCACCGAAAAAACGGTGCTGACGAAACGCACCACGGTCAACCCGGAAGCGTTCGACTGCAACCTCCGCGCAAGGGATTTTCTGCGCCGGCGCACGAAATCGAGCGTCAACATGGCCATCCAGTATTTCACCAAGGCCATTTCTCTCGACACGCGCTACGCCATGGCGTACGCGGGACTCGGGGAATGTTACGGCACCATCTACCGGGATTTCGAACGCCGTGACGAGTGGCTCGACAAGGCGATGGAAGCGAGCCTGAAGGCCATCATGTACGATTCGACGCTCTCCGAAGCGTACGCCTCGCTGGCCCTGGCCTACCTCGGGAAAAAATCGCTCGACGAGGCGCTGGAATCGTGCCGGAAGGCGATCACGCTCGATCCGAACAACGGGAACGCGTACTGGATCCAGTCGCGCATCTTCAGTACGCTCGAAAAAGACCGGGACGCGGCGGACGCGCTCGAGAAGGTGATGGAGATCGGATCGGACGTGCTCCAGGTGTACGACGACCTGCTCAACGTCTACGAACGGCTGAACGAAAAGAACAAATGGAAGGACGTCCTGAACAAATCACTGACGCTGTATTCGTCCTACCTCACCGAACACCCTGACGACGCGTACCGGAGGATGGCCTACGCCGTCAATCTCACGTACGCCGGGAGGAACAAGGACGCGGTTATCGAGGGAGAGCAGGCGCTGAAGCTCAGCTCGGGCGATCCCATCATGATGTATTACGGGGCCTGTCTGTATTCCAGGCTGGACGAGAGACCGAAGGCGGTCGAGCTTCTGGCGAACGCGGTTCGGCACGGCTATGAAAATTTCGACTGGATAAAGAGGGACCCGGATTTCAACGGCATCCGGGAGGAGCCGGGGTATATCGAACTCATGAAGGGAAAATGAAACGGATCGAGACGTTTCTGCGGGCGGGATTTCTTCCGTTCGTCATCATCATCGGCCTGATCTTTCCGACACGGCTTCCGGCCGCTCCGGGAGTCACCGCCCTCAGGTGCGGAGGGATGGTCGACGTGGACTCGGGAACGGTAAGGGATGGGATGGTCATCATCGTCGAGGACGGCATCATCCGCGCGGTCGGCAAGGATCTCCCCGTTCCCGCCGACGCCGAACTCGTGGACCTGAGCGACGCCACAGTCCTCCCGGGGCTCATCGACTGCCATACGCACCTGCTCCTGCGGGGCACCTCCTACAACGACCAGCTGTTAAAAATGTCGATACCCTACAGGGCCATCCTCGGGGTGGAGGCCGCCCGGCAGACGCTCGACGCCGGCTTTACCACCGTGCGAGACATGGAAACGGAGGGGGCGATGTACGCCGACGCCGACCTTCGGGACGCCATCGCGGAGGGGCACGTGCCGGGTCCGAGGGTCTTCGCCTGCACGCGCTCCCTGGTCACCACCGGTTCCTACGCGCTGTTCGGGATGTCCTGGGAACTGGACCTGCCCCACGGGGCGCAGGTGGCCGACGGAGTGGAGGGCGTGCGCCTGGCCGTACGCGAGCAGATTTCGCATGGCGCCGACTGGATCAAGATCTACGCCGACAGCCGGTACAGGGACAGGGACGGCGATTCGCTCGTCGGAACTCCGACGTTCACCGACGACGAACTGAAGGCCATCGTGGACGAGGCCGAACGTGAGGGGGTCCACGTCGCGGCGCACACCTATACGGACGAGGCATCCCGCCGCTGCGCCCTCGCCGGCGTAACATCGATCGAGCACGGCCTGTACATCGGCGACGCCACCTTCCGCCTGATGAAGGAACGGGGGACCGTGTGGGTGCCCACGCTGACCGCCTATTACACCCGGGCGCACGACTCGTCGTCGGCCCCCGCCGAACGCAGGAGGTACGAGGTCTCGGCGGCGAGACACCGCGAAACCTTCGCCCGGGCGTTGAATTCCGGCGTGACGATCGCCTTCGGAACGGACATGTATTTTCCCCACGGGGAGGGCACGAGGGAGTTCGGCCTGATGGTGGATTACGGAATGAAACCGATGGACGCAATCGTCTCCGCGACCCGTGAGGCGGCGAAGCTGCTCGGTATCGAACACGAAACCGGAAGCCTCCGGCCCGGAATGGCGGCCGACATCGTGGCCGTCCGCGGGAACCCGCTCGTCGACATCCGTGTCCTGGAAAACATTATCTTTGTGATGAAAGACGGGGTAATCCATAAAAGGGTGAACTGATGACCGAAAACGCGCTCCACTCGGCGGCCACGATCGCGGTACGCGACTGCATGGCGCTCAAATCCAACGAGAACGTCCTCATCGTCATGGACGAACCGATGCGTGAGATCGGGCAGGCGCTCTGGAAAGCGGCACGGGAGATCACGAAGGACGTCCTGATGGTGGAGATGGCCCCGCGGCTCACGAACGGTGAGGACCCCCCGGCAGAGATCACCGCCCTCATGAAGGTGTTCAAGGTGGTTCTCTGTCCGACCTCGAAATCCCTGACGCACACCAACGCCAGGAGATCGGCGAGCGAGCGCGGCGTCCGCATCGCGACGCTGCCCGGGGTCACTTCGGAGATCATGGTCAGGTGCAT
>QJVY01000084.1 GCA_003235555.1 Ignavibacteria bacterium | reverse complement strand
ACGCCGTAGATCTCGTAACCCCGGAGGGCTTCCCTCATCCTCAGAAGCGATTCCTCCCTCGTCATCCCCCAGGAAATGATTTTCGAGATCATCGGGTCGTAATAGGCGCTGATCACCGAACCGTTTTCCAGCCCGGTATCCAGCCGGATCCCGGGCCCGGCGGGATGGTTGATGTGTTCGATCCTCCCCGTCCAGGGAAGGAACCCGTTCGCGGAATCCTCCGCGTATATCCGGCATTCGATGGCGTGACCGGCGAAGGACACGTCCCCCTGGGACAGTGCGAGCCGTTCTCCGGCGGCTATCCTGATCTGTTCCCTGACGATATCGACACCCGTCCTCCATTCGGTGACGGGGTGTTCGACCTGCAGCCTCGTGTTCACCTCCATGAAATAGAATTTTCCATCGCGGTCCATGATGAACTCCACCGTACCCGCGTTCGTATATCCCACGCCGGAGGCGAGCCTGACCGCAGCGGCCGTCAAATCCGTCCGCACCGAATCATCCACGGCGGGTGAGGGGGATTCCTCGATGATCTTCTGGTGTCTGCGCTGAATGGAGCATTCGCGTTCCCCCAGATGGAGCACGGTACCGAACGAGTCGGCCAGGATCTGTACCTCAATGTGGCGGGGGTCCTGGATGTATTTTTCCAGGTATATCCGGTCATCGGAAAAAGAGGATCCCGCCTCCGACTTTGCCATCGCGAAAGCCCCTTCCAGATCTTCTTCCGCGCGGACGATTCTCATCCCCTTTCCCCCTCCCCCGGCCGCGGCCTTGAGGATGACCGGGTATCCGACGGAGGCGGCTGTACGGAGGGCCTCGGGGACCGACGTGAGCGCACTCACCGTTCCCGGGACCACGGGAACACCGGCACGTCCGGCGATTTCCTTCGCGGATGTTTTATCCCCCAGCTTCCTGATGGCATCGGCCGTCGGCCCGATGAAAATCAGCCCTTCACTGTCGACACGCTCCACGAATGCGGGGTTCTCCGAAAGGAATCCGTACCCCGGGTGAATTGCATCGACATTCGCCTGTTTTGCGATGCCGACGATTTTTTCCATATCGAGATAACTTTCCCTGGCGGGGGAATTCCCGATGTGATAGACTTCATCGGCGTGCCGCAGATAGGGCGACCCCTCATCGGCGTCCGAAAAAACCGCAACTGTCCTGATGCCCATCATACGACAGCTCCGCATCACGCGGATCGCAATCTCCCCCCTGTTCGCAATCAGTATTTTTCGTATGTTTTTTTTCATTCGTGGAGTACTGCTACCGTGACACCGGCCCCGCCCTCGTTCCATTCTCCGAGTTGAAACGAAATGACCCTGGGATCATTTTTCAGGTACTCGCCGACCCGTTTTCGAAGCACCCCCGTTCCCTTGCCATGGATGATCCTCACCCTCTTCCAACCCGCCTGCAGAGCACCGTCCAGAAAATGGTCGAGGGTCGATATCGCTTCATCTCCGTACTGACCCCGCAGGTCTATTTCATTTTTTACATTTGAAATTTCAGGTAAAGGTTTATATATGATATCTTTTCGGGGTTTTTCAGATGCAATTTCAATCTGGTTCATCGAAACGATAATCCGTTTTCCACCCGACTCGATGGCAATTCGTTGACCGTCGACCCTTTCGAGTATTTCACCCGTCGTGGAGGTCCCTATGACCCGTACGACGGATCCGGGTTCCACTTTGAATCCCATCCGATTTGCCGGTTTTTCAACATCCGTTTCCAGGGATGCGGCCAGCGAACCCAGCTCGTTCCTGGCGGCCTTGACCGCCTCCTTTGATGCACCCGTCTCCCGGATCCCTTTCACGAGAAGTTCGATCGATTTTTTCGCGTCAGCCACGATCCGCGCGGCCTCTGTTTTCGCCTTCAGTCTCATCTCCTTAAGTTCAGTCGAGACAGAGGATAACTTGGTTTGATACAAGTCGATTGTACTCTGCGCCGTGCGCCGCAATCTCTCACTTTCCTCCAGTGAGACTTCCAGTTGTCTGGTTCGTTCCTCGAATGTAGTCAGATAATCAGACAATTTGACACTTTCGACGCCGGCAAGCTGATAGGACCTCTCGAGGACCTTCCCGGGGAAAGCCATGTTCCGGGCGATTTCCAGGGCGTAACTGTTTCCCGGTCTGCCGACGGAGAGCCGGTAATTCGGCCTGAGGGTGTCGCTGTCGAATCCCATCCCTGCGTTTTCCATCCTTTCGTGTTCAAAACCCACAGTCTTGAAGGCGCTGTGGTGCGAAGTTACGATGGTCAGGCTGTCCCTTCCCGACAGATCCTCGAGGACGGAGATGCCGATCGCCGATCCGAGTGCAGGATCAGTCCCGTTCCCGATTTCGTCGATCAACACAAGGCTGTTCTTGCCTGCCCGCTCCAGGATGCACTTGAGATTCTGCAGATGGGAGCTGAAGGTGCTGAGGTCGTTCTCGATCGATTGATCGTCACCCATCTCGACGAACAACTCCGAGAAGGGATGGATGACGGAATCAGGGGACGCCGGGATATGACAACCGGATTGCGCCATCACCACCAGGAGCCCGACGGTTTTCATCGCCACCGATTTCCCCCCGGCATTGGGGCCCGAAATGATCAGGGTGTTGAACGATTCCCCCGCCTCGAGTTCCAGCGGCACGACCTCGCCCCTCGGGTGTTTCTGCAGAAGAAGCGGGTGGATGGCCGATTTCAGTTTCAGGTATCTCCGCGTCGTGATCGCCGGGGCGGATCCCCCGATTTCGGCCGAATATTCCGCCTTCGCGTGGAGAAAATCGATCCGCCCGATGATGCCGATGTTCGCCGTCAATCCCGGCACCGCGTCCCTGACGCGGGCGGTGAGCTCCCGGAGGATTTTATCGACTTCCTGTTTCTCGGCGCTTTCTAGGGAGCGAAGTTCGTTGTTCATCTCCAGTGTCTGCGTCGGCTCGATAAACGCGGTCGCGCCGCTGGCGGAAATGCTGTGGATGAAACCCGGAATCTGGTTCTTGACTTCCGCCCGCACCGGGATGACCATCCTGCCGTCCCGCGTGGTGATCAACTCTTCCTGTGTCAGACCCTTTTTATGAAGGCTGCGCAGGATGGATTCCATCCGGGACCGGAGGCTGTCACTGATGCTCCTCATGGAACGACGGATCGAAGCCAGGGCGTGACTCGCCCCGTCCACCACCCTCCCCTCTTCGTCTATCGCCAGGGTGATGTTGTGTTCGAGGAGTTTATCCGTTGTGAGTCCGGAGACGATCGAAGAGAGAATCGGGAACTCCCGGGACCGGTTTCGGAGAAACGTTTTCAGCTCCCTTGAATTCGCCGCAAGTCCCGCGACGGCGAGGAGGTCGGGCGCCGGGAGAACGAAGTCGACGATCAGGGCCCTCTGGAGGGGGACCCGCAGATCCGGCAGACCCCGCAGGGGTACCTGCGTTCCGTCCGAGAGGAGGTTCTTCATCTCGGTCGTCGCCTCCAGTTCGGCCTTGATGGCGGCCGGGTCGGATTGCGGGATCAGCGAATCGAGGCGTTCCCGGCCGGCCGGAGTCCGGATGTACCGTCCGATTCTCCGGCGTATTTTATCGAGCTCGATCCTGGAGTACGAAGAGAGATATTCCCTCATGCTGAGGTCTTACTTGGGAAGAGTGAATTTCCCGAACTGTTCCTTGATTTCGTCGACGAAGGCCTTCTGGTCGGGCATCCACGACAGCGTATAATCGAAAACGTCGGGCGCGAAAGATACCAGCGGATAGTAAAATGCCGACTCGCGCCGCGTGGCATCGTCCGGTTCGTTAAAAATCGACATACCGACGAACAGAAGGCTCGCCAGGACCAGGCCTTCCGTGAACCCGAAGAGCCCGCCCGCGATCCTCGACTTCGGGGACAGGGTTTCTTTGCCCGTCTGACCGAACCACCGGTACCCGAGGTTTACGGCGACCACCACGACCGTAAAAATGACGCCGTAGCCGATGATATGTGCGCTGTCGCTCCCTAGATCAAGCCAGGAGATCAACCACCCGGCGACCACACCCATATACTTCGTGGAGAGCACGAAACCCGTCCAGAACCCGAGGACACCGAACACCTTCTTGAAGAATCCGTCCTTTATTCCGAGTATGGTCGACGCAATGAGAATCAGAATGACCAGCAGGTCAATGAGCACCATCGGCGGAGTCCTCCAATATTCTTTTTACCGTTGATTGGACTGTTTTTCCATCGATCTTTCCCTTGGCCTCCTTCATCACCAGGGGCATCACCTTTCCGAAATCCCCGGGGGTGGAGGCCCCGGTTTCCGTCACGATTTTCCGGACCATCTCTTCGAGTTCACCCTGGGTGAGCGGCTTCGGAAGGTATTCCTGGATGATCTTCAGTTCCTCCTCCTCCGCGGAAGCAAGCTCAGTCCGCCCATGGGTCGTGTAAATATCCGCGGCCTCCCGCCGTTTCTTGGCGGCCTGGATCAGGACCGTCATTTCGTCCTCCCCGGTCATGCCTCCCCCGGGCCGTTTTTCAACGACCTTCTCTTTGAGGGCCGCGAGAATGGTCCTCAGTGTTTCGAGGCGGACTTTTTCGCCTGACTTTAACGCGGCGGTGATATCCGCCGATATTTTATCCGTGAGTGACATCCTTCGCTACACTCCTCCAAAAATCGGAATGATTGCCCCGTTGATCGATCCCCCGGAGGGGGAACAGAGGTGCAGTATCGTGTCGGCTACGTCGCGCGGATCTACCCAACCGGAAGTGTCCGCCCCGCGCATCGATTTGCGGTTCGCGGGGGTCTTGAGGATGCTGGGGGCGATCGCGTTCACCGTGACACCCGACCCGCGGAGTTCCTCCCCCAAAACCCCGGTGAGGGTTGCCACTCCCCCTTTTGAAACCGCGTAGCCCACCTTACCGGCCGATGGACGGAAGATCGTCTGGGCGGCGATGTTGATTATCCGTCCGTAGGATGTGACCCGTTTTTGACGTAAATACGCACGAGAACAAAAAAATACGGAGTCGAGGTTGAGCCGCAACATTCCCCTCCACTCCTGGGTCGTCGTGGACGACAGCGGACCGCCCGCGGTGAATCCTCCGACCGCGTTGACGAGTATGTCCGCCTTTTTCGATACGATTTCGACTTTTCGGAAGAGTGCGGCGACGCTCGCTTCCGAAGTGACGTCGGCCTCTATGGCGAGATACCGGTTCTTCATTCCTGCCGGGATCACCCCCGGGGGAATCCGGCCCCGGTAGGTGATCACCACGCGCGCCCCCTCCGCCGCGAAAGATTTCGCGATGACTCTGCCGAGTGCGCCCGTACCCCCTGTGACGAGCGCTGTTTTCCCTTTGAGACTCATCATATCATGAAATTAAGACATGAATATAGGCTTTTACCCCCCGAGAATCAATTTCGTAGATGGATTGTTTACAAGTGGGGGCAGAATCCGGGATATCCCCCGGTTGCAGATATTATTCAAAATAGGTACCTTTGGCATCATGAAAAAATTAGCGCGTCAGACGACCGTCTTTACCCTGTCGCTCTGGATGATGCTGATTATTCCTGTAACGGCTTCCCATCATGACCACCCGGGGGACCCGGCCGATATCAGCCAGACCTCCGCGAAGGGTCTCCCGGGATCGGCCACGCTCACGGATCCTCAGGGGCCCCGGCTCACCGTCCTTACCGTCCCCTGTCTTCTCTGCGGGCGCGTACTGAACCCACTGCTGATCGACAGCACCGGCTGCGAAGGATTCATGCCGTTGACCGGGAAGATTCTCCCCCCCGATTCACCGCGGCATTCGGGAAAAACCGGACTGCACCGGCTCGGAGACCGTTCGCCCCCGCCGCCCCCGATCTCTTCCTGAACCGAACCGGAGATTCCCCCTTCCGGGGCGAAACTCCCGATCCTTCACAAGACTTTGGTGGCACATGCTTCGGAATATCCTGCTTTACTGTTTACTTTTTCCCCCCGTCCTGCACGCCCAGAGTGCGGCCGTGTCCTCGTCCGCAACGAACCCGGGGATTAGCCTCATCGGGGACATCCGGGGTACGTACTCGGACGATCTGCCGAGGAAGTTCGACTTCCTGTTCAACGAAGCGGAACTCTCCCTCCTCTCCTCAATTGACCCGTACGCGCGGGCGGACGTCTTCATCGGATGGTCGCGGGATGATGACGGGGAGTACATTTCTTCGCTCGAGGAGGCCTATGTCACGACCCTTTCCCTGCCGATGGACCTCCGGTTGAAAGCGGGTCGGTTCAGGATGTCGGCCGGCAGGCTGAACA
>QJVY01000055.1 GCA_003235555.1 Ignavibacteria bacterium | reverse complement strand
AGTGCGCGTACCAGCGTTCCTCGACCTCGGAGGGGTTGTATGTTTTGGCTAATTCTTTCATTAAAAACGAAATGATACTGAGGTGTCCCGGGAAGGGAATTGAAAAAGATACGGGTTTTTCACCCGCCGCGCAAAGGTTCCGTCCTCAGCGGACGTTGAACCACCGTTCGGTGGTTGCGCTGTTGGCGACCCTGTCGCGCAGCGTAATGCGCAGGAGGTGCCTGCCGCGGGGGAGCCTCCCCGACGCCCTGTACCGAGCCCGGCGGTGCTCGCCGTCGTATTCCGGAATCACGAGGCTGTCATCGATCGTTACGGTGGAAAGATCGAGGTCGCTTCCCGAGAGGTTGTCGTAGTACCTGAAGCTGACAGAAGGTTTCCCGCCGCTGACCCGCACACGCAGCAGGCCCAGCGTGGGGGGTGACGTGTCCTCCATGAGGGCCAGCTCGCCGAGCGTGGAGCGGAGGACACCGGAGATCAGTCCGGGCCGGATCTCCCCGCCGGGATCGAGCAGATTCCACCCGTTTCGTGTACTCTCGTACACCCGGAACCGGTCCGGATCGGCGCCCTCAGGCGACGCGAGCGATACCCTGATCCCCCCGTTCAGGAGGACGTCGCGGGGCTCGAACGAGTAGAGGGTCTTCCCTTCACTGACCCGGGTGGTGACGGTAAAATGGAGGGGCCTGAAGACCGCACCGGAGTCATACGCCACCGAGAAACGCGGTTCGGCGGATGAAAAACTGCCGGCCCGGTCCGACGGAATACTGTAAAGGACAAGCTCCGACTCCGACGTCACTTCCTTCCCGTTCACCTCCGCCTGCGCCCTGATCGTCCGCGGTCCGGAATATTCGTCCTCAAGGCGGAAGGTCCCCTTCGCCAGCGAGACATCCCCGAGGGAGACGGGGACGATGGACGTGCGGAGCCCCTCGGAAACGATCACCGTCGGCGTCGAGGTGAAAACGCCCGGAGTCGTGAGGGATATTTTCAGTTCGTCGCCGATCACCTCGTGGTCGATGATAATTGTATGAGCGGGACCGGTCCGTGCCCGGAGTGTGCCGAACACCGGGTCCGACCAGGACCCCATGGGGGTCCGGGCGCGGATCCGGATGACGTCGTACCCGTCGGTCTTCACCGGAAGGTCGATCGTATCGCCCGCACCCTGAAACCTTTCCTTCCCGATGGTGTGCTCACTCCACTTCGGGGCGAATTGTTTTTTCCCCGACACGCTGAACCTGTCGATCGGCGACCGGGAGTGGTTGACCACCCGGACTGTCCCGTCGCCGGCCTCCACGAACCTGATCACCGGGGGATGGACCGCCGTCAGCGTGCCGTGGAGTTCCGACCGGTTTCCGTAGACGTCCGTGCAGAAAACCGAGAAAGCATGGTCACCCTCGGTGAGCCTGTCGGTGTTGACGATCCCCCCGTCCCGGCCGGTGCGCGTATAGAAGGGGAGTTCGTTTCCCCGTTCAACGTAGAGTTTCTGAAAGCGGCCCTTCCCCGCGAGGATCATCGGCAGGTCGTAATGCAGGTAGATCTGCTTGGTCTTCAGGATCGGGACCGCGTTCAGTTCCGACCGGAAGATCGTGTCGCCGTCCACGACGAATTCCGTCATGTGCACGCCCTTCCGGCCGCCCACCCCGTCCGACCTGTCGACCGTCCCGATGGCGAACCCGACATCGCCGCGGATGCTGATTTTCCCGGGGACCCGGTACCGGCCGTTGTTTCTCGGGAACCTGCTGTAGATCCGGGGGTCCTCCCGGCCGTTGACCTCCGACCGCGCGGTCAGGGGGCGGACCAGGAGCCGGTAGATGTTCGGCGAGATGCGGTCTTTCTGCCTGAACGCCGTCCCCAGCAGCGGGTTGACGGGGTTGAGGTTCGTGTCGCGCAGCTCGAAATGCAGGTGGGGAGGGCCGAAGCCGGTATCCCCCGTGTAGGCGATCACATCACCTTTTTTCACCGTGTAGACCGGCGACGAGTAGAGGAGGTCGATCTCGTACCTGCCGGTCCGGTACTGTTCGGCCGAGGCCAGTTTCTCGATCTCCGGATCGAAGGATTTCAAATGCGCGTACGTGCTCACGTATCCGTCGGGGTGCCTGATGTAGAGCATTTTCCCGTACCCGTTCGGTGTGATCCGGATCCGGAGGAGGTAGCCGTCCTCGACGGCGAACACCCTGTGCCCGACCGAACCGTTGGTGCTGATGTCGATCCCGCCGTGGAAATGGAGCGAGCGGAACTCGGCGAAGGAGGACGTGATTTTCCGACTGGCGTCGGTCGGCCAGGTGTAATCTCTGAAATTCACGCGGGCGGAATCGGGATCCGGGATGCGAATCTCTTCGCCCCCCGTTGGGTGGACACCGTCCGCCGCCGCGGTGGGGGAGCCCGCCGGGGAGGTGATGAGGAGCACCGCGCCGAAGGCCATTCCCGCCAGCAGCAGTATCAGTTTTACCGGCAGTGCCATCTCAACCCTCCGTGACCCCGTGTTCAATCGAGACGACGCCCCCGAGCGATGCTTCGATCGTGTCGCCGGGGTTGACGACGCCGACCCCCGACGGCGTCCCGGTGAAGATGAGGTCCCCCTTCTCCAGCGTGAAGATGGTCGAGAGGTACCGGATCAGGAAGGGGACGCTGAAAATCATTTCGGATGTCTTCGCCCGTTGTCGTTCAATCCCGTTCACCCTGCAGGTGAGATCGAAAACAGGCACCGGGTGTGCCGGGTCAGCCGGGATGATCTCCGAGAGCGGGGCCGACGTGTCGAAACCCTTCGCCGTCGTCCAGGGGAGACCTTTTTTCTTGGCGACGGCCTGCACGTCCCGCAATGTCATGTCGAGGCCGACCCCGTACCCGAGTATGCACCCGGGGGCTTCCTCCGCGGAGATGTTCCTGCCCCCCGAGCCGAGCGCCACAACGAGCTCGGCTTCGTGGTGCAATTCTTTTGAGAAGGCCGGCCTCACGATCGGTTCCGGGGGGTGGATGATCGCGGAGGGGGGTTTCAAAAAAATGACCGGCTCGGTGGGGAGTTCGGCTTTCATCTCGTTTGCGTGTTCGCGATAATTCCGCCCCACGCAAAAAATCTTCCCTACGTTCATGCTGCCGGTTCTATCTGAAATTATTATAGTTCCCATACTTTATTAAAGTAAAACTTTCAAATATACTCACGTATCCTATTATTTGCAAGGGTTATGGGACGATCGGAATGTATTTCTTTTCAGGGAAACTATCTTTATATTGAGGCGATTCTTTTGAAAAACAGAAAAGATGGCGGATAATACACACACGTACAGCGGCGCAGGCGTCAGCATCGAAAAAGGGGAGGAGTTGGTCGGCCGCATCAAGGACAAAGTCAGGACCACCTTCTCGAAATCCGTGCTCGCCGACATCGGCGCCTTCGGTGGTTTCTTCGACGCGCGGTTCAGGGGGATCGCCAACCCGGTCCTCGTTTCGAGCGTCGACGGCGTGGGGACAAAACTCAAGGTGGCCTTCCTCATGGACAAGCACGATACCGTCGGTGAGGACCTCGTCAACCATTGCGTGAACGACATCGCCGTCTGCGGCGCCCGGCCGCTGTTTTTCCTGGACTATTTCGCGACGGGAAAGTTGAAAACCAACGTCGCCGAAAGCGTGATCGACGGGATGATCAGGGGCTGCCGGGAAAACGACTGCTCGCTGATCGGCGGGGAGACCGCCGAGATGCCGGGATTCTACCGCGACAACGAATACGACCTTGCGGGATCGATCGTCGGGGTGGTGGACAGGAAAAAAATCTACAACGGCAGCCGCGTCCGCGCCGGGGACATCCTCGTCGGGCTCCCGTCGGCGGGCCTGCACACGAACGGTTTTTCTCTGGCCCGGGCGGTCCTGTTTGAGCGGTTCGAGGTCGACGATTTCGTCGACGAACTGGGCGCGCGGGTGGGGGAGACGCTGCTGGCGGTCCACCGGTCCTACCTGAAGAGCATCCTCCTCGCCTCGAAGAATACCGGCGTGCACGGGTTCGCCCACATCACCGGCGGGGGGATCGTGGGGAACACCTCCCGGGTGGTGCGGAAACCCCTGTCGGTGAGGATCGACTGGTCGTCGTGGGAGACCCCGCCGGTGTTCGCGCTCATCCGGAAATTCGGCGGGGTCGACGACGCGGAGATGCGCCGGACGTTCAACATGGGCATGGGTCTCGTGATCGTGGTGAGCAAGACCGCCGTCGACCGGCTCATGCGGAGCCTTTCAAAGGCCGGAGAGGCGCCCGTGATCATCGGGGAAGTCCGGAAAGGATAATTTTCAGCATGCCGATAAAAAAGTCTCCTCCCAAAAACAGGGGAAAATCCGGCCCGGCGCGGAGGAAACCCCCCGCCCGCCGCGGGAAGAGGGCAGTCGCGGTGAACAAGACCCCGTGGGCCGGGGAGCAGAAACGCCTCGCCCAGATCAGGCTCATCAGCGAGGTCACCAACCGGATGAGCGCCGACCTGGAGCTCCAGGAACTCCTGGACATCGCCGCGACCTCCATCCAGAAGACCTTCAACTACTTCGACGTGACCGTCTTCCTCCTCACGCCGGACGGGAAGATGCTCGACCTCTCGGCCCACGCCGGGAATTTCACCGATTTTCTTCCCCACGGGTACCAGCAGGATGTGAAGAAGGGGTTTATCGGAAAGGCTGCCAGCCGCGGAGAGATCGTCATGAGCAACGACGTCCGGAAGGACCCGGGCTATCTGGCATACGAATACCACAACACGAAGTCCGAAATCGCCCTCCCGATCGCCATCGACGGGAGGGTGATCGGAGTTCTCAACGTGGAGGACACCCGGCTCGGGGCGTTCGACGACACCGACGCGCTCGTCCTCTCGACGCTGTCAGACCAGCTCGGGATCGCGATGAAAAACGCCCACCTCTACGAGGAGGTCAGGCAGGCGAACATGAAACTCATCGAGGTCGACACGATGAAGTCCGACTTCCTGGGGATCGTCTCCCACGATTTCCGGTCACCGCTCTCGAGCATCATGCTCGCGGCGCGGTCGCTCCTCAAGAACGACGTCATCCAGAGCATCCCCCGCGCGAAAGAGTACATGCAGCTGATCGTCGACCAGGCGGTCCGCCTCAACCAGCTCGCCGAGGACACACTCTCGATCACGAAGATCGAATCGGGGCAGATGACGTACTATTTCAAGATCGTCAACATGGAACGCCTCATCCAGGACGCGGTCTCGATGGTGCGGTTTTCGAAGCGGCACGAGTTCGAGTACCACATCGACCCCGACGCGCTGTTCGTCAAGGGGGACCAGACCAAGCTGAGGCAGCTGTTCCAGAATGTCGTGAGCAACGCCGTGAAATATTCGCCCGCCGGCGGAAAGGTGAGGGCCGACGTCCTGAGCCACTCCCCCGACGAAATTCTCGTGGCGGTATCCGACGAGGGGATGGGCGTCCCGGCGGAAAAACTGGGAAAACTGTTCCGAAAATTTTCACGCGTGGATTCCAGCGAGACGAAGGAAATCAAGGGGGCGGGACTGGGACTCTGGATCTGCCGAGAAATCGTCGTGGCCCACGGCGGGAGGATCTGGATCGAGAGCGAACAGGGCAGGGGGTCGACGGTGAAATTCATCATCAGGAGGGCCCCGGAAGGCTCCTGATCCACCCCCCCGATGAGGTTCCCGAACGGCCGGATCATCCGGTGGGAGGTTGTGTGTTTTACGGTAGGAGGAGCGAGTCCGGCCGAAGTTCCCCTTCCCGCCGCTCGAGACGTTGGAGAACATCGTTCAGAAATTCCTCCCAGCGTGGGAGGGAATCACGGACGGCGCCGAGCAGGCTGTCCCTCTCCGCCGGCGAAAATCCGAAACGGGTCCTCACGCTGTCGAGCCGAGCCGTGAGGCGTTCGGGGGCTTCACCCTCCAGCCGTGAAATTTCCCGCTGGACACACTCCGCCGTATAATAGTCTTTGAATCTTTCCAGAACCGGATCAGGGGGTCGGGTGGGCTCCCCACATCCCTCAATGAGTATCAGGAGTGGGATGAGGGTGGTCAGGACGGTGGTTTTGTTCATACTGCCCAAAATACGAAGTTTTGGACGGTTATCCAATCCACGCCATTATCCGAAATACAAGGATGGGGACGACATCCCCACGAGGATCGAATCGTTCTGTTTTTGATAATTTTCGTTGAAAATTGAACGATTTTTTATAAAAAACACACATTTTTAATCAAAACCTGCTCCCGCGTTCCTTGACTTTCATAGCCTTATTGAGTATCTTTTTGCTCCATTTTTACTCCATCTCCACTTCTTCGTCACTTTTTTAATTTTATGGGATCAA
>QJVY01000057.1 GCA_003235555.1 Ignavibacteria bacterium | reverse complement strand
AGATTCACCGCGTCCGTCACCTTGTCGACGCGGTTCATCGCCAGCTGGGAGATGTGTACGAGTCCGTCCTTACCGGGGAGAAACTCGACGAACGCACCGAAGTCCATGATGCGCACCACCTTTCCCTTGTAGGTCTTTCCGACCTCCGGAAGCTCGGTGATCTTGTTGATGATCGCGAGAGCCGCCTCCGTGCCTTCGGCGGTCACCGACGCAATGACGACCGTTCCGTCGTCCTCGATGTTGATTTCCGCGCCCGTGTCCTTGACGATCTGCCTGATCACCTTTCCGCCGGGTCCGATCACGGCCCCGATGAGCTCCACCGGGATCTTGATGGTCGTCAGTCGCGGGGCGTAGGGCGAGAGGTCCGGTTTCGGAGTCGCGATCGTTTGCTCCATGACCCCGAGGATGTGGAGCCGTCCCTCCCTCGCCTGCGCGAGCGCCCTCTCGAAAATGTCGAAGGAGATCCCCTGGATCTTGATGTCCATCTGGAACGCGGTGATCCCATCCCTGGTCCCTGCGACCTTGAAGTCCATGTCCCCCAGATGGTCCTCGTCGCCGAGGATGTCCGACAGGATGGCCACCCGGTCGGCCTCCTTGACGAGGCCCATGGCGATGCCGGCGATGCTTTTCTTTATCGGAACGCCGGCTTCCATCAGCGAGAGGGACCCGGCGCAGACCGTCGCCATCGACGATGAGCCGTTGGACTCGAGGATGTCGGAGACAATCCTCACGGTGTACGGGAATTCGGTATCGGGAGGCATGATGTTCTTGATCGCGCGCTCGGCCAGATTTCCGTGGCCGATTTCCCGGCGGCCGGTGAATCCGAGCCGCCCCACCTCGCCCACCGAGAAGGGCGGAAAGTTGTAATGCAACATGAACCGCTTCGTCGTCTTCGGCAGGAGGCCGTCGACGATCTTTTCGTCCAGCGCTGTGCCCAGCGTGGTGGTGGTGAGGCTCTGGGTCTCACCCCTCTGGAAGAGCGCGGAGCCGTGAGCCCTGGGTAACAGACCGATCTCGATCATGATCGGGCGGATGTCGCCCAGCCCGCGACCGTCGAGCCGTTTGCTGTTCGAGAGGATCATCTCCCGCATTTCACGGTACTCGATGTCCCCCAGTATTTCCTTTACCAGTTTCGCCTGTGCGGCGAGGAATTCGGCCGGTGTGGATGCCGGACCGTCGGGCGGCGCGTGCTTCGAGGCCACGGCCGCGAACTCCGGGTCGGCCTTGAGCCCCGCGGCCACCGCCTCGGCCACTTCGGCATGTTTCAACTGCCGTTCCTCCTTGGCAAGCACCTGGCCGGTGTTTGCGCGGACCTTCTCCGCGGCGATTTTTTCGATGATCGGCGCCAGGTCTTTCTTGACGGGATTGGGGGTGAAGTCCATTTTCGGGACCCCGGCCTCTTTCTGCAATTCCACCTGGACTTCGCAGAGGCCTTTGACGAAGGGCTGTGCGAACTTCAGTGCGGCGATCATGTCCGCCTCCGAAATCTCCTTCGACTCCCCCTCCACCATCACGATCGAGGTCAGCGTTCCGGCGATGACGACGTCCAGGTCGCTGGTTTCGAGTTGTTTGAAGGTCGGGTTGACGATGAACTGCCCGTCGTTCCGCCCCACCCTGACTTCGGCGATCGGTCCGTCGAACGGGATATTGGAGATCATCAGCGCCGCTGAGGCCGCCACGGCACCGAGGACGTCCCCGTCGTTTTCTTGGTCGGAGGAGTAGACAGTCACCATGAGCTGAGTCTCGTTCCGGAAATTCTCCGGGAACATCGGCCTGATCGGCCGGTCGATGAGCCTCGAGGTCAGCACCTCCTTGTCGGACGGCCTCCCCTCGCGTTTCAGGAACCCCCCGGGGATCTTTCCGGCGGAGGCGATTTTTTCCCGATACTCGACCTGAAGGGGAAAGTAATCCTTCCCCTCGTCGGGTTCCGTTTTCGCTACCACGGTCGCGAGCACCATCGTGTCTCCGCTGCGGACCATGACTGCCCCGCTCGCCTGTTTGGCTAACTTACCTGTTTCGAGGCTGATTTCGCGGCCCCCGATATCGATCGTTTTCTTTACCATGTTGGTGACTTTCCTCTGGGTTTAATGTTCGAATCCATCGTGTCTGTCCTGTCGTCTCTGTCCCGCCGTTCCGGACCCCTACTTTCGGAGATCCAGTTCTTCGATGATTTTTCTGTATCGCTCGACGCCCTTCGACTGAAGGTATGTCAGCAAACGGCGGCGTTTGCCGACCATCTTCAACAATCCGAGTCGCGAATGGTTGTCCTTGCGATGGCCGGAGAAATGTCCTGAGAGCTCGTTGATCCGCTTCGTCAGAAGCGCGATCTGGACTTCCGGCCTCCCCGAATCCGTGGGAGACGTCCCGTATTTACTGATGATTTCCTGTTTCTGCTCTTTGGTGAGAGGCATGATCCGTTACTCCTTCGACAATATGGTTAATGGACCGACTGCAGGTACCTGAGGCACTCGGAACGGTCCCGTTGTAACTGTGTGACAAGCATTTCCGCATTGGAAAATTTTTTTTCCTCCCTGATGAACCGGAGGAACCTGACCGTAAGTTCTTCACCGGTGATAGTTTCGTCCCAGTCCAGGAGGTGCAGCTCCACCACCACCGAGCCGTTCTCGACGAAGGTGGGACGCGTACCGATGTTCAGCATCCCGTGCCGGACCGCTCCCCGGACATCCGCCTCGACCAGGTAGACGCCCCCGCCGGGCACGATCTTCCCAGGCGAAACCGGTGTGATGTTGGCTGTGGGAAATCCGATCATCGCACCCCTCCCGTCTCCGGGAACGACCTTCCCGGTGAGGCTGTAGGGTCTTCCGAGAAACGATCCGGCTTCCGCGACCCTGCCGCCTGCGAGCAATGCCCTGATCCCGCTGCTGCTCACCCTCTTTCCGTCGACAGTCACCGGACCGATGATCGTCACCCCGAATCCTTCCCGGGTGCCGAGGTCCCTGAGGGAGGAAATACTGGCCTCCCGGTCACGACCGAAGGCGTGGTCATGGCCCACGACCACATCCTTCACACCCGTCCCCCTCAGGATGTAGCGTTCGTAAAACTCCGCAGCGGGCTGCCGCGAAAATTCATACGTAAAATCCAGAACCATCGTGAGGTCAACGCCCGCCGCGCGGAGCAGATCCAGACGTTCGTCGAGCGTGGTCAGGAGTTCGACCGGACCCCTACCCACCACCTCGCGCGGATGGGGCGTGAAGGTGACCACGACGGATCGTCCCCCAGCCATGCGGGCTTTCCCGAGGACCCCGGAAATAATCTCGCGGTGACCGAGGTGCATCCCGTCGAACGAACCGATCGTCACGACGGACTTCGACGAGAATTCGACCTCCTCCGGACTTCGTGCGATCTTCATTCAACGGCACCGCGCCCTGCCCGGTGCACCGCCGGAGAGTCCGCATATCGGGCTCCCGTTCACTCCGGGGGGTCCTGGGAATGGATCTTCTCGATAATCCTGTCGATTTTTTCCATCCGGTCGAGGGTGTCATCGAGGTGAAAATTGATCTCCGGCGTGAACTTCGTCCGGACACGGGATCCCAGAAACGATCTGATCGATTTCTTGTCGCGCTCGATCGCCTTCATCGTGGCCTCCGTCCTCGCTTCATCCCCCATGATACTGACGAAAATATTGGCGATCCTGAGGTCCGGGGTCACCCGGACTTCGGTCACCGTCACAAGGCCGAACTGCGCCTCCTGGTATTTCTGGGAGAGGAGCGTCCCGACCTCCTCCCGGATGAGAGAAGCGACCCTGTCGGTCCGGAGCGTCATCGGCGGGTTCCCGTCATCTTAACCGAGCTTCCTGAGTGTCTCGACGATCTTGTACGCCTCGATCGTATCGCCGACCTTGAGGTCGTTGAAATTTTCCAGGCTCAGTCCGCATTCGAAGCCCGACTCGACATCCCGGACGTCGTCCTTGAAGCGCTTGAGGGAACTGATGCTCCCGTCGTAGGTCACGATCCCGTCCCGGATGAGACGGACCTTGTTTCCCCTGGTGATCTTTCCGTCCTGTACGTAGCAACCCGCGACCATGCCGATCTTCGGTATCTTGAACGTGTCACGGACCTCGAGGGTCGCGGTGATTTCTTCATTCTTGGCGGGTGCCAGAAGTCCCTCGAGTGCCTTTCTGATGTCCTCGATGGCGTCGTAAATGATGTTGTACAACCGGATGTCGACGTTCTCCTGTTCGGAGAGGACCCGTGCGTTCAGGTTCGGCCGGACGTGGAACCCGATGATGATGGCGCCGGACGCCGCCGCGAGCAACACATCCGATTCGGAGATGCCCCCGACAGCCCTGTGGATCACGTTGACCCGGACCTCGGCGTGGGTGATCTTCATGAGCGAATCGGCGAGGGCGCCGACCGATCCGTCCACGTCCCCCTTGACGATCACGTTGAGGTCCTTGATCTGTCCGTCCTGGATCTTCTTGGAGATATCGTCGAGCGTCAGGCTCCTGATCTGACGGAAATCCTGTTCCCGCTTGAGCTGCTGCCGGCGCAGGCTGATGTCCCTAGCCTCCCGTTCACTCTCAACCGCGAAAAAGGCGTCGCCGGCCTGCGGGATTCCGTCGAAGCCGAGGATCTGGACCGGTGTCGAGGGCCCGGCGCTGGTCAGCTTATGTCCGCGCTCGTCGTACATCGCCCGGACACGGCCGCTCTGGACGCCGGCGACGAAAGAATCCCCGACGTGCAGTGTCCCTTTCTGGACGAGAATCGTCGCGATGGTTCCCTTGCCGCGGTCCACCCGCGACTCGATGATGCCGCCTTTCGCCCGCGTGGTGGGGCTGGCCTTGAGATCGAGGAGTTCGGCCTCGACGACGATTTTTTCGAGCAGGAGATTGACGTTCTTTCCCGTTTTGGCGGAAATTTCGACACTCTGGTATTTCCCCCCCCACTCTTCCACGAGAACGTTCTTCTCGGAGAGCTGCTGGCGGATGCGTTCGGGGTTCGCATCGGGCTTGTCGGTCTTGTTCATCGCGATGACGATCGGCACGTTCGCCGCCTGTGCGTGGCTGATGGCCTCGACGGTCTGCGGCATGACGCTGTCGTCGGCGGCGACCACGAGGATGACGATATCCGTGAGCTGGGCCCCGCGGGAACGCATGGCGGTGAACGCCTCGTGCCCCGGGGTGTCGAGGAAGGTGATCCTCCGGTCATCGACGGTGACCATGTAGGCCCCGATGTGCTGGGTGATCCCCCCGGCTTCGCCGGCGACGACGTTACTCTGCCTGATATAATCGAGGAGTGACGTTTTCCCGTGGTCGACGTGGCCCATGATCGTCACCACCGGCGGGCGGGGTTCGAGGACGCCTTCATCCTGGCCCTCGTCCCCTGCGGACTCGTCGGTGATCTCCGAATAAAACTGAACCTCGAAACCGTATTCCGAGGCCACCAGGGTGATGGTATCCTTGTCGAGTCGCTGGTTGATGGACACCATCAGGCCGAGCTCGATGCATTTTTTGATCACCTCGGCCGCCGTGATGCCCATCAGCCGCGAAAGTTCCTGGACGGACACGAATTCCGTCACCTTGAGAATCGTTTCTTCCCTGGCGCGCGCCTCCTGATCGGCAAGCTCCTGGGCGTGGCGCTTCTCCTTGCGCTTCTTCTTGAAAGTCGTGCGGCTGGTCGTCGCCCCGGTATCGTCCATCTCGGCGAGAGTGCGCTTGATCGCCCCCTTCACCTCGTCCTTGTTGACCTCGAGCAGTTTACCCTTCTTCCGCTTCTTTCCCTTGCGCGCGACATCGTCGGTCTCCTCCGCGGAGGCGACGGCCGATTCGGGCCGGATCCTTTTTTTCTTCTTCTTCCGTTTTGCATCACCGTCGGCGCCGTCGTCAGCGCTGGGTTTCGATTTCCCGGCCTTCACGCCTGCCTCAACCGCGGCCTCCCGTTTCCTGACGTCGTCAAGGTCTATCTGGCCCATGACTTTGAGGCCCATCTTCTCCCTGCGGGCCCGGAACATTTCGGGTTTTTCCTCGGCAGGCGCGTCTTCGACCGGGCCGGCACTCTCGCCGCCGGTACCGGCGGTCGCAACCTCACCGTCCTCAGGGACGACCGGGGTTTCCTCACCTTCGTCCGCCCTTGATTCGGTCGCCGGCGCCGAACCCTTCACCGTCACGGGGGCCGTTTCCGGTTCGGGCGATTCCCCCCCCTGTTCGGCGACGGTGCCGGCAGCTGCCGCCGGGGCTTCCAGCGGCTCTTCCGTCTCCACCGGTGCGGTCTTCTGCTCGGCCTTCTTCCTCGATTCCCTGATGCTCTGGATCTTCCGTTGGTGTTTCTCCGCGACCTCCTTGTCCTTCTTGAAAT
>QJVY01000179.1 GCA_003235555.1 Ignavibacteria bacterium | reverse complement strand
TCCCATTTGGCGACATGGTATGGGCTCAATCCTTCTATGGTTTGAAACCATCCCCCAGCGTACAGGTCTGTTCCTATGAATGCGAGGGAAGAAACACCGGTGTTCATTCCACTGCCAAGAGCCGACCAGCTTGTTCCGTCCCATTTGGCAATTCCGTTTGCGACTACTCCCCCTGCACTCGAAAACCCCCCCCCCACATAAAGATCCGTTCCGAGCACTGTAAGGCAAGTGACAGTACCGTTCATTACGTTTCCAAGGACAAACCAGTTCGTCCCGTCCCATTTGGCGATATTGTAGGTGCTCTCTGGATCGTCGGTCGTAAAAGTTCCACCTGCATAGAGGTCTGTCCCCATGACTGTCAGGGCGGAGACAACGCCATTGAGTCCGTTCCCAAGGGCAGACCAATTCGTTCCGTCCCATCTTGCGATATGGTTTACGTTCACACCCCCCGCGGTCGTGAAACCGCCACCCGCATAAAGGTCTGTCCCTATCAATGAAAAGGTATAGGCAGACCCGTTCATTCCACTCCCCAATGCCGACCAGTTGGTCCCGTCCCATTTGGCGATATTTTTTACGGATATATCTCCTGCTTTCGTGAACCATCCCCCCGCAAACAGGTAGCTCCCGTTGACTGCGATGGTATAGACCGGCCCGTTCATTCCACTCCCCAGTGCCGACCAGTTGGTCCCGTCCCATCTTGCGATATGGTTTACGTTCACCCCCCCCGAGGTCGTAAAATCTCCCCCCGCATAGAGGGTGTTCCCGATGACCGCCAGGGTAAAGACTGTACCATACAATCCACTTCCAAGTGCAGACCATGCTGTTCCATCCCACCTGGCGATACGGTCTACGCTTACACCTCCTGCGGTCCTGAAAGAACCCCCGGCGTAGAGGTCCGTCCCGATGACAGCAAGTGCTCGGACAGCATCACCCATTCCAGGAAGTGTAAATCCGTCGTCCCACAGGCTGTCCTCCGGAACAACAACAGCATTTTCAACACGTCGATGGAATTTCGGCGTACCATCCCGATCGGTGCGCATTTCCCATCCGGCGTGATTCACGACACCCTGGAACTCTCCGTTGAGTCGTACCGTACCGTCCGGGTTGAGGAGCTTTTCGAGCGGTACAGCGTCAGTTGGAGGTGATGGGGAGGATGTCTCCTGTGTGAAACTGAGGAGAGACGTAAAACATGTTCCGATCAGGAATAACAGGAGTCTGCATTTCATCGTTGCCTCCAGGGGTACCGGGTCGGTCGGAGATATATGACCGCTGCCTCCATCATGTGTCGGTATAAAAGGTTCCTCTATCTTGCTATGGCAGATGATCATCGGGTCTCACACCGTAATCCCGCACGGTGTTACAACACTTGAATTTCCGTAAAAAGGTGAGGGAGATCAATCCCGCGACCACGGTATTTTTGTGGGGGGTAGAATACCATGAAAAGTGGCAGAAAGGGCCAGATCAGGTTGTTCCGAGAGGCGCGTAAAACAGAAAAATTTTTTGGTTATTTCTCCGGTTTTTTAGACCTTCGGTCAACCATTAACGGGTCTTTATGGTCATCGCGTTCGGTCGAAAGGTTGTCCGCGTTCTTGCCTGTAGTATAGCCTTAACACAGCTATACCTGAATCATGCATGCTGTCAGTCCCGTCACATCAATTTCGAACACCTCTCGGTGGGGAACGGCCTCTCCAATGGAGAGGTTCGCTGCATCGTCGAGGACCGGTACGGGTATCTCTGGATCGGTACGGCAGACGGGCTAAATCGGTACGACGGATACGACTTCCGGGTGTTCCGGAATTCACGTTCGGACAGCACCAGTCTGGGTGACAGCCACATCAACTCGTTGTTTGTGGATCATTCCGGTACGCTCTGGGTAGGAACGCGCCAGGGGGGGCTTTGTCGTTACAACGCAGAACGGATGACGTTTGATCGGTTTACGTCGAAGCCGGACGATACAACAACCCTGGGGGAGGGTGCGGTCGACGGGATTTACGAGGACAGTTCCGGCACATTCTGGGTGATCACGAGCGATGGGGGGCTCAATAGGTTCGACCCGGCTACGGGTCTTTCAAAACGGTACCACGCTGACCCAACAAATCCCCACGCTCCCCGTTCTAATAATCTTGGCCCGATTCACGATGACGGTAAGGGACACTTGTGGATCGGAAGCTGGGCGGCCGGCTTCCATTCATTCGACCTCAAATCAGGCATCTTCGAACAGTATGGGCAGTTCTCCCCGAAAGACACATCCGGGATCAGGAGGATCGCGGGAGTAATGTCGATCTACCCGGCCCCTTCCGGAAAACTTTGGCTCGGAACGAGAAGCCAGCTCAACATTTTCGACCCCGTGAGAAAGTCGTTTGAGATGGTCCTGCCCGACAAGCGAAACCCGGGATTGATTTCCAGAGCGGTGATGGCAGTTCTGGTGGATCGATTCAATACTCTGTGGATTGGCACCTATTTCGACGGCTTGATTCTCGTCGATCTGAACCAGGGGATCGGAGAATCGTATGTCCAATACCAGTATGGTCGCAACCGGCGGGAGGAGGGCTGGATCCCCAGTTCGAAAATCAATGTCATCTATGAGGACACCCGAGGTAACGTCTGGGTCGGTACCGACGACGGCATCCTAAAAGCATCGCGGAACAGGAACCGGTTTCTCCACTTTCGACACATGCCATTGGATCCGGGGTCTCTTCCCGACGACCGTATTCGTTCAACGATCGCCGGTGGTGGCGACTCCGTCTGGTTTGCAACTGGTGGCGGAGGTTTGGTGCTCCTTCGCCTGGGGACAGGGTCTATTACCCAGTACAAACACGATCCGGCTGATCCTACAAGCATCGGGGGTGACCTTGTCAACGGCATCGCGCGTGGCGAGGATGGTTCCTTTTGGCTGGCTCTCGATGGGGATGGATTGAACCATTTTTTCCCAAGGTCAGGAAAGTTCGTCAGATTCAAGGGGCCGCAGGGGTGGCGTCCGGATCTACCGACGAACTGGATCTTTTCAGTCGCGAGGTCGGGAGACGGCAGGATCTGGCTCGGGAGCAACGAGGGACTGATAGTCTTCGATCCCTTGCGGGATAAATTTGAATTCCCAGGGGGACCGGTTGACTATCTTATCCGGACTATACACACGATGCCCGACGGATCACTCTGGTTTGGAACGGACGGCAAGGGCCTCTTCCGGTACGATCCGGTGACCAATCAAAGCGAACGGTTCATCCGGACGACCGAAAACGCCCAAACAATCAGCAACAATATCATCCGGGTTCTCCACGAAGGCAGTGACGGGATGCTCTGGATCGGAACGGTCGGCGGTGGATTGAACCGGTTCAATCCGGCGACGCGAGAGTTTCGCTCGTTTGACGAAGCTGACGGTCTGTCGGGCGATGTGGTGGAGGGAGTGGTGGAGGATCGACGGGGGACGATCTGGGCCTCAACGAACAAGGGATTGAGCCGGTTTGATGCTGCTACGGGCCGTTTCAGGTCGTATGACGCAGCCGACGGGCTTCCCGCCACTCGGTTCCAGGGTAGTGGCGCTCTTCTTGGGTCGGGGGAAATTGCCTTTGGTACTTTTTCCGACGGAGTAGTCATCTTCAATCCCGACAACTTGGTTGACAATGCTGTGACCCCGATTGTCCTGGTTACGGGCGTCCGGAGATACGGTTCGGACGTGAATATCCTCAAGGGGGGCCCGGGGTCGATTACCTTTTCCAATTCCGGCAATGATTTTTTGGTCGAGTTCGTGGCCCTGGATTGCACCGCCCCGCGTAAAAACCGGTATGCCTACCAGGTCGAGGGTTTGACCCATGGCTGGGTGGATTGCGGCACACGGCGTTCCGTGGAATTCACGGACGTTGCTCCCGGGGAGTATATACTGCGGGTCAGGGGTTCGAACAACGATGGTGTGTGGGGTGAGACCTCCAGTCCGTTGCATTTTACGGTTCTCCCGCCATTCTGGAAAACGCAGTGGTTCCTCATAGCCGCCACACTCGCATTGACCGGAGGCTTGTACAGCCTCCACAGGTACCGAGTGTCGCGACTCATCGAAATTGAAAGGCTCCGGATGCGGATTGCCGGCGATCTTCACGACGATCTTGGGAGCAACCTCAGCGGTATTGCCCTGATGAGCGATCTCGCGGGGAGGAAAGCGGGATCCGACGAGGAACGGGAGCGACTTGAATTCATTGGCCGGACGGCCCGCCAGATGGCCGATGCGATCAAGGACCTCGCTTGGGTCGTCAATCCGAGCAACGATACATTCGACGATCTCGCCCTTCGCATGAAGGATACGGCCGCGGCCATGCTTGCCGGGATAGAGCATTGTTTCACGCTCAACCAACAACAGGGGTTGGTGGTACTTCCCATCGAAGCGAGGCGGAACGTGTTCCTGATCTACAAGGAAGCCCTCCACAACATCGTCCGCCACTCCGGAGCGACCCGGGTGGATATCGCACTCGAAGAAACCGGGGACACACTGAGGCTGACGGTCTTTGACAACGGCCGGGGTGTGGATACCGCAGGAGAGTCTTCGGGCTCCGGACTGCGAAATATGCGCTCAAGGGCACAGTCTCTCGGTGGCCGTATTGATATCGAGAGCGATTCGGGGGGGGGTACCAGGATATGCCTGGAGGTCAAAATACCGTAGTCGCGGGATGGCGGTTTACGCCGAAATAGGATATCCTCGGAGAGGTAAGCGAACATGAATCCAACGAGCAATAGGAGTGTGTCCCGGGATCCGGTCGTCGTCTGGATCGTGGAAGACAACGATATCTACCGGAGGAGCACTCGCCAGCTGTTGGACACATCAGAGGGGTATGAATGCGGAGGGGAGTTCCACCGGTGCGAGGACGCGATCGACAAGCTCCGGAGTGGGGAGGCCCCCTCCGTTATTTTACTCGACATCGGTCTCCCGGGGATGACCGGGATCCAGGGAATCCCGCAGCTCAACGCACTCTCGCCATCGACTAAAATTCTGATCCTCACTGTGCACGAGGAATACGACAAGGTCTTCGACGCCATCTGCGCGGGAGCATCGGGGTACCTTTTGAAAAGCACTGCGCCGGACGGGATCATCGGGGCGATCTCCGATGTAATGGCGGGCGGGGCGCCGATGAACGCCCAGATCGCCCGCCGGGTCCTCGACCTCTTCGCCCGCCGCGAAACCGACCGGGACGATTACGGATTGACCGGTCGCGAGAAGGATATTTTGAAGTACCTCGTGGACGGTCATTCCAAACGCCGGATCGCCGATGCCCTGTACATCAGTTATCATACCGTCGACACCCACCTCAAGAACATCTACCTGAAACTCCAGGTCCATTCGCGGACAGGCGCTGTGGCGAAAGTAATTAAAGAACGACTCCTGTAGTGGCTGTCTTATCAACGAAGATGTTACGGATAGGATCATGAATCCAATGTTGGTCTGCTCGTCGAAAGGAGTAGAGTTGATGAACACCATGGTAGCATCCCTGTTTGCGCTGATCATCCTGGTTTTCTTACCGAAGAATGTCGAGGCCCAGTGGATCTCGAGGTCCGGACCCGGTGGGGGAAACATCAGCGCTGTAGCCGCAAATCAATCGGGTGTGTATGCAGCAAATGGAAGTTACACTCCCGGGTTCTTCCTGTATTCGACGATCAATGACGGGCAAAACTGGACGCAGTCTGATTCTGGATTATTATCCAGGATATATGCACTGGGAGCAAGCAGCACGTCGGTGTTCGCGGGTACACCATCTGGCCTTTATTCGACCAGCGACGATGGTCACACCTGGTTGTTGAGCCTTCCGAAATATATTCGATCAATCATGATTACGGGAGATGCTGATGTGTTCGTTGGTACGACCAACGGCTTGCACTATTCTTCGGATAATGGCTCAACGTGGTCATCGCCAATCCTCGGTGGAGATATCTACGACCTGGCTGCCACAGGTACCCATATCTTCGCCAACGTATCATACGGATTGGTGCAATCTTCTGATTTCGGTACATCGTGGCAAGCGTTGAATGTTCCGCTCTCGTTTGCGGCGTATTCGTTATACGCAGACAGTAACTTTCTGCTTGTTGGAGGTGGTGACCGGGGAGTCCTTGTCTCCCCGGACAAAGGGACGACATGGATAAATATCAGTGCAGGGTTGACCCACCTGGGTCCGACTCAGTTGGACCCCGTCTATGAGGTCCAGGTGATGGGTCAACATTTCATTGCCGGAACACCCCATGGTATATACACATGTCTGCAGAGTGATACGGTCTGGATCCCGACAAATTTTCACTCTTCGGTAGATTACAACTTTGACGTTCGATCTATCGTGAGAAAG
>QJVY01000083.1 GCA_003235555.1 Ignavibacteria bacterium | reverse complement strand
AAATTCACCTTCACAAACACGAAAGGGGAGATCGCCGTGCACGGCGGGGTGGCGAAACTGAAGGACATGCGGCTCGAGGCGTTCGGGGGTGCGGTCCGGACCTCCGGCAGTCTGGACCTCCGGGACCCCGCCAAACGTCCTTTCGACCTGAAACTGGACGTGAAGGATGTCGAGTCGAACGCCATGCTCACACCGTTCACGACCTTCGGACGATACCTCTTCGGGAAACTGACGCTCTCCACCTCGATGAAGGGGGACCTTGACGACACGCTCGGCATCAGCAGGACCACCCTCACCGGGGACGGCACCGCCCTCGTCGCCGACGGGAAGGTGACCGGGCTGCCGCTCCTGGAAAAACTCGCGGGGTTCCTCTCGGCGGAGAGACTGAAGCAGGTGGATTTCAAGAGCTGGTCCCAGAGCTTTTCGGTGTCGGACGGAAAACTCACTATCAAGGACCTGAAGATCGGCGGTTCCGACGCCGCGATCACCGTCAACGGCGTGCACGGCCTCGACGGATCGATCGACTACCTGATGAACATCCGCCTCCCGAAAGACGTGGCGGAGAAGGTGGTCCCGCGGGGTGTTCCCCCCGCACTCGTGGAGTTCTTCAGGGACAGGGACAGCTCGATGGCCTTCGATTTCACCGTGACCGGGCAATCCTCCTCCCCCGCGGTGAAACTGGATACCCGGGCGCAGGAGAACCTCCTGAAGAAGCGTCTCGGTGAAGAGGCCGCGAAGAAACTTTCCGATCCGCTGAAGAAGGCGGCAGAGGGTTTGAAGAAACTCATCAAACCGTGAACGGTATTCACGCAGCCGGGAAATGAGCCGGGGAGCTCAACGCGGGGACCTTTCCCGGGGGGCGGCCCTGAAACCCCGTCAGTCCCTCGGACAGAACTTCCTGCGGGACGAGAACATCGCCCGGAAGATCGTGAGGACCGTGGAACCGAGAGGGGACGATGTCATCGTCGAAATCGGCCCCGGGCAGGGGGCCATCACATCTCTCCTGGCGGAATCGGGTTGCCGCCTGGTCCTGGTCGAAATCGACCGGAGGATGACCGGGGAGCTCATTGCACGGTTCGGACCCGGCGGGGCGGAGGTGGTCTGCGGGGACATCCTGGACGTCCCGTTCGCGGGACTGCACGAACGGTTCGGGAAGAAGGTGCGGGTGGTCGGAAACATCCCGTACCACCTGACGAGCCCGATCCTGTTTAAAATCTTTGGAGAGTACGGGCACGTTTCGGACTGCACGCTGATGGTGCAGAAGGAAGTCGCCGCCCGGGTCGTCTCCCCGCGGGGGGTGAAGAACTACGGCATCCTCTCGGTCATGACGGCCCTGCACGGGACACCGAAAATCGAGTTCGACATATCGCCCAACTGCTTCTTCCCGAAACCGAAGGTGCGGTCGAGCATTCTCACGATCGCGCTGCGCGACGCCCTTCCGGAGGGACTCGACCTGCGACTGTTCCGTTCCGTGGTGAGGGCCACGTTCGGCAAAAGGAGGAAGACGTTGAGGAACAGCCTGCAATACCTGCGGGACGAGGGCGTCGACGCGGCGCCCGACCCGCTGAACTGCCCGGTACCGCTCGACCTGCGGCCGGAGGCGCTGTCGACCGAAGACTTCATCCGGCTCACGCGACACCTCAAAGACAGGACAGAATGAACGAAGAACAGAAGGACACGGGACAGAGAGAGACCGAGCAGAACTTCGCCAGCGACGACCCGATCATCGGGTCGGCCCCGGCGGCACCGTCGGAGTCCATCGAAGTGGACGAAGAGCTCATGCACGACATCCGCGGGCTGATCGAAGACCGGGCCGCCACGCTGCTGGCAAACATCGTCACCGACCTCCACGCGTCCGACATCGCGGTCATCATTCACGGCCTCGACCCCGACGACGGGGAATACCTCTTCTCCCTCCTCGACGTGGGGCCGGGATCGGCCGTCCTGCGCGAACTGAACCCCGAATCGCGCGCGGACATCCTCGGGAAACTCCCCTCGGAGAAGATCACGGCCTACGCGGGCCTTCTGGCCTCGGACGACGCCACCGACCTGATCGCCGAACTGCCCCCGGCCGTCGCCGAGAAGGTCCTCAGGGCCCTCCCCGCCGAGGACTCCGTGGACGTCCAGGAACTGATGAAGTACGGCGAGGAGACCGCCGGCGGCATCATGGGCAGGGAATACGTGGCAGTGAAAATGAACGACACCGTGGCACAGGCAATCCGCGGCGTAAGGACGCACGCCAGGCAGAACGCCGTGATCTACAACGTGTACGTCGTGAACGACGAGGGCGCGCTCGTGGGGGTCCTCCCGCTGCAGGACCTGGTTCTCAACCCGCCGGGGCGGCGCGTCTATAAAATCATGCATTCCGAACCGAAATCGATCAGTACGGGCGTCGACCAGGAAGAGGTCGCCGCGATGTTCCGCAAGTACGACCTCGTCTCCCTCCCCGTCGTCAACGAGAAGGGCCAGCTCGTCGGCCGCATCACCATCGACGACATCGTCGACGTCATCGAGGAGGAATACGCCGAAGACGTCGCCAAACTGGTCGGTTCGGACGCCGACGAGATGGAAAAACGGTCGCCTCGCGAGATCGCGATGCTCCGTCTCCCCTGGGTGTTGTTCACCCTCGTGCTGGAGTTCGGCGCGGGGGTCGTGATTCATTATTTCGACCAGACCCTCAGCCAGGTGATCCTCCTCGCTTCCTTCCTTCCGATCATCTCCGCGATCTCGGGCAACACCGGTCTGCAGTCGGCCGCGATCGTGGTGAGAGCGATGGCCACCGGTCACGTGTCGCTCGACCGGTGGTGGAACCCCATCTGGAGGCAGCTCCAGACGACGCTGATCATCGGCGCAGTCTGCGGGCTGGTGATCGGCACGATCGGCGCCTTCTGGCAGGGGAAATGGGAGTTCGGGCTGGTCGTGGGAATCTCCATGCTGGTATCGGTGAACATTTCCGGGTTCGTGGGGACAGCCTCGCCGATGCTTTCCAAGAAACTGGGCTTCGATCCCGCGATGACCGCGGGGCCGTTCGAGACCGCATTCCAGGACGTCGTCGGAATCACCATCTTCCTCACGCTCTCCACGTTGTTCCTCCACTGGCTGGTCTAGCAGTGCGCTTCGTCGCGAGTAAGCCCCCCCTCCACCCGGCCGTGCGATGAGGAACCTCCGCCCCGTCGACGCACTGACAATCGTCTTCCTCCTCCTCCTGACGGGATTCTTTCCCGTCGTCGCGGGGCTGAACGGGGAAGCGCTTCTCCTGTTCGCAGCAAACGCCGCCATCGCTGCGGGGATCCTCGGCCTGGCGGCGGCCCACGCCTCATCGCCCGGGAATCGTCCGCTGTCGCTTGCCAGGAGTTTCTACCCGGTCCCGATGATCTTCATCGCCTTCAAGGAGGTGCACGTCGTCATACAATCGATGCAGCAGACGATGCAACGGGGGGATTTCGACGCAGCGTTCATCGCAATCGACCGGTGGCTGTTCGGCGCGGACCCCACGGTCTGGATGTCGCGTTTCTCGCACCCCGCCCTGACCGAACTCCTCCAGGTCTCCTACACGAGCTATTATTTCATCATGATCGCCCTCGGGGTGGAGCTCTACCGCCGGGACCCCGGTGGGATGTTTTCGAACGTCATTTTCTGCATCACGTACGGTTTTTTCCTCTCGTACGCGGGTTACATCGCCTTCCCGGGCGTCGGCCCGCGTTTCACGCTCCATGATTTCGGGTCGATGAACACCGAACTGCCGGGCCTGTTCATCACCGACTTTCTCCGCGAGGCGATCAACGCCGGGGAATCGATCCCCGCGAACGCGGCCAACCCCCTGGCGCTGGCCCAGCGGGACGTCTTTCCGAGCGGGCACACCCAGATGACGCTCCTGACGATCTTCTTCTCCTGGAAATACCGCGTTCGGTCCAGGCATGTCATCACGATACTGGGTACGTTGCTGATCCTCAGCACGGTGTACCTGCGCTACCACTACGTCGTGGACCTCGCCGGCGGGGCGCTCTTCGCCGCCCTCACGCTGCTGACGGCACCGCACCTCATCTACTCCTGGAAAAGATTTTCGGGGGCCGGAACCCCTCCCGGCTGAGCCCCGCGGGGGCATTTCCACGGGTGGCGGGTTGCATTTCTGACCCGCGTTTCGTAAGTTAGGCAAACCACGAAGCACTTCACCCGTTCCGAGGCCGGCGTCGTGACACTCCGCACCACATTCACCCCATCAAGGCTCCCCGGCCGGACTCCCCCATGAAACTTCTCCTCGCGGCGTTCCGTCTGACCATCCTCCTGGTATTCACGATTTTCGTTTCGACGCTGGAAATCCTGGCGGTGCCCTTCCACCGGACGGGAAAAATTTTCCACACACTGGCCAGGTTCCACGCTCACGGCGTCCTCGCCCTCTCCGGGGTCAAACTCCACACCGACGGCATCGAGAGGATCGACCTCTCGCGGAACTACGTCTACGTTTCGAACCACGCGAGCTACTTCGACATCCCCGCGGTGCTGGCGGGCGTGCCGCAGGACGTCAGGCTCGTCTATAAAAAGGAACTGGAGAGGCTGCCCTTCTTCGGTTGGGGACTGAAACTCGGCAAGACGTACATCGCCATCGACCGCAGCCAGGGGACCGACGCCCTGGCAACGCTGGAGGCGACGGCGAAAAAAATCCGTGAGGGCTCCTCCGTATTGCTCTTCGCCGAGGGGACCAGGTCCGCCGACGGCACGCTCCAGCAGTTCAAGCGGGGCCCGTTCAACCTCGCGGTGAGGGCCGGCATCCCCGTCGTCCCCGTGACCCTCCTCGGCAGCCACGGCGTCCTTCCGCGGGACACGTGGAAGGTGCGTCCCGGCCCGATCCGGCTCGTCCTCGACGATCCGATTCCGCCCCCCGCCGCGGACGGCAAAACGGGCGAACTGGAACTCCGCGACCGCGTGCGCGAAGTCATTTCACGAAACCTCTCCATGGAGGCCTGAGACGATGTCCGTAACCATTGCAGAGGTCGAGCACATCGCCGACCTGGCACGACTGCAGCTGACCGACGACGAGAAGAAAACTTACGCGGGCCAGCTCAATTCCATACTGGCATACATGGAAAAACTCGGGAAACTCGACACCTCGAAGGTCGAACCGCTCTCACACATCACCGAGACCGTCAACGTCCTGAGGGCGGACAGTGAAACCCCGCCCCTCCCGGCGGAGAAGGTCCTCGGGAACGCCCCCGACAGGAGCGGGAAGTTTTTCAGGGTCCCCAGGGTCGTGGGAGACCGGTAGGGTGGCTGCATCCCCCGAGATCATCGCCGTGATCCCGGCCAGGTTCGCCTCGGAGAGGCTCCCGGGAAAGGCGATGGCGGATATCGGGGGCAAACCGATGATCCGTCACGTGGTCGAGCGTACGGCACGGTCGCCGGTGATTTCCAGGGTCATCGTGGCGACCGATCACGAATCGATCGCCGCGGCGGCGCGCGACGGAGGCGCCGAGGCGGTGATGACACCCGCGGAACTCCCCTCGGGGACGGACAGGATCGCATTTGCGGCGGACTCGCTCGCAGGAAACCCCGTGCTGGTGAACGTGCAGGGGGACGAACCGTTCGTATCGCCGGGGATGATCGACGATGCCGTCCGGACGCAGCTGGAGGGCCCCCCCGACTGCACCGCAACCCTCGCGTCCCGGGTCGACGGGACCGGGGAGTTCGGCAACCCCGACATCGTGAAGGTGGCGATCGGACTCGGCGGGGACGCCCTCTATTTTTCCAGGGCACCGATCCCCTTCGACAGGGAAGGTTCCGGAACGGTGTGGTACAGGCATATCGGCCTCTACGTCTACCGGAAGGATTTCCTGAAAATTTTTTCGTCGTGGGAACCCACCCCGATGGAACGGGCCGAGAAACTGGAACAACTGCGGATCCTCGAGCACGGTTTCCGCGTCAGGGTGGCGGTCGGAGAGTACGAAACACTGTCGGTGGACACACCGGCGGACCTCGAAAAGGCGCGGGAGCGGTACCGCCGTCAACCCGCGGCGGAGCGAGCGTGACGGAAACGCCGCAAACATTCTGGGGACTCGTCCGCACGACGTTCGGGCGCGGCCTGGTCCTGATCATCCCGATCGTCATCACGGTCTGGGTCCTGCACCTGCTGTTCACCGCCGTGGATGGAATCATCTCGCCGGTCTTCGACCAGGCGCTCGGCCGGCACATCCCCGGGCTCGGGTTCATTTCGATGCTCGTCGTGATCCTGCTCGTCGGGGTGTTCTCGCGCAACCTCATCGGCCGCGGGTTGATGAAATTCCTCGAGGGGATCATCAACAAACTGCCGCTGGCCCGCGTGATCTACGCC
>QJVY01000246.1 GCA_003235555.1 Ignavibacteria bacterium | reverse complement strand
CACCTGGGCGTCACCGGCGACCAGGAACTCGCCCGTTGGAGCGGCATCATCTTCGCGGCCCCCTTCGCGACGGCGTTTTTCGCGACCCCGGTCTGGGGAACCCTCGGAGACCGGTACGGGCGCAAACTGATGGTGATCAGGGCCATCATCGGCCTGGGTGTCGCCCAGATCCTCATCGGGATGGCCGGTGACATCTACCAGCTGCTGGCCTTCCGGCTGCTGCAGGGACTTCTCAGCGGGTACATCGCCGCCTCACTCGCCCTCGTATCCATAACGACCCCCACCGAAAAGATCGGCTACGCCCTGGGACTCCTGCAGACCGCATCGGCGGCCGGCACGGTCCTCGGACCCTCGATCGGGGGGATCCTGGCAGACCTGATATCGTACAGGCAGATATTCTTCATCATCTCCGGGCTCTGTTTCCTCGGCGGATTCCTGATCTGGAAATTCGTCCGGGAGGACGTCATCCCCGCCGCCGAGGGGGAGCAGCAGACCTTTCCGGGGGTCAGGGACAACATCAGGTATTTCGTCCTCCACCCCCGTCTGAGAATCATCGGGCTCCTGATTCTCTCCGCGCAGGCCGGGGCCCTGATGATCGAGCCGATCTTCGCGCTGTTCATCGAGCAGTTCAGGACGGACACGAAATTCCTCGCGACGCTCGTCGGGGTGATCTTTTCCATCGCCGGGATCTTCATGGTGATCGCCGCTCCCTGGTGGGGAAAGAGGAACGACCGCATCGGGTACCGGAAGAACCTCGTCGCCGCGGTGGGGGGAACGGGACTAGCGTACGCGGCGCACGCGTTCATCCCCAACCTCATCTCACTCGGGTTCCTGCGGGCCGGTCTCGGGTTTTTCCGCGGCGGGATCCTCCATTCGCTCTTCTCGCTCATCAGCCGCCACGTGGGAACGGACCGACGGGGCGGCATCATGGGAATCGCCTCGAGCCTCGCGATCCTCGGGAACACGATCGGCCCCCTGGTCGGGGGGATGATCGCGGGGCGCTTCGGGATCACCGCGGTTTTCTACGTCAACAGCCTCATTTTCCTGATGATGGTGGTCGTCATCCTCCGCACGAAGATCGACCCCGTTCGGGATGGGGCGGCCCCCTCCACGCCGGGCGGGTAGGAGACCGGACCGGGGGGAACGAATACCCTCCGCGGTTGTCCCGCGGGGGGAAAATTCCTATTTTTGAACTTTCACAGTCAACCGTCAATCCACCTGTCCCGGCCGTACATCCGTGTCCCCGAAAAAATCCAAAACGGCGCGCCCCGAGCGCCTCTTCCTCCTGGACGGGATGGCCCTGGCCTACCGCGCCTACTTCTCGTTCATCAGCAGGCCGCTGGTCAATTCCAGGGGTGAAAACACCAGCGCGATTTTCGGCTTCGTCAACACGCTGATGAAACTCCTCTCCTCGGACGCCCCGGAGCACATCGCCGTCGTCTTCGATACGAAGGAGCCGACTTTCAGGCACCGGATGTACGAACCCTACAAGGCCACCCGGGAAAAAATGCCGGAGGACATGTCCGGACAGCTCGAAAAACTCAAGGAGGTGGTGCGGGCGTTCAACGTGCCGGGGATCGAGCTCCCGGGGTACGAAGCGGACGACATCATGGGGACCCTGGCCCGGAGGGCGGAGGGCGCGGGGATCGAGACGTGGCTCGTGACCGGCGACAAGGACTTCATGCAGCTGATCTCCCCGCTGGTGCGGATGTACAAACCGGGGAAACGGGGCGACGAGTGGGAAATCCTGGACGCGCCGGCTGTCCGGGAAAAATTCGGCGTCCGTCCGGAACTGGTCACCGAGGTGCTGGCGATCATCGGCGACAAATCGGACAACGTTCCGGGAATCCGGGGCATCGGGGACAAGACCGCGATTCCCCTGATCCAGAAATACGAAACCCTCGAGAATCTCTACGCGCACCTCGCGGAGATCCCCCAGAAAGGACTCCGGCAGAAGTTCGCCGACGGACGGGAGGACGCCTTCCTCTCGAGAAAACTCGTGACCATCGACACCGGCGCCCCGGTCGACGTGTCGATCGAAGAGCTCGTCGCCCGCTCACCGGACGTCATTGAGCTGAAGCGGCTCTTCTCCGAGCTGGAATTCCGGGCGCTCGCCGCGAGATTCGGGAAGGAAGGTTCCGCCGGAGAAGCAGGAACCCCGGTCCGGTCGGGAACCGCCCCCGGGGAAAGTGCGGGAGCGGGCGCCGCCGCGGCCGGTAGTCCCGCAGAGGCGGCGGAAGCCGGACCGCTGACCGACATCTCCTCCTCCCCCCACCACTACGTGACGGTCCGGACGGTGAAGGACCTCCGGGCGCTCGTCCGGAAACTCGGGGAGTTCGACATGATTTCGATCGACACCGAGACCACCTCCACCGACGCCCTCCGGGCCGAACTGGTCGGTATCTCGGTCTCCGGTGAAACGGGCAGGGCCTGGTTCATTCCCGTCCTCGATCTTCCGGAAAGGCGCGATCCGGCGGCACCCCCCGGTCTGCCCCCGAGGACGGGCGTCGCGTGGGAGACGGTCGTACAACACCTCGGGCCGGTCGTGGCCGACCCGCGGATCCGGAAGGTCGGACAGAACATCAAGTTCGACATGCTCGTCCTGGGCTCGCGGGGGATGGCGATGGGGGGAAGCTGTTTCGACACGATGGTGGCCAGCTACATGATCCGGCCCGACGGGACCCACAACATGGACGCCCTCGCGGCGGAACACCTGGGATACAGGACCATCACCTTCGACGACCTCACAGGAACGGGGAAGAACCGCACCGACATCCGGGCCGTGGACCCGGAAAAACTCTCGGAGTACGCCGCCGAGGACGCGGACGTCACCCTCCGCCTCTACGGCGCCCTTGAACCCAGGCTTCGGGAGGCGCAGATGCTCTCCATCTGCGAGGAGATCGAGTTTCCGCTGGTGGGGGTCCTCACGGAGATGGAGCGGCAGGGCATCGCCCTCGATACCGGGTACCTCGCCCGGTTGTCAAAGGAACTGGAGGGGAGCCTCGCGGCCCTGACGGAGAGCATTCACTCACTCGCCGGCGGCGAATTCAACGTCAACTCGACCCGGCAACTGAGCAAGGTCCTCTTCGAGGACCTCGGGCTTCCCACACAGAAGAAGACGAAAACGGGGTTTTCCACCGATGTCGGGGTACTCGAGACCCTCCGGAGGCACCACCCGATCGTCGCGGAGCTGCTGGAGTACCGTCAGCAGCAAAAATTGAAGTCCACCTACGTGGACGCTCTCCCGATGCTCGTGGACCCGGCCACCGGGAGGGTCCACACGTCGTACAACCAGACGGTGGCGCTGACCGGACGGCTCTCCAGCAGCGATCCCAACCTCCAGAACATCCCGATCAGGACCGAACTCGGGAGCAAGATCCGGAGGGCCTTCATCGCGGGGAAGCCGGACGAACTGATCCTCTCGGCCGATTATTCACAGGTCGAGTTGAGGATTATGGCGCACGTGACGGGGGACAGGGGCCTGGGGGACGCGTTCCGCAACGGTGAGGACATCCACGCGACCACGGCCGCAAAAGTCTTCGGCGTACAGCCGGAGGAAGTGACGAAGGAGATGAGGCGGAAGGCGAAGGAGGTCAATTTCGGGATCATGTACGGTATCGGTCCTTTCGGCCTTGCGACCAGGCTGGACATCCCGCAGTCGGAGGCGAAAGAGATCATTTCCACGTATTTCGAGAGGTTCCCGGGGGTCAGGGAGTACATCACCGCTACCATCGAGGAGGCCCGGAAAAACGGTTACGTCTCCACCCTCCTGGGGCGCAGGCGCTACTTCCCAGACATCAACAGCAAGAATTTCCCGGTCCGGAGCAACGCCGAACGACAGGCCATCAACATGCCGATCCAGGGCACCGCGGCGGACATGATCAAAATCGCGATGATCAGGATCGACGGGAAACTCCGGGGAAAAACCCGGGCAGGGGACGACGGTCCGCCCCTGCTGACGAAGATGCTCCTGCAGGTGCACGATGAACTGGTCTTCGAGGTCCCGCGGGGGGAGCTCGGAAGGGTGACGAAACTGGTCCGGGAAGAGATGGAGAACGCGCTCCCCCTCCACGTACCGGTCCTGGTGGACGTGGGATCAGGCCGGAACTGGCTGGAGGCGCACTAGGGGCGCCGGGAAATGGGGGGATGCCGGGTCAGGCCGGATCCGGCGTGGTCGGAGGTTCCGGTCCCCGGGGAGGCTCGCCGTGCGACCCGTCGGCGGGTTTCGGCTTCCGGTGCCTGAGGACCATCCCGGCGCCGAACAACACGAGCGCGGCCGGCCACCAGGTCTTCAAAAACTGCCTCATCTCCCAACCGTACCAGTACCCGTACTCGGTGAGCATCACCGATCCGCCGATGGCGAGGAGGACGAGGCCCGGAATGAGGTAATACCACTCCCCGGGCTTGTTCACGAAGAGCATCACCATGACGATCCCGAAAATCAGGAACGTCGCCGGCACGATGAGATCGATGGGAACGTAGAAACCGTCCATCGTCCGGAGAAGGAAAAAGATCGAGTAGAGAAAGATCACCGTCCCCCCGACGATCTTCCCCTTCCGGTTGTCGATGAGCCCCCTGCCGGTCATGAAGAGCCCCAGGACCGCGAGGAGGGGCCAGATCAGCTCACCGGCGCGGAGGTCGATCACGTGAAATTTCTTCAACAGGATGACCACCCCGAAGGCGATGAGAAACAGGCCGAGCAGCGAAACCCGGTTGGCGGTACGGGACATGGTTCCTCCGTTCATGATTGTATCGATAGGGTTTCCTCCGGCATGAGGATGCCGAGGGCGATGTAGATCAGGAGCGCCCAGCCGAAGCTCGCGAAGACGAGCACAACGAAGGCCAGCCGTACGATGGTCGCGTCGATCGAAAAATAGTCCGCCAGGCCCCCGCACACTCCGAAGAGCTTCCGGTTCCTGATGGACCTGCGCAATTCCTTCACCTGCTTCTGCTTCATGGTTTCTCCTTCCGGTGTTCCACCGATGGGATCGTTGGCCTTCGCGGCATCGCCGGCCGCGTCCCCGTCCGCTTCCGCCGGGGGTTTGCGTAACACGTTAAGAAAAATCAGGAGCCCCGCGGCGATCATCAGGATCGGGAAGATGACCGTGCCCGAGAATGACCACCAGGGGAGGCCCGAGGTCAGGCCGAGGTTGACGAACAGGATCGTCGTGCCGACCAGGATCAGCATGATCCCCCAGAACCTTTTCCCGTTCCCCTGGACCGGCTGGACATCGGCGGGGGTGTCGAAATCGAGGTTGGTGGGCATGATGATCATCGCCGTTACGTAGACCAGCAGCCCCGTCCCCCCCATCAGTCCGAGGAGCACGAAGAGGATCCGGATGATTGTGACATCGACGCCGAAATATTCGGCGATGCCACCGCATACCCCGTCGATCATCCTGTTCCGGCGGGATTTATAGAGCTTTTTCGGCTCTTTCGTGGCGTTTCTTTGGTCTGTCATCGGGGAAATATGGTTCGTTCTTGTGGGGTATACGGAGGGGCTGTGAGGGATGTTTCAGTTCCGCCCGGAAATGGCGGGGGCCGGAGGGAATCGATCCGTCCGGCCCCGGGTCAAGGGTTTTCGGCCTGTGGATCGTTCAGACCTCCATGATCTCCTTTTCCTTGAGCCCGACGAGGGAATCGATGTCCGCGATGTGCCGGTCGGTCATTTTCTGCACCTCGGTCTCCCCCCGTTTTCGTTCGTCCTCCGAAAAATGTTCGGCCTTTTCGGATTTTTTCAGGTGCTCGATACCGTCGCGCCGGACGTTCCGGACGGCGATCTTGCCTTCCTCGGCGAACTTCTTGATGAGCTTCACCAGTTCCTTCCGCCGTTCCTCGGTCAGCGGCGGGATCGGGACGCGGATTACCGTCCCGTCGGCGACGGGGTTGAGGCCCAGGTTCGACGCCTGGATGGCCTTGTCGATCGGGCCGATCATCCCCTTGTCCCAGGGGGTGATGGTGATCGTGTGCGCATCGGGGGTGCTGAGGTTCGCCACCTGCTGCAGCGACATCGCCGTCCCGTAGGCGTCCACCCTGATCCCGTCGAGAAGGGCGGTCGTCGCCTTCCCGGTCCGGATTTTCACGAACTCCAGCCGGACCACCTCGACGGCCTTGTTCATTTTATCGTCGGATTGCTTGAGGATCTCTTTGACCATATGCGACCTCGCGTTGGTTGAACATGCCGGTCAGGATACGACCGTACCGACCTTTTCCCCCATGACGAGCCGCTTCAGGTTGCCGGGCTCGTTCATGTTGAAGACGATGATGGGCATTTTGTTCTCCTTGCAGAGGGTGATTGCGGTCATGTCCATGACCTTCAGGTCCTTGCGGAGAACAT
>QJVY01000252.1 GCA_003235555.1 Ignavibacteria bacterium | reverse complement strand
GGGGATTTCCTCCCGCGGTTCGGAGACCCGGACGACGGGAGGATAGAGTGCGTCGGTGATCGGGAAGTAGAGGTGGAACACCGTTCCCTCCCCCACCCGGCTCTCGACGTCGACGAACCCCTGGTGGCTGTTGAGGATTCCGTAGACCACCGAGAGGCCGAGCCCCGTCCCCTGCCCGAGCTCCTTCGTGGTGAAAAACGGTTCGAAGATCCTCGATCGAGTCTCTTCGTCCATGCCCCCGCCGGTGTCTCCCACGCTGATACTGACGTACCTCTCCAGCATTGCGTTCGGAAATTTTTCGCGCAGCTTCACGCCGTCGACGTTCCTCGTGCTGAGCCTGAGCGTTCCCACGGTTCCTCCCCCCCGCGCGGGGTCGGTGATGGCGTCCCTCGCGTTGACGCAGAGGTTCAGCAGAGCCTGCTGGAGCTGCCCCTGGTCCGCGGTGATCATCGGGAGATGATCGTCGAGCTCGGTGACAATGGTGATCGTCCGGGGTATCGTTTCACTCAACAGGCGGACGAGCTCGTTGACGACGTCGTTCGCGTTGAGGTTGTGGAAGGAGGGGTCCGCCCTCCGTGCGAAGGTGAGCAGTTGCCGGACGAGCCCGCTTCCCCTCTCGACGGCGCGCTTGATGGTTTCGACGCTCTTGGCGAAGCGCTCCGGATCGCCCTTCCCCGATTCGATCAGCTGCGTGAACCCCAGGATGATCCCGAGGAGGTTGTTGAAATCGTGTGCGATCCCCCCGGCCAGCGTACCGATCCCCTCCATCTTCTGTGCCTGCCTGAATTGTTCCTCGAGGCGGCGCCTGTCGGTGATGTCCCTGATGAATCCCCTGAAATTCGTCACCTTCCCGGAGGATTCGGTTTCCGAGGAGGCGCTCAGGAGCACCACCCTCTTCTGCCCGTCCTTCCGGGCGATTTCCACCTCGAAATCCTTAACGTGCCCCTCCCTCCTCAGGATCTCCCGGTATTCAGTGAATTTATCGGGCCGCGTGAAGAGCGCCGCCATGCCGGAGAGCGCGAGGACGTCCGTCGTCGAGGGATATCCGAGCAGGTCGACGGCGGCCTGATTGACGTCGAGCAGCGTCCCGTCGTCCGTACTCACGAAGATCGCGTCCTGCGACCCCTCGAAGATCGAGCGGTACTTTTTTTCCGATTCCCGCACCAGGAGGTCCGCGCGGCGCTTTTCGGTGACGTCACGCTGGATACCCCAGAGCTCTGCGAGCGCGTTGTTCCGTACGGTGCCGATCAGGTTGATGACGAAATACGACTCCGATCCGTCGGACCCGGTCCGGTGGACTTCGGCCTCGGTGAGCGCGTATCCCGAAGCGATGAATTTCCGGATCAGTGACCGGTTCTCGGGCAGGGTCGGCAGGATGAGGTGCTCGAGCCTGCGACCCACCACCTCGGATCCCCGCCCGTGTCCGAGCATCCGGCCCATGATGTCGTTGCACTCGATGAAAAAACCGTTCGAGAAAAATCTGTCCACCTGCTCGTCGGCCGGGAGGGAGGTCGGGACCGGGTCGTGAAATTCGGCCATCCAGATCCCCTCGAAACTCCGGGCGACGAACCGCTGGTATCGTTCGTTGCTGAGCCTGAGCGCACTCTCGGAGTGTTTGCGCCTGATGACGTTGGCAATCTGTGACGACATGAACTCGAGGATCCGTTTATCGTTTTCACCGTAGGCGTCGGCGTCGCTGTAGTGCTGGACGACCATCGCGCCGATGGTTTCCTGTTCGACGATGAGGGGCACCCCGAGCCAGATCGCCGAGGGGGCCCCGACCAGGTCGGCCTCACCCTTCTCCACGAGATCGTCCTGGACGTCGAGCGTGCAGAGGAGGGACTTTCCCGTGCGGAGGACGTACTCGGTGAGGCCCCTCCCCGGTTTCTGCGGGGGGGAGGGTTCGTCGACTTCGTCCACGAAGTAGGGGAAGCTGAGGAGGTTCTCGACGGCGTCGTACAGGGCAATGTAAAAATTGCTCGCGGGCATCACCGTGCTGATGATGCGATGGAGGGACATGTAGAGGTCCTCCATGGTGGCCGCCGAGTCGGCCGCTCCGGCGATCTGGTAGACGGCGTCACGGAGCCGGTCCTCGTCGACCGAGGATTCCGTCGACATGGCGGTGTACACGAAAAGCGGGGAACCGCCGTCTTCACCCGGAATTTTTTTCACCCGTACTTCGCCGGAGAATGCAAGTGCCGCGACCTCGGAGCGGGATACCTCGAAACTCCACCCGCCGTCCGGGGAGCTCTTCCGTAATCCGGACCTGATCCGGTCGTAGTCGGCGGGCCCGAAGAGGGTCGAAACGTTCGACCCGGCCACGCCCGCGGGGGTGGTGCCGCAGAGCCGCGCGAATGATTCGGTCGCCATGAGGACCGATCCGGCGTTGTCCACCACGCAGAACCGCTCCTGGACCCCGGAGATCGCCCGGAGGAGGTGGTCGGCCGCGGGTTCCTTATGTTTCTTCGTTTTTGCCATTTTTTCTGAAACTATGGACGCACGACCCCGGGCCGCGGTAAAAAACGCCACCGTGGAAAGGGAAACGACTGGGAATGTAAGAAAGTTTCGGAACCCTTCAAACGGCCGGGCTGCGGGGATCGCCCGGGGTCAGAGGTCGTGTGCGAGTGTGAAAAACTCTTCCTTTTCGTGAGTGTGGATACGGATCACCCCCGCCCTGACGAGGCTGACGAGGATCCTGGAGGCCCGCCTGTCGCTGATATTGACCAGCCTCCCGAACTCGCGGAGGGTGATCCGCTCGCTCCGCTCGAGGTGGTCAAAAAGTCGTTTTTCATTTTTCCCGATGTTCACCGTCAGCGGCGGTTTGTCGGGATTTTCGTCCCGGAGAATTTTCACGACCTCCCGGCTCGCCATCACCGTGTTGTCATTGACCCTGATGTAGACGCGGGTGCTGTCGCCGTTCACGTTCTCACGGTCGCCGACATAATAATGGGGTTTCCTCCGGCTCTCGGGGACGCGGCAGACGATCACATCCAGGCCGTCGAACGGGACGATGTCGATCGACACCTCGACGGGCGGATCGCAGAATTCCGTTCCGGCGATCCCGATCATCTCCATCTCCGATTTTTCGCTCTCGACGCCGACGACGCTGCCGTCGTCGTCCACGCCGAAGAGGATCGTCCCTCCGCGGGTGTTGGCGAAGGAGATCAGCGTCCTCGCAATTTTTTCCGCCGAGGAGATCCGCCTCTTGAATTCAATGGTGAAGCCCTCACCCTCTTCGATGATGCGGTTGACGTCGCGGAAGTTCATGGTGCGTTTGCCGGTACGATGATAGAGTGTGTTGTATGCGGTGTGAAGGCGCCCTCAGAGTAGCGGCCGGCCCCGGCCGGATCCGAGTTCATCCAGGTACGCCTGGAGAATGATCGCCGACGCCACCCGGTCGACCGCCCCCTTGGCGCTCCGTTTTTTCCTGGGGACCCCCATCTCGATCATGCTCGTGAGCGCGGAGGCGGAGGTATGGCGTTCGTCGAACGCGACGACCGGGAGGCCGCATGCGGCCCGGAGCCTTTCGATGAACCCCTCCACTTCCGTCGCCATCCCACCCCGCTCTCCCCGCAGCGTGAGGGGCAGGCCGACGACGATCTCCCGCACGCCCTCCCTCCCGGCGATCCCGCAGATCTTCGGGATGAGGGTCCTTCCGTTCTCCAGGACGGTCAGCCCGCGGGCGATGATGTTCATCGGGTCGCTCAGGGCGATGCCGACACGCTTCCGGCCGTAATCGACCCCGAGAATCCGTGTTGCCGGCGCCGGGGCCGGCCCGTCATGACTCACGAGTCCCGGTCTGCAGTCTCTCCCAGCGGCTGGGAGAGGAACCCCTTCAGCAGTTTGCTCGGCTTGAAGTGGGTTTTCCGCCTCGAGGGAACGAAGATGATCTCCCCCGATTTCGGATTCCGCGCCTTGGGTTTGGATTTTGTCGTCTTGACCTCGAAGACCCCGAAATCCCGGATCTCTATCCGGAGTTCCGGGTCGGCTGTCATCATCGTGTCCCTGAGTACGGTGAACACGGTTTCCACCCATCCGGAAGCGGTCTGCATGTTCTGTCCGGACTGAGCGGATACCCTGCGGACAATGTCCTTCTTCGTGTAGGTCGGTCGCCGTGATTTTGCCATGTTCTCCCCTGTTGTTACTCTGCCTGGCGCTGCGCGCTGGAAACGCCACGCACCTTTTTCAGTTTCTCGATGATCCTGTTCAGGTGTTCGGTATTCTTCACGTTCACCAGGATACTTCCGTCGAAGAGCGAGTCCTTGACGTCGATCTTGACCCCCCGGATGTTCGTGTTCTGGTAGCCGGAGATGAGCTGGGTGATCTCGTTCAACAACCCCGTGCGGTCCTCGCCCGAGATCCTGATCGCCGCCGCGTATTCCCCCCCGTTGATGGACGGCCACCCCACCTCGAGGATCCGTGATGCCTGGGACTCCGACATGCGCGCGAAATTCGGGCAGGTCTTCAGGTGGATCTTCACCCCTTCCCCCTTGGTGATGAAACCCACGATCTCGTCGCCGGGGATGGGGTTGCAGCATTTCGCGAAACTGTGGAGGAACGCCTCGCGGTTGCCGAAGACCGTGATCCCGCCGGTGATGTTCCGGGCGGTCGTCAGGAAGCGGTTGAAGAGCCCCTCCTGCCCGTCGATCCGCTGCGGGGACTCCGGCTGGGGGTGCTTCTTCTGGATCTCGATTTCCCGGATGACGGTGTCGGCGTCGATGAGTCCGCTGTGGATCTTCTCGTAGAACTCACCCATGTCGTCCGCCCCGAAATCGTGCGCGAACCCGATCACCTCGTCATCATTGATGCTCAGCTTGTGTTTCTTCGTCCGTTTTTCCCAGAGGTCCCGTCCGCTCCGCACGGACCTGCGGTGTTCCTCCTTCAGCCAGCGGCGGATGTGGGATTTTGCCCGGTGGGTGACGACGTACTTGTCCCAGTCGGCGTTCGGCGTCTGGTTCTTGGACGTGATGATCTCGACCTGGTCCCCGCTGCGCAGGACGTGGTTGAGCGGCACGATTTTCCCCGCCACCTTCGCGCTCAGGCAGTGGTTGCCGATGTTCGAATGGACCGAGTAGGCGAAATCGACGGGCGTGGATCCCCGGGGAAGGATTTTCAGTTCCCCCCTCGGCGTGAAGACGTAGATCTCGTCCTGGTAGAGGTTCAGCTTGAAGCTCTCCATGAGCTGCTGGTCGGGCTCCTCCTCGTCCCCGCGGTCGAAAATTTCCCTGACCCACGAGATCCAGTTCTCCAGTTCCTCGTCCAGCCGTGAGAAGTTCTCCTTGTACCGCCAGTGAGCCGCCACGCCCTTCTCCGCGATTTCGTGCATCCCCCTCGTCCGGATCTGGACCTCCACCATCTTCCCCTCCGGGCCGACGACGGTGGCGTGGATCGACTGGTAGCCGTTCTTCTTCGGCATCGAAATATAGTTCTTGAACCGCTCCGGGATCGGCAGGTAGATCGACGAGATGATCCCGTAGACCGTGAAGCAGTCGTTCGGGTTCTCCGTGTCGAGGATGATCCTCACCGCGAAGAGGTCGTAGACTTCGTCGAGCTGTTTGTGACGGCTCTGCATCTTGTTGTGGATGCTGAAGAGATGCTTCGGCCGGCCTTCGATCTCGAAGGCGGTCCGGTCGTTCTTCAGTTTCTTCTCGATGGGAATGATGAATTTCTTAATGTAGCTCTCGCGCTCCCGGCGCCGCGACTTCAGTGTCCGGGCCAGGTCCTCGTAGGCGGCGGGTTCGAGGTATTTGAACGCGAGGTCCTCGAGTTCCCACTTGATCTTGGCAAGGCCGAAGCGGTGGGCGAAGGGGGCGTAGATGTCGAGGGTCTCCCGCGAGAGCCGGATTTTTTTCTCCGGCGGGAGGTACTCCAGCGTGCGCATGTTGTGGAGTCTGTCGGCGAACTTCAGGAGCATCACCCTGATGTCGTTGACCATCGAGAGCAGCATCTTTCGGTAGCTCTCGGCCTGGGTGATCTCGTGACTGCGGAAGATATCGGTGATCTTCGTCGCGCCGTCCACGATTCCGGCGATGGTATCGCCGAACTCCTCGCGGATGTCCTTGATTTCGTAATCGGTGTCCTCCACGACGTCGTGCAGGAGTGCGGAGACGACCGAAACGTCGTCGAGCGGGATCTCCTTCGCGACGATGAGTGCGACTTCGTACGGATGGTTGAAAAAGGGATCGCCCGAGGCCCGGATGTCGTGCCGGTGGGCCTCGAGGCTGAACTCGAATGCCCTCCTGATGAGATCCTCGTTCACCGTTTTCAGGTTTTTCCTGCAAATGGCGAGAAGATCATCCAACTTCTTCTTGTAGATCCCGTTGCGCATGCGGTACGCGCCCCCTCGGGGCGGAGTGTAAATCTGTGATAAACCTTTAATTTAAATATAATTGCGGGTTTGGTGAATGTCAAGGAGAGCGGACGCCTGCGGCGACCGTGGAGGAGGAAGCGGATCCCTAGCGGTGTTTTTTCCTGAACGAGAGGGTCAGCGGTACCCCTTCGAAACCGAAATGGGCGCGGATCCGGTTCTCAAGGTACCTGCGGTAGGCGGTTTTGATCTTGGTCGGCTCGTTTGTGAAGAAGGCGAATACGGGGGGGCCGGTTTTCACCTGCGTGACGTAATTGATCTTGATTTCCCGGCCCGACCCCCCCGACGGGGGTGTCTGCGCTATATCGGCGAGGAGAGCCTGGTTGAGCTTGTTGGTGGCGATCCTGCTGTTATACCTCTGGTGAACCTGCCTCGCGAGCGACAGGACCCTGACGGTGCGCTGTTTCCTGAGCGCCGAGATGAAGATCAGCGGTATGTAGTCGTACTGGCGGAGCAGGTCCCTGATCGCCCGCTCGTACGCGAGGGCGGTCTTGTCGTCCTTCTCCACCGCGTCCCACTTGTTGACCGCGATGACCGCGCCCCGCTTCCTGGTGCACACCTCCTCGATGATCCTCAGGTCCTGCTTGTCCATCCCCCCGACCCCGTCGATCAGCTGGACGGCGACGTTGCAACGCTCCAGCGTGCGGAGAGTCCGCATCGCGCTGTAGAACTCCACGCTCTCGGTGATCCTGCTGCGACGGCGCAGGCCGGCCGTGTCGATCAGCACGACTTCCCGGCCCTCGTGCATCATGACCGAATCGATGGAATCGCGCGTCGTCCCCGGGATGTCCGTCACGATGTTGCGTTCTTTTCCGAGGAGGGCGTTGACGAGCGTGGATTTGCCCACGTTGGGCTTCCCGATGACGGCCAGGTTGAGCCGTTCGTCGTCGCCCTCCGCCTCCCCCTCCCCCGCCCGGATGCCAGCCACCAGGTCGTCGAGGAAATCACCGATGCGGCGTCCACCCAGCGCCGACAGCGGCACGGGATCGCCCAGCCCGAGGCTGAAAAACTGGCCGGCGTCGGGTTCACGGGACGCGCCGTCGACCTTGTTCGCGACGAGGAAGATTTTCTTGGAGGAAGTCCGCAGAATCGAGGCGATCTCCAGGTCCAGAGGGAGGATACCCGCTTCGGCATCGACCACGAAGATCAGCGCGTCGGATTCCTCCATCGCGATCTCCGCCTGTTCCCTGATGGCCTTTTCGAAGACGTCCGAGGACTGAGGGACGTACCCCCCCGTATCGATGAGGGTGTACGACTTCCCCGCCCATTCCGCGATCCCGTATTTCCGGTCGCGGGTGACGCCCGGGTCGTCGTGCACGATGGCATCACGCCCGCCCACGAGCCTGTTGAAGAGCGTGGACTTCCCGACGTTCGGCCTGCCGACGATCGCAACGATCGCCCCCATCAGAGACGACCCCCGCGCGGGAGGATACGTTCAGCGAACATGTTTCATCACCTCGGAAATTTGTGCGGTGTAGGCGTCGAACCCCGCCGACTTGCTGATGTACCCCGCCGCCCCCGTCTCCATGGCGTAACGGATATCCTCCTCCCTGTCCGACGTGCTGAGGACCACGACGGGTATCCCGTTCAGGGCGGGGTCCCCCTTGATGATCCCCAGGACCTCCCGGCCGTCCCGCTTCGGGAGATTGAGGTCCAGGAGAATAAGGTCGGGGTCGGGGTAGACGGTCCTGTCCCCGAACGGAGGGGACCCCCTGAGATAATCCAGGATCTCCTGTCCGTCCCTCACCACCGAGCACGCAACCGGGACCGGGATTTTCTTCAGCGCATGGAGGGTCAACCGCTGATGCCCGAGGTTGTCTTCGGCGAGCAGGATGTTATACCGGCGGGAGTTCACGGGTCGGAGTCGGAAACACGCAGGGATTGACTTCCTCAACAGGTGTCGGGGCGGGCGGATTTGAACCGCCGACCTCTTGGTCCCGAACCAAGCGCTCTAGCCGGGCTGAGCCACGCCCCGAAATGAGTCCAAAGATATGAAACTGGACGATATTATCAAAACCGGGATTTTTCCCCCGACCGGAAGAGGGTGACGACGTCCTCCGCGATCCGTGGAAACTCTTCCCCGGAGGTGACGCTGAACCATCGAATGCGCCCGTCACGGCGGAACCAGGTCAGCTGCCTCTTCGCGAACCGGCGGGTGTTCATCTGGATGAGGCCGATCATTGCGGAATGGGAGAGCGAACCCTCGAGATAGGCCATCGCCTCGCGGTAACCGACTGTGGGCGTCGAACGAAGGCCGGGTGCGTATCCGAGGTCGAGGAGGCGGCGGGTCTCCTCCACGAGCCCCGCGTTGACCATCGCGATGACCCGCCTGTTGATACGATCATACAACACGGGACGGGGCCAGTCCAGCCCGACCATCAGGAAATTGAAGGGGATGTCGATTTTCGCGTTTTGCAGTTCGCTGATCGGTCTTCCGCTCAGCCGGTGCACCTCCAGGGCCCTGGTGATGCGCCTGGGGGTCGTGATCGTGAGTCTTCCGGCGGCGACGGGGTCGACCTTCCGAAGATCCTCGAGGAGGGCGGCCGGTCCGCGCCGTTCCAGTTGCTCCTCCAGATCCTCCCTTACCTCGTCGACGGCGGCCGGCCCGTCGAAGAGCCCGTCGACGAGCGACCTGATATAGAGGCCCGACCCCCCCACCACGAGGGGAACGTGGCCCCGTGAGAGGATCCCGGCGATGACCTCACGTCCCCGGATTCCGAAGACGCCCGCGTTGAACTCATCGCCCGGGCTGATTTCCCCGACGAAATGATGGGGCACCCGGTCGAGTTCAGCCGCCGCGGGCTGGGCCGTGCCGATCTCCATATGCGCATGCACCTGCCGCGAGTCGGCGGAGACGATTTCACAGTCGAGGAGTGTCGAAATCCCGAGGGCCAGGGAACTCTTTCCGGACGCGGTGGGTCCGAGGACGACGAGGACCTTCCCGGGTTTCACCGGTCCTCCCCCGCGCGGGGGGAGCCGGTCATTTCCATCCCGACTTCCCGATCAACGGGACGAATTTGAACCCGGTGGCCTGCGCGGTCCTGATTGCGCCACCGGTGCGGGTGATGATATGCAGGTCCTGGATGTCCATGCCGCCGATGGGGATCACGAGCGTGCCCCCCTCGGCAAGCTGGTCGACGAGCGCCCGCGGAGGTTCGGGGGCTCCCGCCGTCACGATGATACCGTCGTAGGGTGCGAATTCACTCCAGCCCAGCGTCCCGTCCCCGCATTTCGACGCGATGTTGTAGGAGTATTTTTCGAACCGCTCCCTCGCCGCCATCAGGAGCTGCATGTGCCTCTCGATGGTGAACACCCTGGCGCCGAGCTCTGCCAGGATCGCCGCCTGGTACCCTGAGCCGGTCCCGATCTCGAGGACCCTCGCGCCCGTTCTGAGGCCGAGCGCCTGGGTCATGAACGCGACCGTGTACGGCTGGGAAATCGTCTGCGCGCAGCCGATCGGGAGGGCCGAATCCTCGTAGGACCTGTTGACGAACGCATCCTGCACGAATTCGTGACGGTCCACGCGCCGCATCGCCCCGAGGAGCCCCTCGTCCACAATGCCCCGCCGGGTGAGCAGGTCGATCATCTCCTCCTTCTCGTGGTCAAACCGCCCGAGACCCCTCCGTCCGTTCATGTTCATTTACGTCGCTTCATTCAGGGAGTATGGACCCGGAAGATGTTCCTGATCGATTTTGCGTCCTTGTCCGGCGAGGTGTCGAGGCGCGACCGCAGTTCGCTTCGCAGTTCCTGCGTGGTCAGGCCCCTCAGGAGTATTCCGTTGTCGGCGATCGAAATCGCGCCCGTTTCCTCGGAGACGACCACCGACACGACGTCCGCCTGCTCCGATATTCCGAGCGCCGCGCGGTGCCGCGTCCCGAGGGCGTGGTCGCCGATTTTCGACGTCTGGGAAAGGGGCAGGGTCACCCTCGCCGCCTCCACCACCCTGTCACGGACCACGACCGCCCCGTCGTGGAGCGGTGAGCGGGGATTGAAAATGGACATCAGGAGCGGTTTGCTGATGATGGCCTGCAGGGAGAGACCCGTTTCGACGAACGCCTTCAAGCCGGTCGACCGGATCACCACGATCAGCATTCCGTGGTGCTTGCGGGCGAGTTCTCCCGCCGTGGACGCGATTTCGTCGATCGCGCCCTCCGCGCTGATTCTGAGAAATTTCCTGACGAAGCGGTTCCGGCCGAGCAGGACGAGGAGCCGGCGGAGTTCCGGCTGGAAGAGGACGATGAACGCGATGACCCAGATGTCGGTCAGCGTCCTGAGCATCCAGTTCATGGCCTTGAAGTTCACGGCCTGGGCCACGAACGAAAATATCACGATCAGCACCAGTCCCGCGAATATCTGGGCGGCGACCGTCCCTCGCATGACCATGTAGAGCTTGTAGAAAATGAACGCGACCAGCGCGATGTCGAGCAGGTCCACCAGCGAGACCGGCAGGAACCCGATGCGGAAGAGTTCCATCTCAGGCCCCCACCGCGGCGCCCTGCCGCATGATGGCGTCGACCACCCGGACGATCCGGCGGAGGGGGGCCACGTCGTGGACGCGGATGATGCTCGCGCCGTTCATCACGGCGACTGCCGCCGAAGCCGCGGTGCCCTCGAGCCGGTCGCCGACGGGGAGGTCGAGGACGGCGCCGATGAACGCCTTCCGTGAAGGCCCGACGAGGACCGGCAGATCGAGGACATCCAGTTCACCGAGCCTCCGGAGGATTTCAAGGTTGTGGTCCGTCGTCTTCCCGAAGCCGATCCCCGGGTCGACGATGATCTGCCTCACGCCAGCGTCCCGGGCCGCCGCCACGCCCCTGCGGAGGTATGAGACGATCTCACCCATGAGATCGTCATAGACCGGATTCTCCTGCATGGTGGCGGGCGTGCCGCGCATGTGCATGATGATCGCGGACGCTCCGTGCGAGGCCGCGACGCGCGCCATGGCCGGGTCGGCCATGAATCCCGACACGTCGTTGACGACGGACGCCCCCGCATCGAGCGCGGCCTCGGCGACCTCGGCCTTCGACGTATCCACCGAGACCGGGACGTCCGTCCGGTCCACCAGGGAACGGATGACCGGAACGACCCTGCGGATTTCCTCCTTTACCGGAACGGCTTCCGAACCGGGCCGGGTGGATTCCCCTCCCACGTCGATAAAATCGGCCCCCTCCTCGGCGAGCTGCACTCCCCGCCGGACCGCGGCGTCACCGGAGAGGTACAGCCCCCCGTCGGAAAAGGAATCCGGTGTGACGTTGACGACGCCCATGAGGTGGGTCCGCGAGGCGAGATCGTAGTCCCTCTTCCCGAAGGTCCAGGTCATCTCCCCCCCTCCCGGCTCCGGAACACCGGTGAAAAAAAAGGGCATCCGTCGGATGCCCAGCGCCGGACGGGCTTATTTTTTCTTTGCCTGCGCAAGGGACTCACGTTTCCGCGCCTTTGTCCGGGCGATCTTCTTGCGGTGCTTCTTCTCGACGCGTCTGGTTTTTTTGTTCATGGATGTGTGACGTATGGTTGATGATGGTCAGGGTTCGCTGCAGGAATGATAGAAACCGCACCGCGGGCAGATCAGCTTGCATTTCCGTCCTTCAAGCATGGTGCCGCAGTTCACGCAATACTGCCAGTAGTGTCCCGCGGCAACGTCGCCCCCTCCGGCGGGGACCGGGGGTGAATCCGGGTGGTCGCTCTTTCCGGCCACCCGCGTCGGGAACCGTGCCTCAGGCATGTGAAATAATACGGGAAATCCGTGTTTGAATCAAGGTCCGTCACTCCCGGGTCCGGCCGGGGGAGGTCCCTGACCGGCCCCGTCCTCCGTCCTGCCGAAGAGGAACGACACCCCCGCGAGGATGATGAACAACGGCCAGACGTCTCCCCAGTCGAGGCGGAGCAGGAAGATCAGCATGACGAGGGCCACCGAGAGGAAACCGATGAGCATCCCCCGGGCGGCCGGGGGAATCTTCCCCCTGTTGCGTGACCGCAGTTCCACGATGCGGCTGCCCAGATAGAGGAGGGGAATGAGCAGGAAGAGGGCCCACCACTGGCTCCCGAGGTCGAGCAGGTCCAGGTTCCGGAGGAGAAATATCGCGCCGACGACCATCAACGCGACAGCGGTGACCATGGCGTTGAGTGCTGCGCCCTGAGGACGGCGTTCATTCATTTTTCGTCGCTCCGAATGAGAGAAGGATCAGTCCGGTCCTGGTCCGGGTGGGTGCACCGACCCTGTCCGCCAGGCACCGCGGCCCAATGTACGACACACTCCGGGCAGACGCAAATCCGCCATGCGCCGCACATCCGCCCGCCGGCTCCCCGCAGGGTATGACGAAGGCCGGTCCGCCCCGGACCGGCCTTCGGGTGCATCCGTGATCGCGTTCCCGCCGGGGACTCAGCCGGCGTTCTTGAAACGTTTTGAGACCTCGTCCCAGTTTACCACGTTCCAGAATGCGGCGATATACTCAGGCCGGCGGTTCTGGTACTTGAGGTAATAGGCGTGTTCCCACACGTCCATCCCGAGGACCGGGGTCCCCTTGACGTCCGCGATGTCCATGGCCGGATTGTCCTGGTTCGGCGTGGAACAGACGACGAGCTTGCCCTTCTGCGTAACGAGCCACGCCCAGCCGGAGCCGAAACGCGTGGCGCCCGCGGCTGAAAACGCCTCCTTGAATTTGTCGAACGAACCGAAATCCCTGTCGATCGCCGAGGCGAGATCACCGGAGGGTTTGCCGGCGCCCTTGGGCGTCATGATCGTCCAGAAGAGGCTGTGATTGAAATGGCCGCCGCCGTTGTTCCGGACCGCGACCGGGAGTTTCGATACGCCGGCGAGGAGCTCTTCAATGCTCTTCCCGGCGAGGTCGGTATTCTCCACGGCCTTGTTGAGATTGTTGACGTATCCGGCGTGGTGCTTGCCGTGGTGGATTTCCATGGTCATCTTGTCGATCGACGGTTCAAGTGCGTCGGTCGGGTAGGGCAGTGCTGGCAGAGTGAATGGCATCGCGTCGTTCTCCTTGTGTGTGGTGTGTTTTCTGTTGTCGGTATACAATCCCGCGGGGGAGACGAGGGCAGCCGCGGCGCTCACCGCCGCGGTCCTCAGGAAATTTCTTCGTTTCATGGCAGCCTCCGGGTCAGGCGGTAAATGACGAGCCGCATCCGCAGGTTTTTTTCGCCTGCGGGTTGTTGAAGACGAAGCCCCTTCCGTCCAGCCCGTCGGAAAAATCCAGGACGGTGCCGGAGAGGTAAAAGAGGCTCTTCGGATCGATAAACACCCTCACCCCTTCGCGGGTGAACACGTGATCGTTCGGTTTGGGCTCGGCGTCGAAACCCAGGACGTAGGAGAGGCCCGAGCAACCGCCCCCCTTGACGCCGATTCTCAGGCCGTGTCCGTCGGGCATGTTGTTTTCCTTCCTGAGCTTCAGGATCTGCGCGGCGGCCTTCGCGGTCAGGTCGATCTCCTCGCCGACCGCGGGTCTTTCGGTAGTGTGATTGTCCACTGATGGTCTCCTTTGTTATGTGTAGATCGATTTCGCTTACATCATCCCGAGTTCGAGTTTCGCCGCCTCGGACATCAGGGCGGGTGTCCAGGGGGGGTCCCAGACGACGTCCACCCGGGCGTCGCTGACTCCCTTCACGGCCCTGACCTTGGTGGCCACCTCCGCGGGCAGCGACTGGGCGGCCGGACAGTTGGGTGATGTCAGCGACATTCTGACCACCACCATTCCCTTCTCCCCGACCTCCACTCCGTAGATAAGCCCGAGTTCGTAAATGTTCACCGGGATCTCGGGATCGAAGCACGTCTGGATGGCTTCGATCACTTCCGCTTCGACGATCCGTCTTTCGATGGAATTCAATATGCGTTCGGTCATGTCAGCCTCTCCCGCCTGATCTTATTCCGTCGATACCGTGTCCGCCCCGGTGGTCACCGCCGCGTGCAGAGTGTGCCACGCCAGGCTGGCGCACTTGACGCGGGCCGGAAATTCCGAAACGTTCGCGAAGGCAGCAAGTTTGCCGACCGCCGTCATTTCGTCCTCCGACACGTTCTCCCCCGTCACGAGACGGTGAAATACCCCGAAGAGGGCCTCCGCCTGTTCCACGGTTTTTCCCTTCACCATCGAACTCATGATGGACGCCGACGCCTTCGAGATGGCGCAACCGGTCCCCTCGAACGACACGTCGGTGATCACCCCGCCGTCGACGGCGAGATAGATGGTGTAATGGTCCCCGCAGAGCGGATTGAAGGCTTCGACCTTCCGGTCGGGGTTCCCCATCGCCCGGAAGTTCCGCGGGGAGCGGTTGTGGTCCAGGATGATCTCCTGGTAGAGGTCACGCAGCTCGGAACTCACCGGAACACCGACCTGACCTTCCCGAGGGCGGCAACGAGCGCATCGACGTCGGCCTTCACGTTGTAGAGGCCGAACGACGCGCGGACCGTGGCCGGGATGCCGAACCTTTCCATGATCGGCTGCGCGCAGTGGTGTCCGGTCCGCACCGCCACGCCTTCCGTATCGAGGATGGTCCCGACGTCGTGCGGGTGGACGCCCTCCATGGTGAACGAGATGACCCCGGCCTTCTCGCGCGCCGTGCCGTAGATCCTCAATCCCTCCATGTCCCCCAGCCGTCCGGTGGCATACTCCAGGACCTCCTCCTCATGACGGCGGATCGCATCCTGTCCGGCACCCCCGAGGTACGCGACGGCGGCGTCGAGACCCACGGCCCCCGCGACGTTCGGGGTCCCGGCCTCGAAGAGGTGCGGAGGATCGTTGTAGATTGTCCGGTCGAACGTCACCGACTTGATCATGTCCCCCCCCGACTGGTAGGGGGGCATCTTCGACAGCAGTTCCTTCCTTCCGAACAGTACGCCGATCCCCATCGGGGCGTACATCTTGTGGCCGGAAAAGGCGTAGAAATCGCAACCCAGGGCGCGCACGTCCACGCCGAGGTGGGGCAGGCCCTGGGCCCCGTCCACCAGGAGGGGCACACCTCGTGCATGGGCGCTGGCCGCCATTTCCGCCACCGGGTTGATGGTCCCCAGCGCGTTCGATACATGGTTTACCGCGACGATGCGCGTCCTGTCGCTGAAGAGCCGTTCGTACTCGTCCAGGAGAAGTTCCCCGCGGTCGTTCATCGGGATCACTTTCAGGCGCGCCCCCTTCTCTTCGCAGAGCCTCTGCCACGGCACGATGTTCGAATGGTGTTCCAATCCGGAGATGATCACCTCGTCGCCCGCAGCCACGTTGGGTCGCCCCCAGGAATGGCAGACCAGGTTGATGGCCTCGGTCGTGCCTCGGACGAAGATGATCTCCGCGGGTTCGGCCGCGCCGATGAACTCCGCGACGTGCGCACGCGCCCCCTCGTACAACCGGGTTGCTGTTTCACTCAGGCGGTGGACCCCGCGGTGGACGTTCGAGTTCGACGTTTCGTAATACCCCACGAGGGCCGCCGTCACCTGCCGCGGTTTTTGCGTGGTCGCCGCGTTGTCCAGGTAGACCAGCGGCTTTCCGCGCACGAGCGTCCCCAGGATGGGAAAGTCCTTCCTCGCCGCCGCGGCATCGAACACCGCCGGCGCCTTCGCCGGACGCGACCGCCCCACCGCCTCTGGTGTCGTCGTCGTCATTCGTTCTCCGCGAGGATTCTCCCCTTGCAAAGCAGGACGTGGAGAATGGCCTGCAGGTGTTCGCGAAGGGGTTCGAGGTGGATGCGGTTGAGGACGTCGCTGGCAAACGCGTTCGTCAGGAGGTCGCGCGCGTCCTCGGGGCCAAGCCCCCTGCTCCGGAGATAGAAGATCTGTTCTTCATCCAGCTGGCCGACGGTCGCGCCGTGCGTGCAGCGGACGTCGTCGGCGAAGATTTCCAGCTGCGGTTTGGTGTCGATCGTCGCGTCGTCGCTCAGGAGGAGAGCCTTGTTGGTCTGCTTGGCGTCCGTTTTCTGGGCGTCGCGCCTGACGAAGATCTTTCCGTTGAACACCCCCCGCGACGAACCCTCCAGGATCGCCTTGTACAGTTCATGACTTGCACAGTTCGGCGTCGCGTGGTCGATCACGGTATGGTTGTCGATATGCTGGGTCCCGGTCGTGAGCGTGAGGCCGTTCAGTGTGCATTCGGCTTCCTCCCCCGCGAGCACCGCGGTGATGTTATGCCTGGCCATGGCGCTCCCGTACGAAACCGAGTTGACGGTCACGGCGCTGTCGGCTTCCTGAGTGATGTAGAGCGATGAAACGTGGAAGGCGTTTTCCCCCTCGTGCTGGAAACGGTCGAGCTCCACGCGCGAACCGCGACCGGCGAAAATTTCCGTGACCGAATTGGTGAAATAGGGCTGGTTCCCCGGGCCGGAATATTCCTCGATGATGGGGACGGACGAACCGGGTCCGGCCACGATCAGGTTGCGCGGATGCGAGCAGTGCGGTTCGGGCCGGTGCGTGGAGTGAAAGAGGAGGTAGACCGGTTCGTCTGAATGGAAATTTTCGGGGAGATGGATGCAGGCCCCTTCCCTCAGGAAGGCCGTGTTCAGGGCCGTGAACGGGTTCTCACGATCCTTCTCGGCCCCCCGGCCGAGGTACCCCATCAGGTCCCCATTCACGCCTTCGGACGCGGAGATGACCCCCGAAAGGGTCCGGACATGCGCTCCGTTCTCCGGGAGCCTGGAGAGATCCGGCGCGAAATGTCCGTCCAGGAAGACCAGGCGGTAGCCGGGAAGACCCCGGACGGCGATCCCCTCCAGGAATTTCGTCGCCGGGGATCCGCCACCGTCCACCCGCCGTCCGCCGGGTTCGGAAACGGGCTCGTAGGGGATTGAGACAAAGGGTGAAACGTTGGTGTACCGCCATTCCTCATCGCGGGTACCGGGGAATCCCAGCCCGCTGAACCGGTCCAGCGCCCGGCGCCGGAGGGTGTGCACGTCGGAGGACGCTTCCCCGTTGAGCCTCTTTTCGAACGATTTGAAATGTCCGACATACCACTCCACCTGTTCGGCGGGCGTCCGGGGTATTCCAGAGACCCTGTTCATTTTCCGACCACCGCGCCCTCCCTGAGCCAGTCGTACCCCTTTTCCTCCAGTTCGAGGGCGAGCTCCCGGCCGCCGGACCGGACGATCCTCCCCTCGACGAGCACGTGGACAACGTCCGGAACGATGTAATTCAAGAGGCGCTGGTAATGCGTCACGACGATGACTGACCGCTCCGGGTCCCTGAGCCTGTTGACGCCGTCGGCCACGATCCTGAGTGCGTCGATGTCCAGCCCTGAATCGGTCTCGTCGAGAATGGCGAGCGTCGGCTGGAGAACCGCCATCTGGAAAATTTCATTCCGTTTTTTTTCACCCCCGGAGAACCCCTCGTTCACCGGCCTGTTCAGAAGGGCGGGGTCGAGGTCGACGAGCTTCATCCGTTCTTTCAGGAGCGCGAGGAAATCGGCCGCGTCGTATTCCTCCTCCCCGCGGTGTTTCCGGATGGAATTCAGTGCCGCCTTGAGGAAATACGTGTTCGAGACGCCCGGGATTTCGACCGGGTACTGGAACGCGAGGAAGATCCCCTCACGGGACCGTTCTTCCGGGGCCATCGGGAGGAGTTCCTTGCCGTTGTAGGTGACTTCGCCGGCGGTGACCTCGTAGGCCTCGCGGCCGGCGAGCACCTGGGCGAGCGTGCTCTTTCCCGAACCGTTCGGTCCCATGATCGCGTGGATTTCACCCCGTCCGACGTCCAGGTCCACTCCGCGGAGGATTTCATTCCCGGCGACGGAGGCATGAAGGTTTTTTACGTGGAGCATCTGTTTTCCTTTCGATACATGTTTTGGCGGGCCCGCGATGCCGCGGCCGGCCGGTCGTGCATCAACCGACGCTGCCCTCGAGGCTGATCCCGAGGAGTTTCTGGGCTTCCACGGCGAATTCCATCGGCAGTTCCCGGAACACTTCCTTGCAGAAACCGTTGACGATGATGTTCACCGCGTCCTCGGCCGAGAGGCCCCGCTGTTTACAGTAAAAAATCTGGTCTTCGCCGATCTTGGAGGTCGATGCCTCGTGTTCGACCCTCGAGGTCGTGTTCTTCGCCTCGATGTACGGGAAGGTATGCGCGCCGCAGCGATCCCCGAGGAGAAGCGAATCGCACTGGGAAAAATTCCTGGCGTTCACCGCGTTCTTCCCGATTTTCACGAGCCCCCTGTAAGAGTTGTTGGAGCGGCCGCCGGAGATCCCCTTGGAAACGATCGTGCTTTTCGTGTTGCGCCCGATATGGATCATCTTGGTCCCGGTGTCGGCCTGCTGTCTGTTATTGGTGACCGCCACCGAGTAGAACTCGCCGACGGAGTTGTCCCCCTGGAGAATGACGCTGGGGTACTTCCAGGTGATGGCCGACCCCGTCTCGACCTGTGTCCAGGAGATTTTCGCATTGACGCCCCGGCAGGCACCCCGTTTCGTAACGAAATTGTAGATCCCCCCGCGCCCTTCGGCGTCGCCGGGATACCAGTTCTGGACGGTCGAGTACTTGATCTGGGCGTTGTCCAGCGCGACGAGTTCCACCACGGCCGCGTGGAGCTGGTTGGTGTCGCGCATCGGGGCGGTACATCCCTCGAGGTAGCTGACATAACTCCCCTCCTCGGCAACAATGAGCGTCCTCTCAAACTGACCGGTATTCGCGGCATTGATCCTGAAATAGGTCGACAGCTCCATCGGGCAGCGGACATTTTTGGGGATGTAGCAGAATGACCCGTCGCTGAACACCGCCGAGTTGAGGGCCGCGAAAAAGTTGTCGCTCGACGGGACGACCGAGCCGAGGTATTTTCTCACAAGGTCGGGATGCTCCTTCACCGCGTCCGAGAACGACCCGAAGATGATCCCCTTCTCGCTGAGAGTCTTTTTGAACGTTGTCGCCACCGACACGCTGTCGAATACGGCGTCGACGGCGACGCCCTCCAGACGCTTCTGCTCGTTCAGGGATATTCCCAGCTTATCGTAGGTCCTCAGGAGTTCGGGGTCAACCTCGTCGAGGCTGCTGATTTCCTTCGGTTTTTTCGGCGCGGAGTAGTAGACGATGTCCTGGTAGTCCACCGGCGGGTAGGTGACGTTCGCCCACTCCGGCTCCGTCATGGTCAGCCAGTGCCGGTAGGCCTTGAGTCTCCACTCGAGAAGCCATTCGGGCTCCCCCTTTTTTGCGGAGATCAGCCGGATGACGTCCTCGCTCAGGCCGGCGGGAATGGAGTCGGCCTCGATGTCTGTGACGAACCCGTATTTGTATTCGCGGGAGGCGATTGTTTCAAGATCGGATTCGGACGCGCCGCGGTGCTCCCTCACGGCAGGGGTACCGGACGGTGCACGCGAATCACGGGTGTCGGTGGAATCTGGCGTCTTGACCGGGTCTGTCCGTTGTGGCTTCATGGGTTATGCCCCCGCCCCGGCCGGCGTCTTTTCCGTCCGCGGCAGCGCGAATTCCGGATAGTTCACGCACCAGGACTGGTGATCGATTTTCTTGAAGATCCCCTCGCGCTCCAGTCCGTCGGCGAGCTCACGGGCCATCCGTTCGGAACGGGTGTACCCGGCGTGCACTCCCTGCGAGGCGAGGTACGCCATGACTCCGTAGTGGAGATCCCTGAAGAAAAAATTCGAATTGTGGATCAGTGAGAATTTCGACTTCAGAAAAACCAGGAACTCCCTGGATCCCGGCATCGTCATTGAGTTACTCATAGTGATCGGTCGTATTCGTTGTCTGGTTGATTTAAACTTTTTGTGCGTCCAGCGGCCGCGCGGCGGAGGAGGGTCCCCTCCGCGCCGGAGCGTTCGCGCGCAACCGGGTGACCTCTTCCGCCACCCGGCCCGCCGCGTAGCGTGCGTCCTCCGCGGTGGTAAATCTTCCGAGGCCGAAACGAACGGCGGAACGGAGCCTGTCCTGCGGCAGTCCCAGCGCCGACAGGACGTGCGATGGTTCCGGCTTTCCCGTCGTGCAGGCCGACCCCGAGGAGAAGGCGACGTCCTTCATGTTCATCATCAGCACGTCATTCTCGACGCCGATGAAACTCACGTTGAGGTTGTTCGGCAGCCGCCGGTCCGGATGTCCGTTCAGCGCGACCCCGCCGGGCTCACGCAACCAGCGGCCGAGCATCTCATCCCGGAGGAGGGCGAGCCTCGCGGATTCCCCCTCCATTTCAGCGGTCGCAATTTCCAGCGCCCGCCCGAGGCCGATGATCCCCGGGACGTTCAGCGTCCCGGACCTCAGTCCGCCCTCGTGTCCCCCCCCGTCCATCTGGCTGACGATCCCGACGGCCGGTTTTCCCCGTCTGATATAGAGGCATCCGCCCCCCTTAGGGC
>QJVY01000217.1 GCA_003235555.1 Ignavibacteria bacterium | reverse complement strand
GCGCCACACCCTTTCAATGTAGAGGTAGAGTGTGATGAACGCCCCGGCCACCAGGAGGACCTGGAGGATGCTCAAAAAACCGACCTCGATGTCCAGCTTCGAGACAATGACGTCCACGACGAACTTCCCCATGAAGAGGACGGCGCTCAGCGAGAGGAGGAGGAGGTTTTTCAATCCCGATTTCCGCGGTGTCATGTCCGTCACGTACCCGTCACAGTTTGGAGCGGATCCAGCTGGTGGACCTGAATTTCAGGAAATTCATCGAGGAGTAGGCGATGATATAGACCGGGAGGGCTAGCCACGATCCCGTCACCCCCCACCCCAGCACGATCCCGAAGAGATAGGTCAGGGGGAGGAAAATGATCCAGTGGGTGAGGATTTCCACCCACATGACGTAGACCGTCGCGCCACCCGCCTGCAGCGCGTTTGCGAATATGATCCCCGAAGAATAGAATATCTGGGCCACGCCGGCGATCCGCAGTACCGGACGCGCCACCTCGATCACGTCGGCATTTGTCGTAATCACCTGGAGGACGAAGTCCGGCACGACGAGGAATACGATGCCGACCGCCGTGGTGAAGATCGTCCCCAGCTTGGCCGTCTCGAACCCGTACGCGTGCGCGGTTTTCACGTCCCCCTTCCCGAGGGACTGGCCCACGAGGGTTTGCGCCGCGATACCGAATCCGAACGACGGCATCAGTGATATGAAAATCGCCGACGTGACCACGTTCGTCGCCGCCTGGTCCACCGTCCCGATCCATCCCGTGATGGCCACGAACGAAAGAAAGCCCAGTAAAATCAGGATGTTCTGCAGTGACACCGGAACGGATATTTTGACGATCTGGGATATTGTTTCCTTCGATATTGAAAAATGGGAGTAGTACTGGTATTTCTTTCGATATTCCCCGAGGAAAGTTACAAAGACGAAAAACATCCATCCGAGGGCCATGCTGAGGGAGTAGCCCAAACCGGCCCCCGCGAGCTCCATTCGGGGGAATCCCATCGAGCCGAAGACGAAAAGGTAATTAAAAAAAATGTTGAAAACATTGACGATAATCGCTGAAAACATGAAAATCTTGGTATGACCGATGCCGAAAAAAAACCCACTGTAGGAGACGATCAGGAGAAAAAAAGGGAGGCCGAGGAACTGGTATTTCATGTACTCCGCGCCGGCCAGGGCCACCTGGTGGTCGGCGGAGAAGAAATTGATGATCTCGAAGGAGAAAGAATAGCCGATGAAGCCGAAGATAATTCCGAGAAGACCGCAGACGACCAGGGAATTGTTGAGGACATCTCCCACCCCGCGGTGGTTTCCCTCCCCGTGGCGGCGCGCCACGTAGACGTGCGTGCCGGTGCTGAGGCTCGAGAAAAGGCTGGCGATCGCCCAGCTCCCGAGGAAACCCAGCCCCATCGCCGCGAGCTGGACCTCGGTGTTTTCGAGCCGTCCGACCATGGCGGTGTTGACGACGGACACCACCATCTGCGAGGAGAGGCCTGCGATCGCGGGGGTCGCGATCTGCATGATGTCCCTGTCGAGATTTTTCCTCAGTTTCAGCATCGGTCTGCAAACCGGGGAGTTTTCGAAATGGAGGCTGGTTCAGGCACGGCGCATCCGCCGATTTTTCCCGGAGGGGCCGGGTGGTGTCTCACGCTGTCGGGCGTCGCGAGACCTTCAGATCGTGAACCGGGTGATGGCCCTGTCTGCGTCCCGGGCGGAGGCTGAGGCCGGGTATTCTTCCTTGAGTTTGTTCAGCAGGCGGACCGCTTCCCCGGGATTCCCCGCGAGTCCGAAGCACCTCGCGGCCGAATTGAGATACTCGGGCGCCGAGACGCCTTCGGGGTTGGCCCGCACCGCCGACTCGAAGGCGTCCGCCGCCTCGGCGTACCGGCCCAGCGCCTCGAGTGCCGAGGCTTCGCCCGCCCTCGATCCCGAGACGAGAAGGGGGTCGCTCCCGGAAAAGTCGTCGTAACTCTCCAGCGCCTCCCGGTACGCGCCCGAGATGTAATAGGCGTTGCCGAGATAGTATTTCGCAAGGTTGCCGGCTTCGGTTCCGCCGTAACTGTTCACGATGCTCTTCAGACCGACGATCCCCTGCTCGGGCCGGCCGTTGATCGCCGTCGCGACGGAGGTGGGGTCCGTCGGGTTCGCGTCGAGGATCGCGATCACCTTCCCGAGCTCGGACGTCGCCTTTTCGTTGTTGGTGCGGCGGTTATTGATGAAAATGACCGCGGCAATGGCTGCGATCACCAGTGCCGTCAGCGCGTAGTTGATGTATTTTTTGTTTTGGGAGTAGAACCCCGACGTCTTCTGGTACGTCGTGACGAGGGTATCCTGTTTGAGCTCCTTCTTTGCGATCTTCTTTTTCGGTTTTAGCACGTCATTCTTCCTGTGGTTGAGAGTACGCCCGGCGCGATTCGAACGCGCGACCTACAGCTCCGGAGGCTGTCGCTCTATCCATCTGAGCTACGGGCGCGGAATCCGCTGAAAACAAACAAATTTATGAGAAAGTGATATTCAATGTACGCTTTTCCCCTCCGATTATCAAGAGTCGGAACCGAGGGACTCGTGCAGTTTTCGCGCGGGAATCGCACCCTCCCGCATGATCGTGAGCTCCCCACCGGAAACGTCTGCGACCGTTGACGGGAGCGAAGCCAGGTGTCCGGCCTCCACCACGAGATCGACCAGCCGCCCGAACTCGCGGACCGGATCAGCCGTTCCTCCCGCCGGCGGACTGCCCGAAACGTTTGCCGATGTCGAAACGATGGCGTCGTCGCACTTCAGCGAGAGTTTCGTGCAGAACGGGTGCGCGGGCAGACGAATGCCGATCTTCCCCGTCCCCGCGGTCAGTAACGGGGAGATCCCGCCCGCAGCGGTGAACAGGAGCGTGAGCGGTCCGGGCCAGAACCGCTCCATGAGCGCGGCGGCGGCGGGCGGTATCCCGGTGACGAACCGGGCGACCATCCCCGCCGACCCGACCAGAATGAGCGTGGGTCTGCTCGGAGGGCGTCTTTTCATTGCATAGATCCTCCCGATCGCCGGTTCGTCGGCCGCCCTGCAACCGAGACCGTAGATCGTGTCGGTGGGATAGAGGATCACTCCCCCCGCATCGAGGACGGCCGCCGCCCGGCTGACCGCCCTGTCGATATCACCGTCGACGGCCATCGGGATTCTGTGTGGCGCCTTCTCTCGCATCCGTTCCCCGCTCAGCCGTTCATGACCGCGTCAAATACGCGGCCGGGTTCGATGCTGTGCATGCATTCGAACGTCCCGATCGGGCATTCCTCCCCCCCGTGAATGCTGCAGGGACGGCACGACAACCCGGCGGTTTCGACCACTGTATCCGTTGCGCCGATCGGTCCGAACCCGAACGCCGGAACGGTCGCACCAAAAATCGACACCACCCTCACCCCCATCGCCCCCGCGAGGTGGAGCGGGGCGCTGTCGTTACAGACAAGAACGCCGGTCCTGCCGATGAGTTCAGCGGACCCGAGGAGCGACAGTCTTCCGCTGGCATCCAGGATGCCCGCACCCCCCGCAGCAGCCCTGATACGCGCGCAGAGGGCCGTGTCCGCCGGCCCGCCAACCAGCACCACTCCCCTGCCGGCGCGAACGAGTTCTCCGGCCACACCGGCATATCCCTCTTCAGGCCACCGTTTGGTGTTCCAGACCGTCCCGGGCGCCATGGACACGAGCCGCCGGGACCCCGGTGTCCCGAGACCCCGCAGGAGTTCATCCACGATGGATTTCTCTGTCGCTGAGGGATAGAGGCGCGGCGGTTCCATGCCCGATGCGCTGATACCGAGGGGGGCGAGAAGGGCGAGATTCCGGAGGATCTCGTGCGTACCCGGGTCGTACCTCACGCGTGAGCTCCAGAGGAATCGGCCCGCGCTCTTGTGAAACCCGATCCGGACCGGAATCCGGGCCAGCAGGGCGAGAAGTGCGCTCCGGATCGACCGGTGAGGCACGACCGCGCAGTCGTAACCCGTCTCCCGCAACCGGCGTGCAACCCTGAGGAGTCCGCGCGGTCCCGATTCCCCCCCCCGTTTGTCGAATTCAATGACCGAGCGGATGTCGGGATGGCCCCGCAGCAGCCCTGCGGAGGCCGGGACGACCAGCACGTCGACCGAGGAAGCCGGAAACTCTTTTTTGAGCCGCTGGACGAGCGGGAGGGTCAGGATCACATCCCCGAGGAAGGCCGTCTGGATGACCAGAATGTCAGCGGGCGGAGACACGGGGGTCGGTGTATGCGGATTCGGGTGGGGCCACGTGTTTCCAGCGACGGTGCATCCAGAGCCACTGTTCGGGGTGCATCCGGATATATTTTTCGAGAACGGTGACATGCCGCCGCGTGAGCTCGAGGATATTTTCGTCGGTGGCCCCGGGAAGATCGGACGTATCGATTTCCTCCAGGTGGAAGTCGTAGGTGAAATCCGCCCTTCGGACGGTGAAGCCGAGCATCAGCGGTACCCGCGCGCGGAGCGCGAAGGCCGCCGGACCGCGGAAGGTGGCCACGGTGCGCCCGAAGAACGGTACGAACACGCTTTCACGCGGCGCGCTCTGGTCCCCTGCAAGGGCGACCACCCCCCCCCGTTTGAGCGTCGCCATCGTCTCACGAACCGCTTTCTCCATCGGGATGGTGGATGAACCGAACCGGGTCCGCAATCCGTCGACCACCCGGTCGACGAACCTGTTGGACTGGGTTTTCACAATCACAAGGTAGGGAACTCCCGCCAGGCAGGAACTCCCCGCCCCGGTCAACTCCCAGTTTCCGTAGTGACCGGTCATGAAGAGCAGGCCCTTCGCCCTCCCGATCTTCGCGAATGCCTCCGCGTGCTCGTCGTAGTTCATCAGGACCCGAAGGTCGGTGGGGTGAAGCCGTGAAAACCGGAGGAATTCGGAAATGGCGATTCCGAAATTTTCGAAAGCCCCCCGGGCGATGGAAGTGAGTTCGAGCGGGGTTTTATCCGGAAACGCGTGCCGGAGATTGTCCAGGGCGATCCCGCGCCTCCGGGTCAGAATTCTGAATCCCAGCCCCCCGATGCCGCGACCAAACCTCGCGGCCGCGCGGAGGGGAAGCAGGAGCAGTATCCACCGGAAGGCGCTGAAGAGGAGGAACTCGATGAAATGCATGAGACGGGTCAGCGGATTTTCGCTTCCTGGTTGTACCAGTCGTCGTTCCGGAGTTCATCGAGGTGGGACGAGTGCACCAGCCGGTATCGCCCGAATCCAAGGACGTCGACGAAGACGAACTCCACACCGCCCTGTACGTCATTGTAGTTCCAGATCTCGTACGGATGAGTCTCGGATTCGTTGGGATGGCGTTGAATATCGTCGGGCACTCCGTAGAGGATGAAGACCCTTCCGCGGTCGGTCAACCAGCCTTCACGCCCCCGCTCGGTGTACGCCCCGTTGGCCTGCCCGACCCTGTCGAGGTAAGCCGACCTTGCCTCATTCCCGGCCGTGACAGGGTCGGGGTCCCGTCCCTGCCAGAAATTCCGGAGAAAATTCAACCTTGCGAGGGGATCCCCGAGGCCGTCGATCTGTTGCCGTTCGGGCTCGGAGGCGATATATGTGATTTTCCTGATCTCGTCATCCACGGCCTCCGTGGTCATGAGGGTGAATTCGTCGACGGACCCGGTCGGTGGACCGTAATCCCGTTCGCCCCGGGTCTCCGGCTGCAGGAGAAAAAATTTTCTCTCGCCGCTGGCCAGGACGCGGGGGGAGGAGGAGGCGCTGTCCACCACCGACAGGCGGAAGACGTAGCTTCCCCCGGGGAGCGACGACACGTTCATCGATCCGTATTCCACGCTCGAATTGTTTGCACGCGGTTTGGTTTTGGAGCTCGACGCCACGACGGCACCGGAAGGGTCGACGATGGCCGCACGCAGGACCACGTCGCGGCTCCCCGTCGCCATGAGGTTGTACACCTCGGCGTAGAACCAGAGGGTCGAAAGCCCTCCTCCGTAGAGACGGCCCGGATTCGGGATCACGTTGAGGGTGTTCTTATAGAAAAGTGACGACCTGTCCTCCGATGGAGTGATCCCCGAACAGAGTTCAATATCACTCAGGGCGACGACATCCCCCGCCCCCACATCGGCGCGGATCGAAAGCAGCACGCTGTCGCGCCGAAGGGAATCCACGCGGTCACGGCAGAAGAGGACGGCCGTGTACTCACCGGCCGGAAGGGTCACCGTCTCGATACTCAGGATGTTCTGCGCCGCCAGGTTCGCGAGGGATTCGGGAATCGTCCTCGGAATGCTCCAGCTCCGGGAAGCCACCGTGCGGCCTTCCGTCCGGATTTCGAGCGCCATGTCCGCTCCTGCCGTGAAACCCGTTGAATCCTTTCTATACGTGAGGGCCGATTCGGGAAAACCGTAGGCTATTTCGACGAACGTGGTGGAATCGGCTCCGGAAAACCTGTAGAGGTCGGCATCGACCCGGAGCGGGGGCGTCTGCCTGTTCGGGACCTGTGCGGCCATGCCCGATACCGCGAGACAGATCCCCGTGAAGAGTGAAAGGACCGACCGCATGGTTCGGGCCAACTGCCAGGCGGTTGGGAGTGTTTTTTGCGGGATCACCATAGTGAAACATATTGAAATGGCCTTAGAAAGGCAACAGGCTGAAGGTGGGGCGCCGGATCGCGTGAACCCGGAAGGGCGGGAAGAATTACTTCATCAGGATCATTTTACCGACGACGTTGAACCCCTTCACACCCGGGGCCAGGGGGTCCGCGATGATCCGGTAAAAATAGATACCGCTGGAGAGTGAACCGGCCTCGAAATCCACGGCCTGGAATCCCTCCGGAATTTCTTCACGGTCGATGAGGTTTGCCACCTCCCGGCCGGTGAGGTCGTACACCCTCATGGAGACAATCGATGGCTCAGGAAGGTTGAATTCGATCGTCGTCATCGGGTTGAAGGGGTTCGGGTAATTCTGGGCGAGAGTGTACCCGATTTCCTCTTCCGGGATGTTGGCAAGGGGAACGTACTGCGGGACCTCCTCCGGGGGATCGATGTTGGGCACCAGGAAGTTCAGCGAGAAGAGGGTGCCGACGGCCGTGAGTTTGAGCGGCCTCACGGAGACGGTGTCCACCGGGCCATCGAAGGCCCTGTTGATCTTCCGTAACGTGGCGTAGAGATTATTGTAATCCAGCTCCGGGTAGGCTCTCCAGTACGTCAGCATGCTGTCCACGCGTCGTGAGACGGCGCGGAGCGAAATACCGCTCAGGGGATCAGCGGGGTTGTTCTCGTCCAGGTAGATCAGGTCGCCGAATGTACCGGGGGTGATGCCGACGTCGCTCGCCGCGATGTTCAGCTTCAACGCGATCTGTTCCCCGAGGATGGCGTTGTTATACCGGTAACGGCTCGGGTTCCTGAGTATCCCGACGAACGGCCGGTCGTATCTCCTGTCGAACCCCCGCGCCTCGCCGATCTGGGGAAGCGTCCTCCTGATGTAGTAGCTTTTCCGGTAATAAATCCAGCCGTACCTCTTTGCGCTGTCGGGCCTTTCGACACCGATGATCATACCCTGTGAAAACACCCCCCGTCCGAAGACCGAGTCCCTGATATTGCCCTCGTTCGGCATCACCCAATTCCTGTTCCGGATGCGGACCCCGCGCTTGTTGAGGCTGTCCTGGCTGAACGAACGGAAACTCCCTCCCGCCAGAAGTCCGTTGGCGCCGATCCTGTTCGCGAAAATATCCGTGGAACCGTTACCGAGGCTAAAATCCGCCCAGCAGATGAGGGACCCCTCGAGCCCGTCGGTGGCGAGCTGGGGAAGGTACTGGTCATATTGGGACATGCTCACCGGAACGCCGTCTTCCTTCCACATCTGATCCCCGGCGGTGTTGAAACGCTGGGCATAGATATCGTACAGACCGCTTCTCCGGTCCTGCCACGCGAAGATGAAGCTGTTTCCCTGATGGATGATCTGCGGATAGTACTGCTGACCCGGAGCGGAGGAGACTGCGGTGGCCGAGCCGGACCACAGCAGCTGACCGCCCGGGTTCACGCGCTGGGCGTAGATATCGTAGTCGACGCCGTTCCGGTTGTCCTGCCAGACCACCACCGCACCGCCGAATCCATCGACCGCCGCGCGGGGATAATACTGGTTACCTTCAGCGTCCGATAACGGGACTCCGTTGACGTCCCATGCGGACATCCCGATGGAGTCGAGTCTCTGGGCGTAGAGGAGGTCGTAAAAAGATTCCCTGCGGTCCTGCCATACGACGTACGCCCCCCCGGAGGCATCGGGGACTATCTGGGGGTTCCACTGGTTGTTGGAGGCCTGCGTGACGGGCGTCCCGTTGAGTTTCCAGCCCGGCGCGCCGTTCCATTTTATCCTTTGCGCGTAAATGTCCGTAAACCCGGAAAAACCCCTGTAGTCGGTCCACGCGATGATCGCACCGCCGGTCCCGTCTGTCGCGATCACGGGATCGACCTGGTCGGCATCACTGCTGCAGACGAGGGCGCCGTTCGGGCCCCAGAACGTGGAGCCGAAGGAATTGATGCGCTGGGCGTAAATGTCGAATGTCCCGCCGCGTTTGTCCTGCCAGGTGAGAATCACCTCGTCTCCCGTCCCGCGAACGAGGGTCGGGTAATATTGATGGCCGGGGGCATCGCACACCACGAGGCCGTTCCCGGGGAAGAGCATCTCGCCGGACCCGCTGACGTGCTGCAGGAAGATGTCGTAACCCGCGCCGGACCGGTTGTCCTGCCAGGCGATGTACGCGCCTCCGGCGCCGTCTTCAACGATGGCGGGATAGTACTGGTAACCGGGGGTGGCTGCGAGGGGGATTCCGTTTTCGGCCCAGAGGAGGGTCCCGTCGGCCCCGATGCGCTGGACGTAGAGCTTGTCGGTGATGCCGTCTCGGCGGTCCTGCCAGACAACGATCGCACCGTGGTGTCCGTCCGGGGCCATCTGAACGTTCCACTGGTTCCCGCCTTCGGTGACCACCGGCAGGGTGGTATCCGGTGAGGAAGACCATTTGCCCGCAGCGGGGACGGGATCCCGGACCGCAGCGAAGAGCGCGAGAAGATATAAAAGACTGACGAATTTCATGTTTTCGAGATTCGGTGTCCGTACGGCCACTCCGTTTGCATCCCGGGTCGGGAGCGGCAACCGTCGTGTGACCTGTACGATGTGGCGCTGTACTTAACGCAAAAGCAAAAGCTTCCGGACGGCCCGATACCCCACGGCCTCCGCGCTGCTCCCGCCGACCGTCGATTTCGCGGTGAACGTCAGGAAATATACACCTGAACCCACCATGTTTCCATCGTCACTCATCCCATCCCAGGAAATGCCGTACTCGCCGGCTGTCAGGTTTCGTTCATCCGACGATACGACGGTTTCTCCGAGCAGATTGCAGATATTATAGGAAATGATGGATTCGAACGGCAGCTGGAAACTCACCCGGGTCGAGGGGTTGAACGGGTTCGGATAGAACCGACCCATCGAATAGTCCCTCGGAAGTCCACCACCGCCGCTGTCCAGAAGGTGTACTCGTAAAAAATATAATGATCCCGGGGAGCGGGTGAATGATGCGGAACCCGAACCACGCAGGGGCGTCGCCGATACCTCTCGGGTACCGTTGGATTCAACTAGAATATAATTGAAAATATCACCAATTTCTACATCCCACGAAAAAAATATTTCGGTTTCGGGTGTATTTACGCGGATTTTGTACTCAATCGGGTATTTCGGATACAGGTCGTGCAGTATCCCGATTTTTCCGTTCTCAAAGCGGGCCGACGGGACCCGACCAGGAGCTTCGGGGGGTGCTTCGAGCCAGCCGGGCGTGGAATCCGGGCCAAAAAAGAGCGTTGACGGAACGCCGGAATGCACGCCCCCCTCTCCCCCCGTCATGCGAAGGGTGTTCAGCCGACCGGGGAGGGAGGGGACGTTCCGAGCGGAGATCCCCTGAATGACCGTCTGGTCCATAATGATCGTCCCGCTGTCCCGGCATTTCACCCAATACCCCTCGCCCGCGTGGATGGAGTCGGCGAGCAGGTATCCGCCGGACCCGTAGCCGTAGAAGGGTGAGACGATCAGGGTCTCGGGAACCGAGACGATGTCCGCCACGGCCATCGATTTTGTCGGGGCGCCAAGAATGTTCCAACCGGGTCGCACCGCCACGGTCTCGGAGAGAATCGGACAACCCTGGAGAATCACCTGCTGCGATTTGATCCAGTACCCCCTTCCGGGCACGAGGGTGTCGCGCCTGATGTACCCGTTACGGTACTCGAAGGCGCCGCTCGTCGAGAACGGAAAGTTCGAGCTCGCACGGTGGTCGCCGGTTTCGAGGGGGAGGGACGTCAGTATCCATCCTCCATCCCCCGGGATCGTAATTTCCGCGCCCGTACAGAGAAGAATCTCCAGCTCGTGCAGCGAAGTATCGGAGATGACGAGGGAGCTGTCCTGCCTCATGTTGAGGTTGACCTTCGTCCCGGGACCGTCAGGGTCACGCAGGATGAAGGCTCCGGCGCGCAGGCTCTCCGGATCCCAGGAGAACGTGAGCGGGTATCCCCCGCCGCCGGGTTGAAACGCGAGCGTAAAGACATGCGCATCGTCGTCTCCGTGCAGTGTATCCCGGAAATCGGTCGACACCCCCCCGGACCCGGCGAGGGCCCACCGTGCGTCGAAGGAGCCGGGGCCCGGCGTTACCGGCAGTTCCGCTTCACCGAGGAGCGTATCGATCCCGTCCGTGGCATCCGCCACCATCCCGAACGTCAGCGTGTCCGACTCCGCACCGTTGTCCGCCACGAGAATATCACCCGTGAACGTGTTGATGTACCGGATCGTAAAAACGCCGTCACTGACGTCCACGACGTTCGTGTCGTCCACTCCCTGCATCCGGACAAGGGCCACCGTTGTGGGGTTCTTCGGTATGGTCCATTCGAACGTCCCCACGTCGGCGGGTATGCGCGTGATGAGGTTCCAGCCCGCTCCGCTGTCGGCGGAGTATTCGACCTGTACGCTGTCGAAGCTCACCGACGACCACCGGATCTCCTGTACCGAACCCGCGTCCCAGACCTCCCCCCCGTTCGGGGAATCGATCGTCAGCTCGGCGTTCGTGATGGTGAACAGCGAATCGCTCACGTCCGTGGTGGAGGTCCACAGCGCGTCCGAGATCCGCACGAGGCACGAGTCGGAGAGGAGCGACGGGGTCGTCCAACCGAAGGAACCCTGCCCCGCCGGGATACTGTCGGCGAGTTCTGTCCAGCTGTTCCCGCCATCGAGCGAAAATTCGATCCTGACGTAGTACACGCCCGTGGCCGTCCAGGTGATCGTGTACTGGGAATCGGCCAGCCAGTAATCGCCGCCGGCGGGCGCCGTGACCCCGATCGTGGTGGGATACTGAAATTTGAAGATGCCGCTGCCCTGGAGGGCGATCAGCGTCAGGGAATCGAGCGTGAGCAGGCCGTAGTTGAAGATCGCGCTCTGCGGCAGACCATCATTGATCTTCGTCCAGGTCGATGCGGAATCACGTGAAATGTAGATGCCCAGCCGCGCGGTGTCGCCGGTGTACGTGCCGTAGTAGACGTAACCGGGATGCTCCGGTGAACAGACCACCCACCACGTATCCCTGTTCCCGGAGGGGACGATCACGTTGTGCCATGTCTCCCCCCAGTCCGTCGTCTTAATGAGTCCTCCCCCCCCCCCGAATTTTCCCGCGTACGCCACGCTGGGATCGAACGGGTCGATCGCGATACTCGGAATCTCACCCAGCGTCGAGTAGACCTTCCTCCAGGAGGATCCGTGATCTTCCGTCTTCCAGATTCCCGAAAGATTGTCTCCGAGGTAGATCACCGCGGCGCTGTCGGGCCGGATCGCGGCGTCGCACCAGGCGTTGAAACCCCGGTCCGAAGCCACGGTGTCCCAGGTCGATCCGAAATCGATCGATCTGAAGAGTGTATCGAGACCCATGGTATAGACCGTGTCCGGATGGAGGGGGGAGAATTCGACCGGCTGGCCGAAGTAGGAAAACGTCCCGGTCCACGTCGTGTCCCAGGTGAAACCCCCGTTGGTGGATTTCATGACCCTGTCAGGGTTCCCGCCGGCCGATTCGATGCCGGCGAGAATATGGTTGGTATCGAGCGGACTGACCGAGAGCGACTTGATGATGCCCCCGCCGGTAACGAGCGCCCCGAAGTTCGCCCAGCTGTATCCGCGGTCGCGGCTGATGTAGACCCTGTCGCTTCCGGCCGCCCCGTAGAGGATGTCGCTGTTCAGGGGGTTCACCGTCAGCGGATTGCCGAGACCCGGACCGGCAATTTTCTGAACCCAGGTTTGGGCGTACACCCGCCCTGCCGTGACGAATACCAGGACGGCACAGAGGCCGAGGATGGCGGTGCGCATGGAAAGTCCCCCGTCCTCCGGCTATCGGATGAGGATCATCTTCCGCGTGCTCGTCAAGGAGCCCGCCGTTATCCTGTAGTAATAGACGCCGGATGCGAGGTGGTCCGCGGAGATCTTTACGACGTGATATCCTGCATCCGGAGTGCTGCTCGAGGTGCTGAACCTCACGAACCTCGTCGAATCCGCCGTATCAACATACCCTGCCGGGTTCCCTCCACCCGAATCGGCACAGAACAGTATCGGATCGGTCGGATCGGGGGTCGCGAAGCGGGTGTCCTGGGCGAAGTTGTAGGGCAGGCCGGATATCACGAATGCCCCGCCGTCGGAGTCGTTTGCCGGTGGTTGCGCGAGAAAGGGACTCACACCCGTGACTTCTATCGCGAGGGTGAAGTCGCAAAAATAGTCTGCAAAAATTCTCATGGGAGGATCTCCTGGTGGAAGAGAGAGATTGTCGGCGCAATCTGAAAAGGTGCGGGAAGTACTACCGTCCGGCCAAAATGATGTGATGGCCGGACACACGTTTCATAATAAGGATTTGCGCCAAAAAGGTCAATATTTCTTTCCTGTTTATCACGCTCCGCCCGTGGGATCCGGCCGGTTTTCCCATCCCTCTGCGTCACCGGGAAAATCAGGTAACCTCCCTTTTCTCCCCGCTCTGAGAGCAGCCCACCCGGGACATAATCCCCCCGGGGGGGGGTTATTTCAGCAGGATGACTTTCCGGGTCAACACGGAGCCGGCTCCCTCTATCCTGACCACGTAGGTACCACTGGAGACACTTCGCCCCGAATTCCCCGCGGCATCCCAGGAGACCGAGTGCACCCCGGCTTCCAGCACTTCGTGGAGGAGTGTTGCCACCAACCTTCCTGCGATGTCCATAACGGTCACCTCCACCTCCCCGCTCTCCGGCAGGGCGAATCCGATGGTGGTCCGGGGGTTGAAGGGGTTGGGCCCCACACCGGTTATCCGGAGGGCTCCCACCCCCCGGAAACCCCGGCGGGCGGCATCGTCACCACCCCGGGATGAACCCCCCGGAGGATCCGGCGGAAGTTCGGGTTGATGAACTTCCGTCCCACCGTCAGGAAGCGGGACCGCAGTCTTCAACGGCTGTCCGCGGCCGGCCGGCACCGCGGCGGGCGACGGGTTGATGGTGATCGACCCTCCGGAGGAGCGAACCCAGTATCCCCGCCCCGGCTGCAGTGTCTCCGCCTCGGCGTATCCCCCGTCGTAGAAAAAGAATCCACTCTCAAGGTGCCCCACGGGTTCCTCGGTGATCTCCGCTACGGGCGCGGGAGACGAGACCGATCCCACGAGGTTCCACCCGGTGTCGAGGTTCATCGGTTGAGTACCCACCCCGGCCCCGGTGAAATGGATGGTATCTTCCGAGGCAAGCTTGACCCAGTAGCCCCGTCCGACGACGGCCGTCGATTCCGCAACATAACCCCCGGCGTACGAGTACAAAGGCGTCAGTGCCCCCGGGAACAGGGCCGACACCCCGGGATCGGGGACGTCGAGCGGCACAGAAACGAGATTCCACTTTTCGGCGAACCCGATGTCCAGCGCCGCGCCGCCGCCCGGATGTTCCGGATCGGCCGCACTGTTCTGCGGTTCGGGTTCATCTCTCGGTGTGAAATCATCTGTATTGTCGTCGGAATCGCGACCGTTCCCGTGAAATTCCTCGGCGCCCCCCGCCCCCATCGTGGTCCCGTCGGAACCGGGGGAGGCCTTCCGTTCGAGGCTGGATGTATTTCCTGCTCCCGTCGCGGCGCCGCCCCCCTCGAAGAGGTTGGCGCTGCCGTAACCGATGAAATCGACGACCGCGGTGTCTCCGGGTCCGGAAACCGCGATGGTGTCCGCCACCAGGGCGACCTTCCCCGATGTCGCGGCCATGGAGAACCCGGCGACGGCGTCCGGGGCCGGGAGCGGCTGGCTCCCTCCGCTCCCCTGGTTTGCCTCAATGAGAAAATAGCCGTGTGAGGGGACGGTTCCGGAAATCACCGCAATCGCGCCGAAGGGACCGGAGCCGCCCCCAGACTGGTACTGGACTGACCAGTTCGTCATCTGGACGCCGCTCCCGGTGGGATTGTACAACTCGATGAAATCGTGCGTGTACAGTGCACCGGAATTTCCGCCACCCCCGTATACTTCACTGATGACGAGATGGTCTGCGGTCTGTCCCCACGCGGGGAGCGGGAGGAACGTAAAGAGTAAAGCGAACGGGAGAAGTGACGGCAGGGTCGGGAGCGGAAATCCTTCGAAGAGTGATGCCATTGGTGCCTCCAATCGTGAGGGGGTGAGCAGGGTGAATCCACGGGAGGCGTGATTGATCGCGTTCCCCCCGACCGGACGGCCTTTCGGTCGACACGCCGGGGAACGCAATCAGGATCCGGAATTATTTACATCAAGATATGAAAAACCCCCTCGCGGACAAGGGGGTTTTCGTTAGAACTTTCTAAGAGGACCGGTGCGGCCGGCGGACAGGTGGAAGGGCTGCGGGTGTCGTGCCGGGAATGGTGGGACTACCGCACGAGGACCAGGTTCTGGGTCTCGATATACTCGGTGGTGATGACCCTGTAGAAATAGACACCACTCGCGACTTCCCGGCCCCTGAAATCCTTCCCGTCCCAGGTCGGCGCCGTCTCGTCGTAGGATCCCGGGTCGTAGGTGCCGGCCTGGATTTCATCCACGAACCTGCCCATGCCGTCGTAAATCTGTACCGTCACGGGAGACCGTTGCGTGAGATTGAAGGGAAACCGTGTGAGACCACCCTCCGCCGTGGCGGGATTGAAGGGATTCGGGATGTTCTGCTCAACGCGGTTCTTGCTGGTCTCCCCCGGCGGGGGCGGGGGCGGGGGTTCGGGGGGCGCGTCTCCCCCTCCGGTAATGGTATGAAGGATCGCGCCATTGCTGCCCGCAACCCAACCCGTCAGGCTGTCGGCGAAAACCACTCCGTACATGATCCTGTCGGTCCGGGAGTCGACCTCGAACCATGTCTCACCACCGTCGAGTGTCCGGAGGATGCTCCCCAACCCGCCGACGGTCCAGCCGCGCGATCCGTCGACGAACCTCACGTCGATGTAATGGGTCTGTCCCTTCGAAGGGGTGTCCTGAACATTCCAGGTCAATCCCCCGTCGGTGGTCTTGATGACCCGGTGGAACTTTCCCACCGCCCATCCGGTGTCCCTGTCGATGAACCACATGGAAAAGAGCGCCCTGGTATCCATCGCGACGGAATCCCAGGAGGATCCGCCGTCGGTGGTCCGGAAAATCGTCGTGAGTTCGTTCAGGTCGCCGTAGTTCCCGAGGATCCACCCGAGAGAATCATCAGCGAAAAAGACCGACGTGAAGAAGTGGATGGTATCCCCCACCGGTACCGGCGACCATGAAACTCCCGCGTCCACGGTCCTGAACGCCGTCCCCCTCGAGCCGACGATCCAGCCGTTCGTGGGACCCTTGAAGTAGACGGTGGAGAGATCCGTGGTGAGGCCGAGCGGGACCTGCGAGTAGGAAAAACCGTCGGTGGTCTGCAGGATCGTCCCCCTGTCGCCGACGACCCACCCCGTGGTCAGGGAGGTGAAATACACCGACCGGAGCGCACGGGTGATGGCGGTGGGATAACGCACCCAGCTGGCCCCACGGTCCACGGTCCTCAGGATCGTACCACGGGCGCCTACGGACCAGCCACGCTGGGCGTCCAGGAAATAGTTGTCGTAGAGGTCGAGCGTGACATTGGGTTCGGCCCTGTCCCAGCTGTCCCCGTCGTCGGTCGTCTGCTTGATTTCGCCGTTGTCACCGACGATCCATCCCTGGCTGAACGTGGGGAACACGAGTGAGCGAAGCGTGTTGACGGAGTCGATGAACCGGGAGACCCAGGAAAATCCCCCGTTCGTGGTCTTGAGGAAATATTTGTCCGCCAGGGCGTATCCCGTGGTGGTATTCAGGAAATCGATCGTCGAGATGACGGTGGGAACGCTCGTAAACTGGGGGCTCCAGCTCGCCCCGCCGTCCGTGGTGGTGAGAATTGTTCCACCGAATCCCCCCACCCAACCGGTGTCCGCCGTCGCGAACTCGACGGCATGGAAACTCCGTCCGGGAATGGTATCGGGGACACCGAACCACGACGATCCGCCGTCGGTCGTCTTGAGGATGACGTCTCCGTCGCCCACCGCGTACCCCGTGGCGGTCGTGGGGAAGGTGATACTCCTGAGGGCATGATTCGTTCCGCTCGAAATCCGGACCCACTGGTAACCGTTGTCGCTCGATCTGAGAATCACGCCGCTGTCCCCCACGATGTACCCCGTCGACGGCCCGACCGACTCGGCGTCGTACAGATCGCCGCTTACGGGGGAGTTCCGTTCAACCCAGTTCCCCCCGCCGTCCGTGGTCAGGAAGATCGCCCCACCGGATCCGACGACCCATCCCCATGCGACAGACCGGAAGTGCATCCCGAAAAAGTCAACGTCCCTCGACGCGATCTGCGACACTTCCCAGCTCCCCCCCCTGTCGGTGGATTTGAGGATGGTGCCGGCGCGTCCGCCGATGAACAGCGTGTTGATGTCGGGAGACTCGACGGCCCGCAGATCGTTCCCCTGGGGAAGGGGATTCTGCCAGTGCCAGTCCGGCGTCTGACCCGTGAGGGCCGTGAAGCAGGCCAGCGAGAGAACGAATACCATCAACGCGGATCGTGTCCGGTTCATTCTTCTTCCAGTCGGTTGTTCATCATGCGTCCGTGCATTCCCCCGCCAGTCCGCCCCCGCTTATTTCAGGAGCATCATCTTCTCGAGACGGTCGCTGATTCCGTCGGCCGTCACAATCCTGTACAGGTAGACACCGGTGGAGAGATCCCCGCCTCCGGCGAGCCGTGAGTCGAAGAGCACGGAGTGCACCCCGGCTTCAAGGGGCTCCCGTTCCATGAGGGATACGATCTTCCTTCCGAGGATGTCGAAAATCGTTATGGTGACCGCCGTGGGCTTCACCAGATCGAAGGTGATCGTCGTCGACGGGTTGAACGGGTTGGGATAGTTTCCGGCGGACGCAACCGTCCCGGGAGCCGCCACCGGTTCGATGCTGAACTCGCCCGGAGGCGTATTTTTCAGGATCGCACCGTGGCCGCCGACGACCCAGGCGTTCTCCGCGTCGAGGACATACATTCCGTACAAATTCCGTGTCGTCCCGGATACCTGGCGGACCCACGTCGTCCCGCCGTTCGTGGTCTTCAGAATCGCCCCTGACTGACCGGCGATCCATACCGTGTCCGCGCCGGTGCCGCCGACACCGCGCAGCGACGAGAGCACCCCGGAGCTCTGTTGGGTCCAGGCGGCCCCCCCGTCGGTCGTCCTGAAGATCGTCCCGAGGTCTCCGACCGCCCACCCGGTCGTCGCCGAGATGAATCCGACGGCCTTGAGCGTGCGAAGGGCCGAAGGTGGCGTCTGCGCCTCCCACGATGCCCCCCCGTCCGTGGTCTTGATGATGGTCCCGGAGACGCCGACGGCCCACCCGGTCGTGGCGGTCGGGAAATTCAGGCTGTGGAGGTTCTTCCCCGTACCGGTGAGCACCCTCGACCACGTCAGCCCTCCGTCGACGGATTTATAGATTTTTCCCCGGTAACCGGCTATGTACCCGGTGTCGGCGTCGACGAAATCCACTGCGGTGAACGACGACTTCGTGCCGAACGGGATGGTTGCCCATGTCGATCCGCCGTTCGTCGTCCGGAGGATCGTCCCGGAATGGCCGACCACCCATCCGAGGTTCGCGTTCTGGAAACGGACGCCCGTCAGAAAATTCGTCACGCCCGAACTCTGCGGGGACCAGTTTTTCCCTCCGTCGGTCGTGTGGAGGATCATCCCGAACAGCCCCACGGCCCAGCCGTTCGCCGGATCGGGAAAATGCACGTCCGTGAGATACGACGGCGTCTGGACTTCCCTGCTGACTTTCGTCCAGGTCACCCCCGCGTCCGTCGTCTTGTACACCTGTCCGTAACTCCCGACCACCCATCCTGTCGAGGCATCCACGAATCGCACCGCCGACAGGGACCTCGTGGTGCCCGTGCTCAGGGGCGTCCACACGCCTCCGCCGTTCGTCGTTTTGTAGATTCTTCCGGCCTCGCCGGTGATGTACCCCACGGTGGGGGAGGTGAATTGCACGTCCGTCAGGGACGATGAACTCAACCCGGGAAATGCGATCCAGGATGAGCCGCCGTTGGTGGTCGCCAGGACCGTTCCCAGCTGGCCCACGGTGAAACCGCGGAGGGAGTCGGTGAACCAGACCGCCTGCAGATGCCGGGTCGTCCCGCTCGTCTGCGCGACCCAGGTCAGTCCGCCGTTCGTCGTGGAATAGATGGTACCGCTGTCCCCCACGATCCAACCCCTGTTCACGGTAGGGAAGATCACGTCGTTCAACTGCCGGGTCGTGCCGAGCAGGATCGAGTTCCAGGTGGTGCCGCCATTGACGGTCGAGCGGACGGACCCGCCCGCCCCCACCAGCCAGCCGGTGTCGGCGTTGAGGAAATGCACGTTCATGAAGACCCTGGAGGTGAAGGAACTCTGGGCGGTCCATGTCACGCCGCCGTCGGTGGTCTTCAGAATCGAGCCGCGCGTCCCGGCGGCGTAGGCGAGATCGTCGTTGACCATGTCGATCGAAAAGATGACGCCGGTCACCCCGCCGGTGTGGTACTCGGCGTTCCAGGTCGTCCCTCCCGTCCTGGTGCGGATGAACGTGCCGCGCGATCCGACGGCCATCATGGAATCCGCGTGGAGGGCGTCGATGCTGTAGAGGTGGTTTCCCGTCGGCCACGCGTTCTCCCACTGCCAGGCGGGGTTGGTCGTGTCGAAATAGACCTCACCGTCGATGTCCGACGGGTCCCCGAATTCGTCGAGCTCGGGGAGGACGCCGACGTCGTCGGTGATCATTGCGTCGTCCGTCGAATCGGTCTGGCCGTATGCCGTCGTCGGTCCCGTGGCGATCATGATGACTGCCAGAATGAACAACATCACCGGGAGGATCCCGCGTCCCACGGGTCCTGTGATCTTTGATTGTCGGTTATTCATATGCCCTCGAAAATTGTATGCCCCTGTCCTCTCGTGCGGGTGACCGTCCGCGCCCCCCGCCGGCCCCCTACCGTTGGAGCCGGAAATCGACGTTGTTGACCTCGTCACCTTCCGGCGTGACCCGTACTTCGATTGTCTGTGTGAGTTGCGTAAGAGCGTACCCGAGCTGTGTGACCTGGTTCCGGTCCAGGGAAACGACGTACCGTCCCGGAGGCAGTCCGATGAACTCGAATTCGCCTGTCGAGAAGGAACGGGTCGTCTTCGGGAATCCCTGTTTTTCCCCGCTCTCGGGGGTGATGCTGACCGTCACGTTCTCGGCCGGCAACATCTGTTCCGCGATATCGTATGTGACGCTCCCGCGTACGATTCCACCGACGACGATCGGCAGCTCGATCCGGATGAACTGGTTCGGTTCCGACACGACGGACATGGTGTTGTACCGGGGGACCCAGAGCGGGTTGTCAAGATATTTGGTTTCGAGCGACAGGTAATATTCCTCGAACGGGAGCGTCCGGTCGAGCGTGAAGCCGCCCTGCGAATAACGCACGAAGGAGTTTCCCCAGAGCGTCGTCGTCCGCAACCGTCCCTTGGTGACGAACTCCTCCCCCGGGTCATGGACGTCGTTCCCGTTGACGTCCACGTAGGGCTGGACGACGATCCCGCCGAACCCGACCCTGCTGGAGAGGTAATCGAAGTAAAAATCACCCGTCTCGGGGGAGAAGCCGATTCCCCCGCTGACCGTCTGCGAACTGCGGAGGCCTCCGCTCTCACTCGCCCCGACTCTGGCCCGGAGGAGTGCGAAGGGGAAATAGAGTGCGAACTGGATGCCGGCAAAGGTGGAATTGGTGATGAAACTCCTTTCGTAGAAGAGCTCCATCCAGAAACCCCTCGAGAACCTCCGGCTGAAGTCAAACCTCGCGCTCCTGAAGCCGCCGTCATAGTGATAATACCGCGTACTCGCCCTGAAGAGGAAACCTCCCGGCGCCCTGATGCCGATGGCTGCTGTGGTGTAGGCCAGGGTCCGGATGCCGGCACCGGCGATATCGTCCCAGATCCTCCTGTGCGTGAGCCGGGGGGTGAAGATACCGAACTGTCCGCCGAACGATACCGTCGCGGAGCGCTGCCTGCCGGTGGCGAGGATCGATTGACGGCCCAGGAGATCCACGCTGAACCGCATCGATCCCGGCCTGATCGGGAAGCTGAGCCCCGCCGTGGCCTCGGAACGGAGGTTCCTCGGGTTGTAGAAGGCGTTCCGGGCATACCAGGCATAGCGGACAGAAGCGCTCGCCGAGGAGGGCCAGCTGACCGTCAGTAACCCGCGGGAGTACGCCGACGG
>QJVY01000198.1 GCA_003235555.1 Ignavibacteria bacterium | reverse complement strand
CACGGCGATTCCGACGTGTGCGAGTTTTTTCTCCATATGGTCTCCGTGTGGAAGTCAGTTCAATGCGGGGGAGGCCTATTCCACCCGTGTTGAATCCGGGTCCGACGCTTCCCCGGCGAAAAAATGCAGCGTACGCCTCCGCGCCTTCCTGAAGAGATCGCTCCCGTTCGCGGTTACGATCCCGAGGAGGACCAGCGCCGCACCCAGGACGATCCTGCTACCGAGGACCTCGTCGAGCAGGAGGGCACCCAGGAGCACCGCCAGTATGGGGGTGATGAGCGCCGTCAGCGACAGGAAGAGCGCCTCCACCCTCTTCAGGAGCCAGTAATAGGTCACGAACGTCACGACCGATCCCATGGTCCCCAGGTAGACGATCGATCCGACGCCGGCCGCGTCGAAACGGAGCAGCGAAAAATCCTCCACCGCGAAGGCCATCAACCACAGGATCCCCACCCCGAAAACCATCCCTCCGAGTGTCATCTGGACGGGGGGGATCTGTGTCCCTTTTTTCTTGACCATCACCAGCGAAAACCCCTGCAGGACCGTACTCAGGAGGATCGCCGCCATTCCGGCGAACCCGCCCGACCCCGAACTGAGGTCGCTCCAGAAAATGACCAGGACCCCGGCGAACCCGACGAGCGTGCCGGTGATTTTAAACGGCGTCAGATGCTCCCCGGGAAGGAGGAGGTGCGAGAGCAGGGCGACAACGAACGGGTAGGTCGCGAAGAGAATAGACGCGAGGCCCGAGGAAACGACCTGCTCCCCCCAGTAGACCAGGACGAAGGGAAAACTGAAAGAGAAGATACCCAGCAGGGCATATACGGGAATGGTCGTACGGTCAAAGGTCAGTCTTCCGCCGCGTATCCGGAGGATCAACGCGAGGATGGCCGCGGCGAGCGTGAACCGAATCGCGACGCCGAAAACGGGGGTGATGCTGTCGAGACCGATCTTGATCGCCAGCCAGGTGGAGCCCCAGACCGTCGTGATGGCGATAAACCCCGCCACGATGAACGGTTTTTCAGATTTCACCAGCGTTCCTCCCCGTCGAAGACGTAGTTCACCAGGCCGGAAAGGAGTTTAGGGAAAAAATACGTTGATTTCTGGGGCAGAGTGCGGCCGGCCTCCGCGACGAGCCTGACATCCTCCAGGGGGGTCGGTCTCATGAAAAACGCAGCCTGCCGCCCGTCATTGCCCAGGATCCGCAACGACTCCAGAGCGTCCCGTTCATACTCCAGGTTTGTTTTTCTTTCCTGCGATTCGGCGGAAATCCCGATGATCCGTTCAAGGATGATGTCGTGGAGAACGGTGACGTCGAGGCGTCGGACGACGTCCGGCACCCCTTCCAGGAGACGTGCCCCCTCCGGCCTCATCGCCAGAAGATGGAAACATTTCCGGGTTTTCAGGGCCATCCCGACCGCGGGTCCCTTCGTCGCGTTAAGCGCCCCGGTCATCTCCTCGAGGGAACGGTGTTCCGAAAGCGTAAAATATTTTCCGAGTTGACTGAGGACGCCGCCCTCGCTGAACCCGGGTACACCGTGAAGGATGCGGTGGGTGGGGAGAACGATCATCCCAGGATCGTACATGTTGCAGAAGAACATCGGGACGAAATTGTACGGTTCATGGCCGTCGTGGGAGGGGTTTTTCATCCTCATCGAGTCGCGGTAGGCGAGCGCGGTTTCGTACCGGTGGTGGCCGTCCGCCACGAGCACACGCACGTCACCGAGCACGCCCGCGACGCCAAGGGTGACGGCCTGGTCCGTGCAGACCCACAGGCGGTTGAGGACTCCATCGTATTCGACGACGTTGTCAGGGGGGGAGGATTTGACGGGCCCGGTCAGCCGGTCCACCGTCCGGTCCGTATCTGGGTAGATGGAAAAAATCTGGCTGTACATCATGCCTGTGGCCTTCATCAGGCGCAGCCGGTCCTCTTTCGGACCCGAATGGGTTTTTTCGTGGGGCAGTACCGTGGCGCCGAATTCCTCGAGCCTGCATGCCGCGATGAAGCCGGACCGGATGAAGGTCCGTCCGTCCGGCAACCGGAATTCCTGTTCCAGCAGGTAGAGAGCCGGTTCCCTGTCGCGTTTCAACACGCCCGACCCCGCCCACTCCCCCGTGAAGCGTGCCGCATCCGCGTAGGGATCGGTACCCAGACCGTAGATCAGCCGCACCACGTTGTGGGGTTCGGCGTCGTATAATTTCATCCTGAGGTGGCCGTCGATGACGTCGTAGGGCGGGGCGACGACCCGGTTCGGGGCGACCCTGGAAAAATCATACCGGACACCGGCGAATGGTTTAATCGCGGGCATGCGTGTACCTCCCGCTTCTCATTCCGAATACCCCAGCCGCTTCAACCAGATCGGGTCTTCCCTCCACCTGTCACGGACCTTGACGCGTAATTCGAGGTACACGGGTCTGCCGAGGAATTTCTCAATGTCCTTTCGGGCCGTCTGCCCGGTTTTTTTGAGCGCCGCCCCACCGCCCCCGATCAGGATCCCCTTCTGGGACTCCCGCTCGACGCAGATCTCCGCCTCGATCACGTCCTTTCTCCCTGGTTTCTCCTCGAACTTCAGGATCCGGACCGTCGTCGAGTACGGGACCTCCGCACGGTAACACTCGAACACTTTTTCACGGATAATTTCCGCGACGAAAAACCGTTCGTTCTGGTCGCTGAGCGAATCCTCGGGATAGTAGGGCGGATGGACCGGGAGCCGGCGGAGGATCTCGGCCTTCAGGAAATGCACTCCGGTCCCCCGGAGCGCCGATACCGGGAGCACGGCCTCCGGCGCGGCGGAGGATCCCGCAAACCGCACGAGGACCGTGTTCACCGCGGTCTGGTCGGCAAGGTCGCATTTGTTCAACACGACGATCACCGGCGGGGGTACCTCCCTGAGAGCCTCCAGTTCCCCCCTGACCTCGTCCGGGTTGAGGTCCTCGGCGACATCCCGGATGAAGACCGTCAGGTCGGCGTCCCGCATCGAGGACTGGACCGATTTCATCATGACGGTCTGGAGGAGGTATTTCGGTTCGATCATCCCCGGCGTGTCCATGAAGACGGCCTGGTATCCGGGCTCGTTCAGGATCCCGAGGATTTTATGCCGCGTTGTCTGTGGTTTGGCCGAGACGATGGAGAGTTTCTGACCGAGAAGGGCGTTGAGGAGTGTGGATTTTCCGGCGTTCGGCCTTCCCACGATGGCCACGTATCCCGAGCGGAAATCGGGGGGCGGCGGCGCGTCCGGTGTTCCGGGTGACGGAGTGTCCGGCGGCGTGGTCCCTGGAGGGGCTTCCGTGGTGGTCAGGACCCTATCCCCCGTGACAATGTTTGAATTTTTTACCGCTCCCGCAGGGACAGGGATCGTTCCGTCCGGTTTTCGCACCAACCTGGACCGGCTGGATCTTCCCTCCCCGTGGCCGGGCCTCCCGGCCTCCGCCCGCAGCCTGCGTCCCGACGGCCTCCACCGGTTCGGGCGCCGCCCGAAGGCCCATGCCCGTGGCCGCCTCGTGGGAGAGCGTCACCTGCTGGGGGCGTCTCGGTTGCCGGCGGCGACCGATCATGCTCTCCTGCTCGACAGCCGGAAAGAGTTTGAAGACGAGGTTGAGCAGTTCCGTCGAGACGAGGTCGAGCAGTTCCACGAACATCCTGAACGACTCGGTCTTGTACTCGACGATCGGGTCCTTCTGTCCGTACGCCCGGAGATGGATCCCCTCCTTCAGGTCGTCCATTTCCCGGAGGTGGTCCTTCCACTTTTCGTCGATGACCTGCAGGGAGACCATCTTTTCGAGCGTCGCGAGATTCTCGACCCCGATCCGCTCCTCCTTGCGCCTGTAGAATTCCTTCGCCGCCTTCAGGACCTCCTGCCGGGCCCCTTCCTGCCCGATGGACTGCCACCTCTCCTGGTCCATTTGCAGGTCGACGAGGAGATTCGTGCGGAGGGCCTCCTTGAGGGGCTCCAGCTCCCCCTCGGGATAAAACTTGCCGGTGAGCCCCGAGACGTACTCCTCGAGCATGACGAAGATGTCCTCCCGCAGCCGTTCCCCGAGGAGGGCGTGGCGCCGTTTGCCGTAGATGACTTCGCGCTGCTGGTTCATGACGTTGTCGTACTCCAGCAGGCGTTTCCGGATGGCAAAATTGTTCTCCTCGACCTTTTTCTGGGCCCTCTGCACCGAGCGGGTGATCATCGGGTGCTGGATGACATCACCCTCCTTCAGTCCCAGCCGTTCCATGATTCCGGCGATACGGTCGCTCCCGAACAACCGCATGAGGTCGTCTTCCAGGGAGAGGTAGAATTGCGACGACCCGGCATCGCCCTGCCGTCCCGCGCGTCCCCTGAGCTGGCGGTCGATCCGCCTCGACTCGTGGCGCTCCGTCCCGATGATGGCCAGTCCGCCGGCATCGCCGACTCCCGGTCCCAGTTTGATGTCCGTCCCCCGCCCCGCCATGTTCGTGGCGATGGTGACTGCGCCGGGCATCCCGGCGTTCGCCACGATGTCCGCCTCGCGCTGGTGCTGTTTCGCGTTCAGGACGTTGTGCGCGAGCCCTTCCCTTTTCAACATCCTGCTCAGCGTTTCGGAGACCTCCACGCTGGTGGTGCCGACGAGGACCGGCCTGTTGAGCTTCCGCAATTCGCGGATTTTTTCGATGACGGCGTTATACTTTTCCCGTTTCGTCTTGTAGACGAGGTCGTCGGCGTCGTCCCTGACCATCGGTTTGTTGGTCGGGACCACCACCACATCCAGTTTGTAAATATCAATAAATTCGGAGGCTTCCGTTTCGGCCGTTCCCGTCATGCCGGCGAGTTTCTTGTAGAGCCGGAAATAGTTTTGCAGGGTGATCGTCGCCAGGGTCTGCGTGTCGCGTTCGACCTTGACCCCCTCCTTGGCCTCGATGGCCTGGTGGAGGCCGTCGGAGTAGCGTCGGCCCGCGAGGAGACGCCCGGTGAATTCGTCCACGATCATGACCTTCCCGTCGTCGGTCACGACGTACTCGTCGTCCTTTTCGTAGAGGGAATATGCGCGCAGCAGCTGGGTGACCGTGTGGATCCTGTCGCTCCGCTCGGCGTAGAGGAGGTTCACCTCGTCTTTTTTCGTCTGTTTTTCGAGGGGGGTCAGGTCCTCGTTCCCCTCGATCGCGGCGAACTCCGTCCCGATGTCGGGGAGGACGAAAAACTCGGTGTCGCCGGTCGTGCCCGCCAGCAGTTCCCTCCCCTTGTCGGTGAGGTTGATCGAATGGTCCTTTTCGTCGATGGCGTAATAGAACTCGTCGTCGATTTCGTGCATGCGCCGGGACTGGTCGCGAAGGTACTCCATTTCGGTTTGCTGCATCAGCCGCTTGTTGCCGGGGTCCGAGAGCAGCTTCGTCAGCCGTTTGTGCTTCGGCAGGCCCCGGTAGGCGCGCAGGAGCTGGACGCCGGCGCCCTCCTGGTCTCCGGCCGCCAGGAGTTTTTCCGCCTCGGCGACGATGGCGGTGACGTAGTTGCGCTGTGCGCCGACCAGTCGTTCGACGCGCGGCTTCATTTCCCCGAACTTCTGGTCCTCGGAAGCGACCGGCCCGCTGATGATCAGCGGCGTCCTCGCCTCGTCGATCAGGACCGAGTCCACCTCGTCGACGATCGCGTAGTAGTACTCGCGGTGGACGAGGTCGTCTGGCGAGACCACCATGTTGTCGCGGAGGTAGTCGAACCCAAACTCGTTGTTGGTACCGTAGGTGATGTCGCAGCCGTATTGCTTCCTCCTCTGCACGGGGTCCATCGACGACTGGATGCAGCCGACGGTCAATCCGAGGAACTCGAAGATCCTCCCCATCCACTGGCTGTCACGCAGCGCGAGGTAGTCGTTGACGGTGACGAGGTGGACCCCCCTTCCGGGAAGGGCGTTGAGGTAAATCGGCATGGTGGCAACGAGGGTTTTTCCCTCGCCGGTTGCCATCTCCGCGATTTTTCCCTGGTGGAGGACGATACCTCCCAGGAGCTGGACGTCGAAGGGCACCATGTCCCACTGGATTTTCCGCCCGGTGACGTCCCACGAGGTGCCCACGTGCCTGCGGCAGGCCTCCTTCACCAGGGCGAACGCCTCAGGAAGGATGTCGTCGAGGATTTCGGTGGTGAGGCGGTCCGCTTCCGATTGCTCATCCTCGATTTCACTCCAGATCGCTTCCCTCTCGGCAATCTCGAGGTCATCACGCTCCTGCAGGTTCTTTTTCAGCTCCGAAATCCGGGCGGTGTGTTCGGCGACGGCTGCGGTAATCCTTTCCCTGTATCCGGTGGTCTTAGCCCTGAGCTCGTCGTCAGAGAGAGCGGCCAGGCCCTCGAATATTTCGTTGATCTGCCCCACCATGGGGGAGATTTTTTTCAGGTCTTTCGTCGATTTATCCGGAAAAACCTTCGAAAGTAATTTCAGCATGAA
>QJVY01000099.1 GCA_003235555.1 Ignavibacteria bacterium | reverse complement strand
CCGTCGGGTGAGAAGTGCTGAAAGTACACGTTCCCGTATGGCGCCACGGATCCGAGCACCGGTTCGATCGCCTCCCGGTCCGAAGGGCGGAGGAACAGGCTGAATTCAAGCCCCGATTGAACGAGCAATGAGATGAATTTACCGTCGGGGGAGATGTCGATTCCCTGCGTGCCGATCGGGATCTGGACGTTTTCGGGAAACCTGATGGTCACGCGGGTGACGGGGCGGGAAGATGTTGCCGGCGTCTCCCACGGCTGCCAGAGGGACGCGATGATGGCCATACCGGCGACCAGCGTCCCGACCGACCAGAGGAGCCATCCCCTCGATGGTTTCTCCGAGACGCCGCTTTCGGTTGAAACGCCCTCGGGCATCGACCCCGAAGCTCCCGGGGAGACGCGCGACGGAGCCCGGCCCGCCGCCGCGTTCAGTCTCGCCGCCGACTGCACCGGAAACGTTTTCGACATCCTGGCCTTGCTCGACTCGCGCCTGAAGCGTTTCAGGTCGCGCGAAATTTCCTTGACCGACTGATAGCGCTCCTCGGGGTCCTTCTGGAGGCACTCGTAGACGATCCGGTCGAGCTCGGGGTCGAGCTCCGGGTTGACGGCCGACATCGGCTCCGCCTCGACGTTGACGATCTCGTACATGAGGGCCGTCTCGTGGACGCCCTTGAACGGCATCCTCCCGGTGAGGAGTTCGTACATCATCACCCCGAGTGAAAAAATGTCTGACCGGTGGTCCGCGTCGAGGCCCTGCACCTGCTCGGGAGACATGTAGCCGGCGGTTCCGACGGTGCTTCCCGCCTTGGTGATCCTCGAGATGGTGCCGCGGAGCTTCGCAAGGCCGAAATCCATGACCTGCGCTATGCCGTCCTTCCGGACCATGATGTTCTCCGGTTTCACGTCCCTGTGGATGATGCCCTTTTCGTGTGCGGCGGCGAGGCCGTCCGCGACCTGGATGGCGATTTCGATCGCCTGCTTCGTCGGGTAGGGCTGCGTGCCGCCGGTCAGGGTTTCCATCTTTTTCCGGAGTGTCGTCCCGTCGACGAACTCCATGATGATGAACATTTGTTTGCCCGCGCCGTCCGGGGCGTCGTGCTCCTGGATGTCGATGATCGAACAGACGTTCGGGTGGTTCAGCGCCGCCGCCGCCTTCGCCTCCTGCACGAACCGCGCCTTGTCCTGCTCCGAGGCCGCAAGGTGCGCGGGCAGGAATTTCAACGCCACGTCCCGGTCGAGCTTCGTGTCGCGGGCCTTGTACACCACACCCATCCCCCCCTCGCCGAGTTTCTCGAGGATCTTGTACTGCGATATGGTTTGTCCGATCATGGAGTCTGTTCTATGTTTGATTTATTGGTACGGTGAGAGGGGTCCGCACCGGGCGTCTCTCCTGCTGAAAAAAAGCCTGCGATCTTCCCGGCCAGCAGTTCCGGGTCGGCGCGTTCGATGGGATGCCGCATCCCCGGGATGACCAGTAGTCCGCCCGAGGGCAGGAGTCGCGCGGTCTTCCCGGTCTCCTCCAGTGTGACCATTTCGTCCGCGCTCCCGACGCCCAACAGGGCGCGGTGCGGGATCGATCGAAAATCGCCGTCTCCGAGCGCCGGAGAAGCCCCGAGTTCGCACATCATCCCGGCCGTCCTGCGGACCACATCGGTCCACCTGTCGCCGTGGAGTTCTTTCAGCCGCGCGGCGAACGCGGGCACCTTCGATTCGATCGCCGCGGGGTCGAGGCGGGCGGACTCCTTCTCCGCGGTCTGAGTGTCCCAGGCGAATTTCGTGCCGAGCGTCATGATCCTGCCGATACGGCCGGGATGCCGGAGCGCCGCGTGGAGGGCCACATACCCGCCCATGCTGTACCCGAAGATGTCCGCCCGTGTGATCCCTTCGGCGTCCAGGAAACCGAGCACATCGTTTGCGAATTGCGGGATGCCGAAGGCCCCCGCTTCGCTGGTCCTCGCCCCGTGGCCCGAAAAATCGGGCGCCAGGATCCGGCCGTCCCGGCACGCGAGGCGGGCGAGAGGCAGCATCTGTTCCCGTGAACCGAGGGCACCGTGTAAAAAAACCAGCGGCCGCGGAGGGATGGCCGTCCCGGTATTCGTGTTTTCGCCGTGGTTTATTGCTTCACCGAGAGGAATTTCTGTTTCAGCTCGTCGGCCCATCCCACGACGACGTTCACCTGCGTCGCGATAATGTGGGCGGATTCCGCGAGGGAGATGAGAAACCGTTTGCCGTCGTTGGAGACCTGGTACACGAGAAACGTCGATGCCGGAAGGTCACAGACGACGCGTGGCGTCGAGAAATGCACGGAGGGAGTCTTCGAGACATCCACCCTCATCATCTTCCCCTGCTCGGAGTAGTACAGCCCGCTACCGTCCGGTGACCACATGGCGGGAGAGGTCGCACCGCCTGTAGAGATCTGCCACTTCCCTCCGCGCCCCGGATAGGGCACGGCGTAGAGTTCGGTCCGGCCCGATTCGTTCGAGATATAGGCCAGGATACTCCCGTCCGGGGAGAGCCTGGGGGCGTCCTCGAACGCGGGGGTCGAGATGAAGGGTGTCTCCGGACCGCTGTCGTTTAAGATTTTAAGCATGATGTTCCCGTCCTCGCCGAAGAGCAGACCGGTCTCGTCGTGCGTCAATGCGGGGACGGCGAACCCGGTCTGGGCCCCCTGGATGTCGATTTCCGCGGTTTTCCCGCTGCCGTCCCAGGATTTACGGTAAAAATTGATCTTTCTGCCTTTCTCGGCCGCATAGATGATCTCGGAGCCGTCGCGGGTCCAGACCGGCAGGTCGCTGTTGCCTCCGCCGAAGGTGATCCTGCTCATCGCGTCCCGGGCGACGTCGTACATCCAGATGTCGTCGTTCGCCGCGCGTATCGTCAGGGCGATCTTCGAGCCGTCGGGGGAGACCCTCGGGTTGTCGAACGGCTTCCCGCTGATGATCGGCGTGATCTTCCCGTTGCGGTCCATCCAGCCAACGGTGGTGTTATTGATGCCGAAGGTACCGACGGGTGTATAAATAAGTATGCCGTTCTTCGACACCTCGAAGTTTGCCGTGCCGGCGAGGGGGTTCATCATCCCCCCGCTGGCGACCGGTAGCGGCGTACCGGTGATCTTCAGGTTACCGGCATCGAAAGGGACCGCGTAGAGCAGCGTGTCGCGTGCGTACATCAGGTAGCCGGAGGAGAGGTAGCGGCCGTAGGAGCCGCCCCGGATGAGCTCTCTCCGCTCGTGCGTCTCGAGGTTTTCCGCGACGATCACGGCATCGGCAAACGTGGCGATGTTGTTGTACTTCACTGTGAAGATCACCCACTTCCCGTCCGGGAGCAGCTGGGGAAAGCGGTGGCTGATCTCACCTTTCGCCGTGTCGAGGATCGTGACCTCTTCCGGCGCGCCTCCGGAGGCGGGGGCCCTGAAAATGCCCCTGTTGAGGTGGCCGAAGTAGATGTCGCCGGCCGGCGACCAGAACCCGCCGCGCATGAATCCCGACACATCGCACACCTCCTGCGAAGCGCCGCCGAAGATCGAGACTTTTTTGATCGTCCCGGCGGCGTAGAATGCGACCCATTGCCCGTCGTCGGAGAAGAAAGGGTCTGACGCCCCTTCGGTCCCCCCCATCGGTGTGGCCACCAGCCGGTCGATGGGCCGGAGATAGAGCTGCGGATTATTGTTCGGGTCGCCGGCGAGGTAGACGAAGTTCTTCCCGTCGGGCGAGATGGCGAGTGTGGCGGCTCCAAGCACGAGCGGCGACGAGACCGAGAGCGTCACCGGGAAGCGCATGACGCGGGGAACGCCCCCGTCGTCGGCCGATCGCCTGTTCAGTGCGAGGAGCACAACCGCGGCCAGGAGTACAAGAGAAACAGCCGGCCAGAGAAAGCCAGTCCGGCGTCCTCCCGCCGCTGCCGCCGTCCGAACGCCCGAATCGGCCTGAACCGCAGGAATCATTCCCGTCGCGGCGCCGTCCGTTCCGGGAATCCCCGCTCCGCCGCGGGAAGCCGCACTGAACTGCCTGGTCGCCATCGTGCGTGTCGCCCGTTGGCGGCTCGACTCCCGTTTGTACCTCTTGAGTTCCTTCGAGATGTCCTTGACCGACTGGAACCGTTCGTCCGGTTCTTTCTGCAGGCATTCGAAGATGATCCGGTCGAGTTCGGGGTTGAGTTCCGGGTCGATCGCGGTCATCGGGGCCGGGTCCACGTTCACGATTTCATACAGCAGCGCGGTCTCGTGGACGCCCTTGAAGGGCTGCTCTCCGGTGAAGAGTTCGTAGAGGACGACGCCCAGGGAAAAGACGTCGGAGCGATGGTCGGCGTCCGTCCCCTGGATCTGCTCGGGGGACATGTACCCGGCGGTGCCGACCGTGCTCCCCTGCTGCGTCAGCCTCGAACCGCTGGACGAACGGAGCTTTGCGAGGCCAAAGTCCATGATCTGTGCGATGCTGTCCTTGCGGACCATGATGTTCTCGGGCTTGATGTCCCGGTGGACAATCCCTTTTTCGTGCGCGGCGGCCAGTCCGTCGGCCACCTGAATTCCGATCTCGATCGCCCGGTTGAGCGGGACCCGGTTACGGACTTCCGGCCCGGCGGATTGTCCCGGCTTCCCCCCCATCATGGCGCGGAGGGTCTGACCCTGCACAAACTCCATGACGATGAACATTTGGCGTGATCCGTCCGGGGCGTCGTGCTCCTGGATGTCGTGGATTGTGCAGACGTTGGGGTGGTTGAGTGCCGAGGCCGCCTGCGCCTCCTGGACAAATCGCGCCTTGTCCCCCTCGGAGGCGGCAAGGTGCGGCGGGAGGAACTTCAGCGCGACGGTGCGCTTGAGTTTCGTGTCCTCGGCCTTGTACACCACGCCCATCCCCCCCTCGCCGAGTTTCTCGAGGATCTTATAGTGGAGTATGGTTTCGCCGGTCATTTTTTTTCAGGGATCGTCGTTCGCGGGCGTCAGTTCGTCGAGACCGCTTTCAGGGCGGCAACGCGTTTCTTCACGTCGACCAATATCGGAAGGTCGGGGTCCGCGTCCTTCCAGAGTGTCAGGAACTTTCCGTATGTGGCCAGGGCGTCGTTCCTGTTCCCCATCGCTTCCTGGATCTTCCCCTGGAGGACGAGCGCGGTCGGATAATTGCCGTTGGTAGCCACCGACCGGTAGGCGAGGCCGGCGTTGATCGCGCTCAACGCGTCGTTGTATCGTCCCGCACGGTAGAAACAGTCCGCAACCTGAGACCTGACAAAGAGCTTAAATTGGTTTGGAAATCCCCGGACGATGGAGTCGGCCCGCTGTGAACCTTCCTGACACGAACCGCGCACGCAAAGAACGAACATGCCGAAGAAGGTCTTCATAGTGGGGGTCTTCCCTACCTCGGGATCATACTCCCTGTCCGGGTCGAGGAGGATCCCGAGAATCGTTCTCGGGCCCCAGACGTCCAGGACGGTTTTTGGGACGGTCAGGCGGTCGAAATCGCGAAGGGTGTTCTCCGCCTGCTCTTTCGATCCTCCAATCCTCCAGTTGGCGAACGCCATCCCGACAAGCTTTGCCGCGGCCGGAACGGTATCGCCGCTGGCCAGTGACCGTGAGACGCTCTTTCGAAGGAGATCCATCGCACTCCGGTACCGCCCTGTCAGGAAGAAGAGGTCCGTGAGTCCCTGCTCTCCCTCGGCCACCGAAGCAGAGTCCCCGCCGGCGATGAGTGACTCGAGTTCGGCGCGTGCCGCTCCCTGTTCGCCCGACAGGGTATGGAATTCGGCGATGTCCCTGGTGATGAAGGGCATCCCGGGGTGAGCGGTGCGCAACGCTGTGAATTCCCGGATCCCCTCCCGGTATTCTCCGAGAGATTTGTACGCCTCGGTGAGAATGTCGAACGACTCCTTTGAGAACGCCGCGTCCACGTACCGGCGCGCCGCGTCCCTCATCAATGCGTACTGGCCCGTTTCCCGGTAGGTCCACGTGAGGTGCTGGAGGGCGCGCTCGTGCGTGGGGTCGAGGGTGAGCGTCCTCGTCAGGTAACCGATCGCCGTCGCGTAGTCCCGGTCGTGGTACGACCAGTCGCCGATGTTGTAGAGCATCTCCTTGTCGTTGGGATACCGTTGCTCCATTTCCTTGAGGATCGCGATCGCCTTGCCGTATCCCGCCCCGCGGTCCGCGGCGAGTCCCCGCAACAGGTAACGCTCCTTGTCGGGGATCCGCTCGATGAGTTCGAGCGCCTTCGGCAGGGCGTCGTTTTCCCTGAATCTCACCCAGCTGAGGGTGTACGCGAGGCGGTACCACGCGAGGCCGAAGAGAGAATCGAGCTCCACGGCCTTCCGGAATTCCGCCTCGGCCTTATCCATGTCGAGCTTGTTCAGGAACTCCTCTCCCTTGAAGTAATGCTGGTACGCCTCCATGTTGGTGGTGGTCACCACCGCGAGGTCGGTGGTCGAACTGTTGATCTCGTCGGTTTTCTCCTTGAGGCCCGCCCGGGTCTTTTCC
>QJVY01000030.1 GCA_003235555.1 Ignavibacteria bacterium | reverse complement strand
AAAGGCGGTCACGAAGACCACGGGCGGCATTTCGCCCGGTCCCACCGCCTCCACGACTGCGAACCCGTCCACCTCCGGCATCTGGATGTCGAGGAAGACCACGTCCGGTTTTTTCGACAGGATCTCCTCCGCGGCGGTGAGGCCGTCCCCGGCCTCCCCCACGACAGAGATATCCGCCTCCGATGAGAGGAGATCACGCAACCCCTCCCTCGCGATCGGTTCGTCGTCCACGATGAGGGCCCTGATACCCGTCCCGCTCTTCGCGGTCATGTCTCCCCCGTATCTGTGTGCCAGGGCAGGAGCACTTCCGCCGTCACGACGTCGACTCCGCCGATTGTGTTTTGTGCGAGCCGGAATTCCTGTTCGTCGCCGTAGAGGTGCCGAAGTCTCGACCTTGTGTTGGACAGGCCGACCCCCTCCGGCGGTGCGGCTCCGTCGAATCCATGCCCCGTGTTCGCCACGGCAACCCGGAGACGCCCGTTGAGACGAACGGCGCTGATGGTGATGATCCCGTTCCCCCCCGTCCTCGAGACGCCGTGCTTGACGGAGTTTTCGACGAGGGGCTGGAGAATCATCGCGGGGAGCAGCGCTTCGAGCGTGTCCGGCGCGATCTCATAGCGGAGAGTGAGCCTGTCGTTGAAACGGGTCTTCTCGATCTCAAGGTAATTTCTCAGGAATTCCAGCTCGCGTTGCAGGGTGATTTCGCCCTCATCGGTGACCGAGAGTGTCTGGCGGAGGAGGGCGGAGACGTGTCCGACCATGCGACGGGCCACATCCGGATCGCTCCGGATCAGCACGGAGATGGTGTTGAGCGTGTTGAAGAGAAAGTGCGGCCTGATCTGCATCGTGAGCGCCTGCAGGCGCGCCTCCGCCAGCTGCGCCTCGAGCCGGGCTTCGTTCAGTTCGTGTCGGCGGGTGATGAAATAATATTCATAGACGTAATCGAGGGCGAGAACGAGCCAGTAAAGGTGGATTCCGTAATCGAAGAAGGAGGCCATCGACGTGATCTGCGACTCCAGCTCGAGAGGCGTCCCGGCGGTGATCAGCCTGAAGACCGAGAAGACGAGCGTATAGATCCAGGCCTGGGCGACCGCGAGCACGACCCCCGCGCAGAAGTGGATCCCGAGCGCCGCCGGCCAGTTCGACTTCCTGAAAGGGACCCGGCGGGCCATCCACAGTATCAGGGGAGTGAACAGGAGCCAGAGGCCGCCGTAGGTGAATTCGCTTCCGACAGCCTCGATCCACGTCACTTCCCCCCCGAGGCGCCATCGCATGACGTAGTACTGCACCGCCATGTACGCGCTGTAGGCGAACCAGAGCCAGATGAAGAGCCTGGTTTTAAGCGTGAAGGGTTGTTTCATCCGACCGGTTCAACAAATCCCCCCCCGCGCCCGACACCTCGCGCCGAAACCACCTACTATCCGGCCGGACACGGGGAGGAAGATTTTTTCCACGTTATTTCACAAGAATCATTTTCCCGGTCGCGGTGTTGTTTCCGGCGGAGATGCGGTAGAGATACACGCCGCCGGCCGTCGCCGTTGCATCCCAGGTAAGGCTGTGCCAGCCCGGTTCCAGGACGCTCCCGCCCAGGGAGGCGACTTCCCTGCCGAGGAGATCGAATACCGTGATCGTGACGAACCGGGCCTCCGGCAGGGCGAACGAGATCCTCGTGACCGGATTGAAGGGATTGGGATAATTTCCCGCGAGAATAAACTCGGCCGGGACCTCCACCGGGCTCTCACCGGAGAGGCGGAGGACCGGCGGCCGGGTGAAGGACGACACCACCCTTTCACCGCCGGCGTCGAGTTGTATCGATTCCCCGTTCAGCCCGAGCGAGGCATGTGCCGACACCCCGGGCGCCGGACGCCACCGTACGGTCACCGGAAATTCGAGAGCTCCGTGGAGGATGGGCACCTCTTTCGATTCGTCCGGCGCGACCCGTTCCACCGAGAGACCGGAGGCATACCTCAGGTCGAAGGCCCCGGCGGGGGGCGGAGGGGGCAATTGTACCGGGAGAGCATCGGTGCCGGCGGTGCCGTACCGGAGCGTGCCCCGTCGGCCGCCGGCATCGGTAAACTCCAGTTCGGAGAGCGGTTCCGCCGTTCCCCCCGCGACACCGGATTTCGGGGCCGCCGATGGATAGAAAATGGACAGGATGATTTTCCCCGGTGCGGACACCCTTACCCAGTACGCCCGGCCCGGAAGCAGCGAAGGCGACGGGACGTACCCGCTGTCAGGATCGTATGAATAAAAGGACGACGCGATGATCCCCGATGGCTGGGTGCGGACGGCGGAGGAATCGATCGGATAGCCTATCGTCCCGATCATGTTCCAGGCGGTTTTCACCTGTATCGTATCGGCGGGGATGAGTGTCCCGGATACGACCGGGGACGAGGAGGAATCGTAGGAGAGCCAGTAGCCGACCCCCGGGGAGACCGTATCCACCCGCCTGTAGCCGAGGTCATACCGGAACGCGTTGGGCCGGGCCCCGGTGAAGACGTCCATCAGGGGTCCCGTCGTTTCCACCGGAAGGGACGCCATGCCCCATCCCGCCGGAACGTTGATCGCATTGCCGGTATCGGGATCCGCGCGCGAGATCAGGACGTCGTCGATGTACCAGCCGTCCCAGGGATCGAGCGGGCTGGTCTGGAGTTTGAACCGGATGGTGGCAGTGTCACCGTCGTACACGGAGAGGTCGAAGGAGAACCTGATCCAGTCCGAACTGTCGGCCGTACCGTCGAGCCACCCCGGCGACAAGAACGCGTTATAGGCCCTGAGGGCATGGAAGGTCTTGCGCTTGTCCGTGCTGATCTCCACGTACCCGAGCTGCCCTCCGCGGATGATGGCGATGTTCCGGTATTCGAGACGGTAGCGCCCGTCGAGGCGCACCGGCGGGAGTGTCGCGTACGTCGTGGACGAGATGGCGGAGGTGCCCGACGGGCTGTCCGTCAGGGAGTGGCCGCTCGCGTAACCGAGCGACGCGGTGGTGTCCCAGGACCCCGTCCTGGCGATGTACCCCGGGCCCGCCTCGAAATCCTCGGAGTAGTGGTCTGCCAGTCCGCCGAACCCGAGGACGGAATCAGTGGATGCGCTGAAGTTCACGGGGATTTCATCGTCCCGAACCCGCACGCGGAAGGAATGGTATCCCATCGCTGTGTCAGGGTACACCCTCCAGGCCCCGGTGTCCGCGGCGGACATCGGGATGCTGTCGATCAGGGCCCCGTCGCGGTAGATATACGCCATGGCAAGGTCGTTCAGCGGGGTGCCGTCAATCTGGGTGGACGGGGTCGTCCATCCGATGGTACAGCCGTCGGGGCCGTCCGTCGGGGTGAGGGCCGTGGGCGGAGCCGGGACGGCGTTCCCCCCGGCGTATGCCGTCGCGCCGACGGCAGGGCTTGAATCGATCGCCGTGACCGCGTACAGGGTGTAACTGTACGGCTGGTGGAGTGTCAGGCCGGTGTCCGTGTACGCTTCAACACCCGAACCGACGGTGGCCAGGAAACTCGAATCGCGGTAGAGACGGAGCGTGAAGGCGGGGATCGGATCCCCGTTGAAGAGTTCTGTGGGATCGTTCCAGGTGAGGTCGATCGATCCGGGTGTTGAGTAGTCGCTGTACGCGGTGAAACCCGAGGGCTCGACGGGGGCGTTGCGGTGGATCCGGAGATACACGAGGCCGCGGAGGGGACCTCCGAAGGCGCCCATGTCGTTGCGCAGGCCTCCCATCGAAGGGAAGAGCGCAGTCCCGGGTGCAAGGGTGTCTTCGGGGTCGTTGAACTCGACCGCCGGATTTCCCGCATCAATGCAGGGAGAGCCGGCCCCGAGCCGGTGTGTCGTGTCGCCGATGGCAGGATCCGCGTCGATGTTCCCCGTGCCGCCCCAGCCACCCTCAACGTCGCTGTAGGTCACCGTGAGTGTTCCGCCCTGGATCGAGATCTGCGGACCGTCCGGGGCTGTGTTCGCCCAGACGATATTGTTCCGAAAAATCGAGGTGGTGATCCCGGTGTACACCCCACCGCCGTAGGTGCTGGAGGAATTTTCCATGATCGTGTTGTTCTCGATCACCTTCGGGTTCGCGCCGTTCGCATAGATCCAGACGCCCGACCCCCCGAAATCCGCCCCCCCGCTGTTCCGGTAAATGACATTATTGAGGATTTTCGCCCCGGTGTAATTCAGCACGATCCCCCCTCCGTACCTCCCGGTATTGTAGGCGATCACGTTCCCGACCACGGTGGGGTTCGCGTCCCCGATCCTGATTCCGCCGCCACCCGCGCTCGTGCCCCCCGGGCCCGACGCATCGTTGTATACGATCATGTTGTTGCGGATGACGGGCGCGGAGAACTCGCAGAGGATCCCCCCTCCCTCCCGGTAGAAATTGCCGTTATGGATGTCCTGCCAGACCGTCCCCGTGCCCCCGGTCAGGGTGAAACCCTCCAGCACCGTCGTGCTATCTTCGCCGTTGATGAAAAGGACACAGCTGGCGGTGTCGGTATCCGTCGGCTGCGAGCCGTCGATGACCGTGGCGAGGATGTCAGCGTAATCGCCCGTCATGATATAGTGACCCGCGAGGACGATTTTTTTCCCGTGGAGGTTAAGATTCTCGTAGTAGGTGCCCGGTTCGACAAGGACGGTATCCCCGTCGGAAGATGAATCGATGCCTGCCTGGATGGTCGGCTGGTCGGCGGGGACGTGGATCACCTGACCTGGGGTAACCGCCGGCATGGAGAGGATGGCGAGGAGGTACGGAACGAACATGGAGTGCTTCATGGCGGTTTTTCCACGCTGATGAGGCCCTGATTTTTCCGAATATACGACATGATGGAGGAGGGAGTTACAAAAATGAGACGATCCGACCGGAAGGGCGGACAAAACGCTCCTGTGGTGCGACAAAATCCGTGGGTCGGTCCGGAAAAGATCGGGGAAGGCCGGAACCCGGGAGGATCAGGTGTAAATGATGAGCTCCTGGCCGACGACGATCCTGGTCCCGCGCAGGGAGTTCCATCGCTTCAGGTCCCGGACGGTCACACCGAAATTTGAAGCGATTCCGATCAGCGTGTCACCCCGTTTCACGGTATAGGAAACGGCGTTTTTCTCGCCGCCGGGAGAGGGCTTCGCCGACCGTGATGCCGTTGTGCCCACACCCGCCTGGCCGTACCCCTGGATGTCGAGGGTTTTCCCCGCGACGATCCGGCTGGACCTCAGGCCGTTCCAGCTCCGCAGGTCGGAAACCGTCACGCCGTATCTCTTCGCGATCGATCCGAGGTTGTCCCCCGGGCGGATCCGGTACTTGATCCAGGAACCGGCGGCCTGTATCGCTTCGGCGCGGGACACCCTCTTCCCCTCGACGAGGGACTGTTTCTCCGCCTCGGTCAGTCCCGCTATCGGACTGTACGTGTCGAATTTTGCGGCGGGGACGTACACGTTGATGGTGTCACCGATGCGGATCGGGCTGCCGTAGGGAATTTCATTCCAGAGGCGAAGGTCGCTCACGCGGACGTCGTACAATTCCGATATCCGGCTGAGCGTCTCCCCACTGCCGATGGCGTACGGGACCCGTTCCTTCCCCCTGATGTTCCTGGGAGTGGCCGACGACCGGTTGGAAGCGACGGCCGGCGGTGCATATTGTTCGGGCGAGGACGACACGCGCGACCTTCTCCCGTTCGGCGGAACCGGGATCCGGAGTTTTTTCCCGATGCTGATGATCCGCGTCGACCGGAGACCGTTGGTCTGCGCGATCATCGAGACAGTCACCCCGTATTTCCGGGCGATCTTCCCGAGTGTTTCCCCCTTGCGCACGCTGTGGACCAGCCAGTCCCTCTTCTCGGAATCGGGGACGTTGGCATAGTTACCGCGGAAAACGTCGCGGGTACCCTCGGGGATCCTCAGGTCGTATCCCCCGCCGGGCGGTGTGCACCACTGCAGGAGTTCGGGATTGAGGTCCTGGAGAACATCCACACTGGTGCCGGCGCACCGGGCGAGGACCTTGAGGTCGACGCAATCCTCGATGCGCTCGATTTCATAGGCAAGCGGTTCGGCCCGGACGACGTCGAAACCGAAGGTCAGCGGATCCATGCTCATCACCGCCGCGGCGATATATTGCGGTACGTAATTTCTCGTCTCCCTGGGGAGGTAGGGACGGAGTTTCCAGAAGTCCCGCGACCCGCTCCGCCTGATCGCCCTGTGCACACGACCGGCCCCGGAGTTGTACGCTGCCAGCGCGAGATACCAGTCTCCGAATTCCTGATAGAGATCGTTCAGGTGGCGGGCTGCGGCCCGCGTGGCCTTTTCGAAATCACGGCGTTCATCGAACCAGAAATTGCCCGACAGCCCGTACAGCGAGCCGGTGCCCTTGACGAACTGCCAGAGCCCGACGGCCTTCGCCCAGGACCTGGCCGTGGGCCGCAGGCCGCTCTCGACCATCGCGAGATACATCAGCTCCGGAGGAGTATTTTCCTCCGCGAAGATCTTCTGCATCATGGGAA
>QJVY01000053.1 GCA_003235555.1 Ignavibacteria bacterium | reverse complement strand
CGCGCAGACGGATCTTGCAGCCCTCCAGGGAGCGAGCGGGAAGGAAACCAATTCCATCTCCCTCCCTCCGCTGTTCTACTCCCCGACGAACCTGCACGTCCTGAATCCGAATCTCGACAGCGCGGGCACGACCCTGGCGGGCGTGACGGACGACATTGACGGCGACGCACGCTCGACTCCGCCCGACATCGGCGCAGACGAGTTTTCGATCGTCGTCACGGTGACGCCATCCATCCTGTCGGGATGGAACATGATCTCGCTGCCCCTCGCAGTCGACGATCCCCTGAAAACGACGCTCTACCCCGACGCCGTCTCCACCGCGTTCGCGTACCTCCCCCCCCCGACTGGCTACACGGGCCGTGACACCATCGTCAACGGGACGGGGTACTGGTTGAAGATGCCCGACACCGCCGTCGTTTCCATCACGGGGGTCACAACGCTGAGCGACACCATACCGCTGACACAGGGATGGAACCTCATCGGTTCGATCGGTTATCCGATTCCGGCGGCGGCGGTCGCCCAGAGCGTCGGAGGCCTCGTGACGTCGAGTTACTTCGGGTTCAACGGCGCGTCAGGGTACGGTGCGAGCGATACGCTGAAACCCGGCAGGGCATACTGGGTGAAAGCCTCCACGGCGGGGGACATCACACTCGACGTGAAGTACACGACCGGCAACGTGCCGGTCGTCCCCCCCGGGGAGGGGGGCGGTGACGTCGGATCGATGAACGCCATCACCTTCTCCGGCGACGGGGGGAACGATGCCGCATCCACGCTGTATTTCACCTCCGAACCGATCGACGCGAACAGGGCGGCGGCATTCGACCTCCCGCCCGTTCCCCCGAGCGGTGCCTTCGACGTCAGGTTCGGTTCGAATCGATTCGTGGAATCTGTGACCGGCGGTGAGGTTCCCGTTCTCCTCCAGGGGACGGACGGACCGATCCGGATTGCGGCGCGGATCACGTCCGGATCGTACGCGATCGTCGAAAAAACCGGGGGGGTGGTCACGGCGACGCATTCCCTCACGGACGGCGGGACCTTCACCCTCGAGGCCGTCCCGGGTAAACGGTTTGCCGTCGTGGAGACCGGCCTTCCGGTGGAATTCGCGCTCGGCCAGAACTACCCGAACCCCTTCAACCCCACGACAACGTTGAAGTATTCCCTCCCCGTCGACGGGATCGTCTCGCTGACCATCTACAACGTCCTGGGTGAGCGGATCGCCACTCCGGTGCCGTCGGTCAACAGGGTCGCGGGATTCCACTCCGTCGTCGTTGACGCGTCATCATGGCCCACCGGGACGTATTTCGTCTCGTTCCAGGCCCACGGAATCGACGGGCGCAGCTTCACACAGGGTCGGAAGATGCTCCTGATCAAATAACCGGTCCCCGGGCTGAAAACAGAAATCCGTCCGCCGGATCAACCCGACGGACGGATTTTTTTTGCTCTCTGCTGATCGAACCGGCCTGGATGCAGCCTGGCGTTCACGCGACAGGGAACCGTCACACCGCGCGGGGAACGATCACCCCATGTTGCGGATGAGCGCGTCCCCGAACTCCGAGGTCTTCACCTCGGTGGCGCCGCTCCTGAGCCTGGCAAAGTCGTATGTCACGACACCCGAGGCGATCGTCTTCTGCAGCGAGGAAATGATCAGGTCCGCGGCCTCGTTCCAGCCGATGTACCGGAGCATCATCTCCCCGCTGAGGATCACCGAACCGGGGTTCACCTTGTCGAGATTGGAATACTTCGGGGCGGTCCCGTGCGTGGCTTCGAAGACCGCATGTCCCGTGATGAAATTGATGTTCCCTCCGGGAGCGATGCCGATGCCGCCCACCTGCGCGGCGAGGGCGTCGCTCAGGTAGTCGCCGTTGAGATTGAGAGTGGCGATCACGTCGAATTCCTGGGGCCTGGTGAGCACCTGCTGGAGGACGATGTCCGCAATGGCATCCTTGACGATGATCTTCCCGTTTTCCCGGGCGTTCTTCATCGAGTCGTTCGCCGCCTTCTCCCCCTTCACCTCTTTCTCACGCTCCCACTCCGACCAGGTGTAGACCTGGTCGCCGAATTCCTTCTCCGCAAGTCCGTACCCCCAGTCACGGAACGCCCCCTCGGTGAATTTCATGATGTTGCCCTTGTGCACCAGGGTCACCGATTTCCGGTTCTGCTCGATCGCGTACCGGATCGCGGCACGCACGAGCCGTGCAGTGCCGTGGTGGGAAACGGGCTTCAGGCCGATTCCGACCTGTACGGTGCCGTTCGGATAGGATTCGTTCGACAGGCGGTTCCACTCGGTGATGGAATCCGGACGGCCGAAACGGATCTTTCCGAACTGGTCGGGAAATTCCTTCGAGAGGAAGTCGAGAATTTTCGCGGACTCCGGGGTCCCCGGCGCAAACTCGATCCCGGCATAGATGTCCTCGGTGTTTTCCCTGAAGATGATCATGTCCACCGACCCCGGCGATTTCACCGGGGAGGGAACCCCCTCGAAATAGCGGACGGGCCTGAGACAGACGTAGAGGTCGAGGAGCTGCCTGAGCGCGACGTTCAGCGACCGGATCCCCCCTCCCACGGGCGTGGTGAGCGGTCCCTTGATTCCCACGAGGTAGTCCCGGAACGTCGAGACGGTCTCGTCGGGAAGCCAGGTGTTGAATTTGGCATGGGCTTTCTCCCCGGCGTACACCTCCTTCCAGGCGATCGTCCGCCTGCCGCCGTAAGCTTTCGATACCGCAGCGTCGAGCACCCGGCTCGACGCGCGCCAGATATCGGGTCCGATTCCGTCCCCCTCGATATAGGGGATGACCGGATTGTCGGGGACTTCCAGTTTCCCGTTGATCATGCGAATTTTCTGGCCCACCGTGACGGGGGGCGTGGCTACTGACGTCATACGTTCACCTTCCTGGTTGAGTGGGGACGGCCGATGGGTCGATCGCGTGCCGGATCTTCCTGCCGTATTCGGACATTTCGTCCTGTTGATATTTTTTGAGTTGGAGAATAAACTTGATGTTGTCGTCCGCGTATCTCGGGGTGATGTGAAAATGGAAATGGAAAACCGACTGCCCCGCCGCCCGGCCGTTGTTCGAAAAAACATTGAATCCCGGCGGCCGGAGGGCGTGCACAACCGCCCGGGTGACGGTCTGGAGGGCCCTCGTCAGCCCCTCGCACTCCGCCGCGGGGACGTCGATAAACGTTTCCACGTGCCGGATCGGCAGGACCAGGACATGCCCGAAATGGATGGGACGGATGTCCAGAATCGCGATCGCATTGTCGTTCCTGAAGAGAACCTCGGCGGGAGCTTCGCCCCGGATGATCGAACAGAATTCACACCGTTTCATCGGAGAGGGTTGCGGATAAAAAGTTCAGCGGAACACTATACCAAAAATCCCTCCAATATGCAAAGATTGAAGGGATTGGACAGTTGATATTCACCGGTCCAATCCGTATATTGAGCCCGAAATTACCACCCGATCCCGACACCATTTCACAGGAGAATCCATGAAAAACCTTTCGATCGTAACCTTCATCGCGGTTGTCTGCACCTCCCTGATGGTTACCGGGTTCCAGTGCGGATCTGCCGAGTCGACGAGCGCGAAACTCTACATGCAGCGCGAAGAGTGGGACGCGGCGGAGACGGCGCTCCTGAAAGAAGTCGAGAACAATCCGTCCAACGGAGAGGCCTGGCACGACCTCGCCGAAGTGCGCCTCCGGAAGGGAGTCAAGAGCCTCGAATTGAAAAATTACGCCCAGGTGACGACCGATTTCGAGAACATGGTGTACGCCTGCGACAAGGCGACGGCGGCGACACCCGATTTCGCCGAACAGATCAGGAACAAAAAAACCTACGCCTGGCAGACGTCGCTGAACGCCGGGGTGGAACTCTTCAACCGGAGCATCAATGCGCCGGATGACCAGAAATCATCCCTGCGGACCCAGGCCGTCCAGATGTACGACCTGGCGATCAAAATCCTCCCGGACAGTCTCCTCCCCTACAAGAACGCCTCGATCGCCCTCCAGGCCGACGGCAGGACCGACGCTGCCCTCCCTTACCTCCGGAAGGCCCATGAGATCTCCGCCGACCCGGACGTCCTCAACTCCCTGATCTCGATCTACATGGAGGTGGGGGACGATCTGAAGGCCAGATCGGACGAGGCGGGGGCGATGCAGAACTACAACAACGCGCTCGAGTATCTCGGCCGGGCACGCGAGTCCTCCCCTGACGATCCCGACATCATGAACGCGATGATCGACATCTATATCAAGCTCGGGCGGGCCACAGAGGCGATCCCCCTCATGGAGGAGGGACTGAAGAAGGACCCGAAAAACCGGGACTACCAGTACAACCTCGGCGTGCTCCTGATGCAATCGGGCAAACTCGAGGAGGCTCTTCCGCATTTCGACGCGGCCCTGGAGGTGGATCCGACCTACGAATTCGCCCTCCAGAACGCTGGCACGGCGAACCTCCAGATCGCCGACAGGATGAAACGCGCTGCGCAATCCGACGATGCCAGGGCATCGAGCGATGACAAGCGTTACGTCGAATACTTCAAGAAGGCGGTGGGGTATTTCAAAAAGCTCACCGAACTCAAGCCGATGGATCCGAACGTGTGGGACGCTCTCGGATCGGCCTACGCGAACGCCGGCATGGTCAAGGAGGCCCAGGCGGCAATTACGAAATCGGACGAACTCCGGAAAAAATAACGGGGGGAAGAATGGCAGCTCCGTCAACACCGCAACAGCAGATCAATATCGAGCTCGGGGAGAAGGAGGCGGAGGGTATCTATTCGAACCTCGCGATCATCACACACTCCCCGGCGGAGTTCGTGATCGATTTCACGAGAGTCCTACCGGGCATCCCCAAGGCGAAAGTGCACGCCCGCGTGATCACCACCCCCCAGCATGCGAAACTCCTCCTCAACGCGCTCCGCGAGAACATCGAGAAATTCGAAAAATCGTTCGGGGAGATCAAAATGCATGGGGAACCGTCGGCCGGGCACTTCGGTTTCCAGCCACCCATCAAGGGGGGCGACAAGGTCCACTAAGGGCTGAATCCGGGAGGAGTCCCGCCTGCGGGAACTCCGCCGCGGTTTAGAGCACGTACCGGCTGAGGTCCCGGTCCCGCACGATCGAGCTGAGCTTCTCCTCGACGAGTTCCTTTGTCACCGTAATGGTTTCCCCCGCATGGCGCTCGGGCGCCTCGAAGAGGAGTTCCTCCAGGAGCGTCGTGATGATGGTGTGCAGCCTCCGCGCTCCGATGTTTTCCACCTGCTCATTCACCAGCGCCGCCGTCCTGGCGATTTCCCCGATCCCCCCGTCCGTGAATTCGAGGGTCACATCTTCAGTCGCGAGGATCGCCATATATTGTTTGATCAGCGCGTTGCGGGGGACCGTCAGGATTTTGACGAAGTCATCCTCCGTCAGGCTGGCGAGCTCAACCCGGATCGGGAAGCGGCCCTGAAGCTCGGGGATGAGGTCGGAGGGCTTCGAGACACTGAAAGCGCCGGAGGCGATGAACAGCACATGGTCGGTCCTCACCATGCCGTACTTGGTGAGCACGGTGGTCCCCTCCACGATCGGCAGGAGATCCCGCTGGACCCCCTCCCGCGACACGTCCGGCCCCCCCTGTCGCCCCTTGTCTCCCGCCACCTTGTCGATTTCGTCCAGGAAAACGATGCCGCTCTCCTGCACGCGGTCAACGGCCTCCCTGACGGCGGCCTCGGTGTCGATGAGTTTCTGGATTTCCTCCTGCATCAGGAGGCCACTCGCCTCCGAGACGCTCATTTTCCTCTTCCGGGATTTTTTCGGAAGGATGTTCCCGAACATCTCCTGGAGATTGACCCCCATCTCTTCCATGTTCACCGGTCCGAGAACCTGCATGGAGGGCATCTGGGTTGCGGTGACCTCCAGCTCGATGAGTCGGTCGTCCAGCCCGCCCCTTCGGTATTTCTCCCTGAATTTTTCGCGGGTGGAGGAAGGGTCCTCCCTCGGGGGCCCCTCGCCGGGGCCTCCCGGCTCCGTCACCCGATGCCGGGGTGACGGGACCAGGATCTCCAGGATCCGCTCTTCGACCTGGGCGGAGGCCTTTTCCCTCACCTCTACCGCCTTCTCCGCCTTCACCATGTTCACGGCGAACTCCGTCAGGTCCCGGATGATCGATTCCACGTCCCTGCCGATATATCCGACCTCGGTGTACTTCGTGGCTTCCACCTTGATGAAGGGGGCGTTCACCAGGCGCGCGAGCCTCCGGGCGATTTCGGTCTTCCCGACCCCTGTCGGCCCGATCATGATGATGTTGTTCGGCATGATTTCCTGGCGCAGCGGTTCCGGGGTCTGCTGGCGGCGCCACCGGTTCCTGATCGCGATGGCCACCGATTTTTTTGCCGCGTCCTGCCCGACGACATAGCGGTCCAGCTCGCGGACGATTTCCCGGGGGGTCATCTCCTTCCACGCGGGTCCTTTCGATCCGGCCATCCCCTCCCCGTTCCCTCCTTCGGTCACCGCACGCCCTGTCGTCAACTCAATTCCTCGATGATGATGTTTTTA
>QJVY01000225.1 GCA_003235555.1 Ignavibacteria bacterium | reverse complement strand
GGGAGATCATCGTGGCGACGGTGAACGGGGATTACATGAAGATGCTGCTCGGGAAGGACGAGGCGACGCTCAAAAAACTCATCGAGAAACGCTGGTAACATACACGGGCCCGGTCGGAGCGGCCGGGCCCGTGACGGTTGTCGATGCTGGGAGGGGGTCCTCCCGGCATCGCCGTTTTAGAGGGAAATTTATTTCATCACCACCATCTTTTTCACCATCGAGAAGCTCCGGGCCGCCTCACCCTCCTCCGGGTCGCCGATCGTCCGGGCGGCCAGACGGTAGAAGTAGATCCCCGAACTGAGGCCGGAGGCTTCGACCATCGTCTCCTGGTACCCGCCCTCCTGCAGTTCGTTGTCGAGGAGCCTCGCGACCTCCTGCCCCAGCGTGTTGTAGATGTACACCGACACGTAGCTGTCCCCGGGGAGATAGTACTCAACCGTCGTCGTGGGATTGAAGGGGTTCGGGTAGTTCTGCGAGAGTTCGAACTCCTCCGGGAGGTCGGCCCAGATCGCCTCGTGAGCGATCCGCGGCCTCATCGCCGTGGAGGTGTCGAGCCGCAGGTAGGGGACGCTGTCGATGTTCGCCACACCGGTGAACATCAGGCCCCCCTGGAAACTCACCGTGTCGATCGGTCCCGAGAACGACGTGTTGATGCGCACGATGCGGTCGTAGAGGGTGTCCACGTCGAGGCCAGCCCACTCGGGGATCATCGTGCAGGAGGGGAAGAAGGCCGTGTCCGAAAACGCCGACATGTACTTGTCGAGCAGGCCGGAGATCTCCCGCACACTCATCCCGTTGAGGGGGAGCGCTCCGCCGGTCCCCTCGTCGTAAACGAGGTCGCCGAAGCCGGGGGGCATGTACAGGTTGTCGCTGCCGCGGACGTTCACCTTGAGCGCGATGGCCTCCCCGAAGAGCGCGTTATTGTGCTGCTTCGGCAGGAGGTACCGCCTCTCCCGGCTGATGGGCCGCTGGGAACCTCCCTCGAACCGGTCGAGGCAGCGCGGCGACCCGATGTGGAGCCTGTCCCCCCGTTCGAGGATCGAGCGCTTGAGGGCCCGCCAGTTCCGGTGCAGCACGGTGTGGGGCCCGCCGAGCCCCACGCGCAGGCCGGGGGCGACCACTTCGAGCAGGTTGAAGGTGTTGGGCATCGGGTAGCGGAGCACGTTCAGGAGGAACGTCCCGCCGTAATGGACCGGTCCCCGGACGAGGTCGGACCGGGTCCAGAACCATCTCCGGACGTTTTGCGGCACGGCTTTTTTGCCGAACCCGGAGACGAACAGCGTCTCACCCACCGCCATCGGCGTGGTGAGCGTGAAAGTGGCAATCTTGTTCTTCGACGCCTGGAGGAGGATGCCGGGCCTGCTGACCGTGAGCGAATCGAGTATGGAATTCGTGAACTTGATGAAGATCTCGCTCACCGACGTGGGTTCGGCGTTGATGAACATCAGTGAGAATTCCACCCTGTCCGGCCTCACCTTCACCGGTTTCGCTTTGCCCCTCTGGTCCTTCCCGAGCGCGAGGCTGTCGTACCGGAACGTGCGGAAGGTGGTCGAAAACGTGCTGTCCGAGGTGTTGCCGAAATTGATTCCGGTCAGGTCCTGTTCGGGCCCGATGAACACCGAATGCGTCCCGAGGTCCGCCGGATAGGTCTGCCGCCAGAAGGGCTTCCACGTTTCGCTGACGGAATAGTAGCCAGGCCAGAGGCCGGGGAAGGTATAGTCCCCGTTGACGTCGGTGAAGACGCTGGCCGTCGCCTTCCCGGTCAGGTTGATCTTCCAGTTCGCGATCCCCGGTTCCCCGCCGTCCTTGACGCCGTTGTCGTTCAGGTCGTTCCATTTCGTTCCGCTGATCGAACCCGGCACGATCTGGTAGTTGCCGAAGTTGATCGAATCGACGTAGACGCCCGCCGAGAGGAAGAAAAGGTAGGTCGTTTCGGGGAGGGCCGGCAACGAGGGCCACCAGCCGTCCTGGTTGGTTTCCCTGACGCTGTACACCCCCTGCGGAAGCCCCGTGAAACTGTAGTAGCCGCTGTCGTCGGTGATCCTGAACTTGCTCCGCGTCCCGCCGAGCTTCATTTCGAAGCCCGGGACGCCCGGTTCGTGGAGATCGTAGACCCCATTGCGGTTGACGTCGTCGAACTTGCGCCCGAAGACGGAGTTCGCCGAGTCGGAATAGTAGTTGCCGAAGTCCCCGGTCGTGAGGACGGTGGTCAGGTTCGGGATCGTGATGGTATAGTGCTCAGTGGGGGGATAGGTCTGGATCCAGAAGGGCTTGTCCTTCTCCCGGACGATGTAAGTGCCCGGTTCGAAGACCGGCAGCCCGTATTCGCCGAGCGAGTCGGTGACATCATACCGGATCCGGACGTTGTTGGTGTCCGCAAGCGTGATCTTCCAGTCGCCGAGCAGCGTGTCCCCGCCGTCCTGGAATCCGTTCTGGTTCAGGTCGTGAAACTTCACGCCGTAGATCCAGCTCGCCTGTCGCCAGTTCCCGAAATGGACGCCGCTCGCCACGGTGTCCGCCGTCAGCACCGAGATGAACCACGTCCCCCCCGGGGGGGCGGTCTGCGTCCATCCCCCCTTCGCTTCCTCGGAGACGGTGTAGTCGCCGAGGGGGACCGTCAGCCAGTACCTGCCGTGGTAATTCGTTTTCGTGGTCAGGCTCACCGGTCCGTCGGCCGTGATCTTCCAGTCGATGATGCCCCGTTCGCCGGGGTCCTTCGCCGCGTTGCTGTTGACGTCGAAGAAACTTTTTCCGGTGATCAGACCTCCCTGGTCGAACACCATCACGTCGTCGACGAACCACCCGGGAAAGGTGTTGTACAGGGTGTCCCCGGTGTCGAAGTAGAACCGGATGTTGACCGTGGAACCGGCGTAGGCCGAGATGTCGAGAGTGGTGATCCGCCAGCCCTCCGAGTCACCGGTGGGCGCGGTGCCGTAGACGCCCCTCAGGGGGGTCCAGCTGGCGCCGGCGTCGGTGGAGACGTCCACCATGCAGTAGTCCCATCCCCGTTCGGTGTAGATGTTCTCCGTGAAGAGCAGTGTCAGCGGGGCGCCCGCGGCCGTGAGATCGATCGCGGGGGTGATCGCGGCGGTGTTGATCCGCCTGCCCGTCCAGTAGTCGGCCTGGCCGTCGATTCCCGGCCACCAGCTGTGCGTCGGGGAGCTGGCGTCGACGGTCGTCTGGTGCCAGATGTCGTCGGTCGCGCCGCCGTAGAGGGCGGTCGTCCAGCCGTTGACCCCGGCCTCCATTTTGTCGTAGAAGAACACGGTGGAAGAGGTCTTCGACGCATCGTTCAGTTCGATGCCCACCCTGTCGCGCACCGCCGTGAGGCCGTCGGTGTTCCCCTTCGCCAGTCCGGTGCGCCGTTGGAGTTCGCGCATCTGGGCGTTTGCCTCCATTGCACGCTGGATCGGGGAGGTGCGGACCCGTTTCTGAGCATCCTGTGGGCCCGAGGCGCGTACCTCCGGCGTAACGATCATGAAGGTGATCGGTACAACTATGGCTGAAAAAATGGTGAGCAATCTGGTCACTGGTGCCGGGCGGGTTCTGTCAAAAGTCATATTCTGTCCCCTCCAACGGTGGGTGCAAAAGGGCGTGGAGAATCGGGCTGATTTAACTGATTTTGAGATACTAAAAGGTAGGGCATCCGGCCGGCAATGTCAAGCCGGCCCGGACCGTCGTGGCCCGATTGCCGCGCCGGAAGAAGGGAGAATCCCGATGTGACGGGATTACTTTCCGCAGATTTCCACGAGTGCGTTGCGGGCGGCGGCCGATCCGAGCGATGACGCGCGCTCGAGGTCGGCACACCCGGTCGATGTTTCCCCCTTCAGGTGGTAGGCGATTCCCCGCCGGTAGAGAACGTCATGGTCCGCGCCGCGGGACCGGAGGAACGTGGAATAGTCCCCGATCGCCTCGTCGTACCGGCCCATGGCCGCCAGGATGTTCCCGCGGTCCGAATATAAATCCAATTCGGAGGGCCTGAGGGCAATGGCCGAAGAGTAGTCCGTCAGCGCCTCCGGGAGGCGTTTGAGGAAGGTGTAGGTCAGGGCCCGGCGGATGACCGCATCGTAGTTGTCCGGTTCGCTGTCGAGGACGGCGGTGAAATCGGCAGCCGCCTGCTCGTAGTCGGAAACGGAAGAATAGAGCGTGCCCCTCCAGAGGAGTATAAGAGGCTCGCCGGGGTGGGCCCCGAGTTCCGCGTTGAAATCGGTCAGGGCCCCGCGCTGGTCCCCGCGCATCAGGAGGGAAATCCCCCGGTTGAGACGCCCGTAGGGATAGGCGGGATCGATCGAGAGGGTCCTGTCGTAGTCCGCCACGGCCTGCGAATAATTTCCGAGGGTGTGGGCGGCGTACCCCCTGTTGAAATATCCCTTCGCACCGGCGGGGTACCGTTCCACGACGCGATCCCACATCGTCAGGCCGTTCCGCCAGATCCCCCCGAGTGAGAAGGTCATCGCCGCGAGCGTGACCGCGTAGACGGCCCCCGTCGCGGCCCCCACGATCCTCCCCGCCGAAAATTTTTTCCCGAGGTGGTCCGCCGCCCGTACCATCCGGTCCACCACGATGAGGAAGATCCCGATCGAAGGGAGGTAGGCGTACCGGTCGGCCATCATCGCGTTGCCCACCTGCACTATCTGCAGTACGGGGAGGATCGTCACCGTGAAGAACCCCACCCCGAAAAAGAGGAGGGGGGACTGTTTCCGGTACACCCAGGAAAGGGCCATCAGGCCCGGCGCGAGGATGGCGTACGCCCAGAACTCTCCGGGGATGTTCTCCGGGTAGGGGTAATAGGGGGAGATGCCGTAGGGCACGAGGAGTTTCACGATGTAACTCACGAACCCCGCCGACGCGTAGAGGATCGTATCGATGATGGTTTCCGAGGGGAGGTCGGTGATCGCTCCGGAGAGGTTCTGCGAATAGACCGCCAGGACGCCGAACAGGAGCGAGAGGGCGAAGAGGGGCACGAGCCGGAGCAGCCTGGCCTTTTCGATCTTCCCCGCGACATGGTACTCCACGAGGAGGAGCGAGACGGGGAGCGTCACGGCCAGCCCCTTCGAAAGGAGGGACGCGACAAAAAGGGGAACGGTCGACAGGGCGAACCCCTTCGTTCCCCCGGCCTCCCTCGACCGAAGATAGCCGATCAGCGCGCCCGCGTAGAAGAGCGAGTAGAGGAGGTCCTTCTGGTCCGCCACCCAGGCGACCGGCTCGAGATGCAGCGGGTGGACGCCGAAGAGGAGGGAGACGCCGAACGCCGTGAGGTCCGAAGCGGTGAGCCGGCGGACGAGGAGGAACACGAGATAAACGACCCCGAGATGGAGAACGAGGCTGACGAGGTGATACCCGAGGGGCGAGGTGCCGAAGACCGCGTACTCGGCCGCATTCAGCAACAGCGTCAGCGGGTGGTAGTTTCCCGCGTACGAGGGGGTTGAAAAAATCGCTGCCACGCTCTCCGGGGAGAGGCTCCGGATCAACGGGTTCTCCAGGATATACAACGGGTCGTCCCACGTCGTGAACCCGTTCTTGAGCGTCGGCAACAGCGCGGCCGCGGTGAGAATCAGGGCGACCGCGGCGTAGAGGGAACGGCGGGACCCTCCCCGGAGGTCGGCAGGGTTCATCCGTCCTCCCCGGTGCGTAATTTTATCATGACACCTCCTCCGGCTGTGTCCATACGGTGCAACCGACGCGCGACGGATGGTCGAGGACCAGGGTCGCCGGCGGTATCTTCCTCGTGGCCCAGAGCCCCAGCAGGTCGCCGGCCGCACCCCCGAGGAACAACGCACCGAAGAGGATGAACCGGGGGTCCTGGAACGCGTATCCCGCTACCGCGGGGAGGAGGCCCACGACGATCCCCGGAAGGACGATGCCGATCCGGTAGGCCTTCGCGGTGATCGGTTCGGTGAAGTGGGCGTACGGGGTCAGCGTCTTCCAGTGGAATCCGAATTTCACGGAACGGAAACTCTTCCCTCCGGCCGCGATCCAGCCCACGCCGTGCAGGGTTTCGTGCGCGAGGGTGCCGGCGACGATCCAGGGTACGAGCACGAGGAGGTCGGTGAATCCCCGCACGCCCGTCGCGAACGCCGCCAGGCCGTTCGTCCGGATGTAGGGGAATACGGCGGCCCCCATCATCACCAGAAAGAGCGGGAGGCCGGCCAGGTTCGCCCTGGCCAGGGAGATCGTGTGTTCACTCTCCCCGCCGGCACGGGGCGCCTCCGCGGGGGCGGGCGGTGTGGTTCCCTCTACCAGATGGGTGTGATGACCACGTCCGTACGGCGGTTCTTGGCCCGTCCCTCGGGCGTCTCGTTGGTGGCGAGCGGCCGGCTTTCCCCGTACCCCTCCGAGTTGACGGGGACCTCGACACCCATGTTGGCCATGAGGTATTCCGCGACCGCGAGGGCCCTGCTCTCGGAGAGTTTCTGGTTCACCTCGTCGGTGCCGATCGCGTCGGTGTGCCCCTCGATGGTGATTTCGGACCTGGGGAACTTCCTGATCGCCGTCTGGACCTTCGTCAGGAGGTTGTAGTACTGCGGTTCGATC
>QJVY01000031.1 GCA_003235555.1 Ignavibacteria bacterium | reverse complement strand
AACCTGGAGCGCCGCGATCGGGGTGGAGGCCCCGACGCCGACGTTACCTCCGTTGGTGACCACGAGCCTGGCATCGTCGTCCCCTTCCACGACAAAATCACCCGCGGCATTCTGGCCGACGTCAATGAAGCCCGCACCCACGCCGGTGAAGCGGACCTGCGGTCCATAACCGAGCGTGGACTCGAATTCCGACATCAGCTGCGTGCCCGCGGCGGGCCCTGTTCCAACGGGATAATCCAGGACCTTGAATGCCCCGCCATTAACGGGGGTGAGTACATGGAGGCTTGCGTAAGGCGCCAGCGAGGCGGTTCCAAGACCCACGGGCCCCTGGACCAGTAAACCGTTCGACGGGGCGGCGCTCGTGCCGGAGTAGACCGAGCCCACGACCATCGCACCTTCAACGTCCAGTTTGTTGACTGGCGAAGTCACTCCGATACCGATATTGATCCCGTTGTTGAACAGTAAAGAATTCGAGACCCATTGGGAACCGCTGTGGCGCATCGTCTGTCCGAAGCTCCCGGCAGGAAACCCCGCCTGCCCGGGTGACTGCCAGCTCGCGACGCCCGATCCATCCGAAGTCAGGATCTTCCCGTTCCCCTGTGTTCCGTCGGCGATCTTCACCTTGTTGCCGTAGAGCGTATCCGAAACCGCCGCGCTCCCGCTGACGTCGAGGCGGTGTGAAGGCGTCAACGTCCCGACGCCTACCAGCCCGGCGCTGTCGTCCACAAAGACCCTCGTCGTGCCGCTGGTCTGCAACAGCAACGGGCTGTTGCTCGAGAGGTTCGAGGCGAAGAGGGTGTCACTGACCTTCGCGCTGCCGACGACCTCGAGTTTCCGTGAGGGGCTCGTCGTGCCGATCCCTACGCTGCCGTTCGTATCGATGGACATGTCGGGAGAGGCCCCCCATTCCGAACCGCTGTATCTCATCACCTGTCCCTCAGACCCCGAGGGGAAACCCGCCTGCCCGGGGGACTGCCAGCTCGCGATGCCGGACCCGTCCGATGTCAGGATCTTTCCGCTTCCCTCCGAGCCGTCGACTATTTTAACTTTATTGGCGTAGACCGTGTCTGAGACCGCCGCGCTCCCGCTCACCTCGAGGCGGTGCGTCGGGGTGAGTGTCCCCACTCCCACCAGGCCGGCACTGTCGTCCACGAAAATCCTTGTCGTACCGTCGGTCTGCAACAACAACGGACTGTTGCTCGAAACGGCGGAGGCGGTGAGCGTGCCGCCGACCTTCGCGTCGCCGTTTACCTCCAGCCTGTGCGCCGGGCTCGTGGTGCCGATGCCGACCCTCCCGTTGGTATCGATAGACACGTCAGAAGTGGCCCCCCATTCAGAGCCGCTGTACCTCATCACCTGTCCCTCCGCTCCCGATGGGAAACCAGCCTGCCCCGGGGAGGACCAGCTGGCCAGGCCGTTACCGTCGGAGGTCAAAATCTTTCCGCTCCCCTGCGTCCCGTCGGAGATCTTGACCTTGTTCCCGAAAATCGTGTCGGTTACCATGACGTCGCCGATCACTTCCAGCTCTCTCGACGGGCTCGCCGTCCCGATTCCCACCTTGTCCGTAGAGGTTGTCAACCGCACGACGGCACCGTCATCGGTGAATCCGTCCGCCCCGGGGAACGCGGCCTTCGCGTAATCGGCGGTGTCCGCGTAGGGGGCCTTGAAGGCGGATTGAACGTCGGTGCGCTGTAGCGTACCGTCGAGCACTTTCGCCGAGGTGATCGCGTTGTCGGTGACTGTCAGGGTCGATTCCGCCACCACCGAGCGTATGGCTGTCGGCGCGCTCGTGAGCCGGGTCCGCGGGGAGAGGGTGGAACCGTCCACTTCCGTCTCCAGCCAGTACTGCGATCCGAAAGCCAGGACGGAGACGTCGAGGTTCACGCTGAAGACCCCCTTGGTCAGGTTGACACCGGGAAAATTTTCAGTGGAGACTGCGGATCCTCCCGTCGAATCAGCGAAGAACCGGAATGTCATCGGCAGGGTACCGGTCACGCCGGTCCCCGTGCTGTCCGCGATATAACCCTGGTGGTTCATGAGGCGGGGAATCTGGGCCGTGACAACCGCCCGGGATGCGAAGATGGCGAGGCAAACGATCAGAACGCGTTTCATGATGGACTCCTTGATGGGGTGGTGGACTTCCCACGAATGAACGAAAAAAGGGATGGGAGTACCTATCAGAAACCGGACAAATCCTATGACAAATCGGACTTTCCGCTCGGAATATAGAGGATTTTGATGCCGGGGACCGGGAGGGGGATTCTTTTGGTGTGAGGAGTTACCCTTCCCGGGAAGTGCGGGCTTCGGTGGGGGTCATTCCGAACTGTTCCTGGAAACACCTGGTGAAATAGGCGGGGCTCCCGAAACCTACGGAATACGCGATCTCGGCGATGGTACTGGAATCCTTCCGGAGGAGGTCCATGGCCCTGCGCAGCCGGTAGGTCCGGATGAAATCGACCGGGGAGGTGTCCGCCAGGCCCCGGAGCTTCCGGTGGAGCTGGCGGGGGCCCAGGCCGACGGCCTCCGACAGGGCGGTGACGTCGAAGCGTTCGTCCGCCATGCCTGCCGCCACGGCGTCCACGACCTTCTTCAGGAAGGCCTTGTCGGCGGACGCTACCGCGATCTCGCCGGGCCGGAGTGACATGAGCTCCCTCCCGAATTTTTCGCGGAGTTTTTTCCTCGTCTCGATGAGGTTCCGCACCCGGACCAGGAGCTCCGAGGAGTCGAACGGTTTCACGAGGTAGTCATCGGCGCCGGTCTCCAGCCCGCCTATCCTGTCCTCCTTCCCCGCCTTCGCGGTCAGGAGGATGACGGGAATGTGGCTGGTCAGTTCGTCGGTCTTCAGGCGGCGGCAAACCTCGTACCCGTCGATATTGGGCATCATCACGTCCGAAATGATCAGGTCGGGCACGGCCGACCTGGCAGCCTCAATGCCCGCGGCTCCGTCGACCGCCTCCAGGACCGTGTACGACGATTCGAGGTAGGACCGGACGTACGCGCGGACGTCCCTGTTGTCTTCGATCACGAGAAGGACGTGCCTGTCGGCATTCATGCTCCCCCTTTCGACAGTCCCGGTCAACGCGGGTCCTTCCCCTTCGTCCGGGTCCGTTTCCGCAAGGTCGATCCCGCCGGAAATCTCCCGGTCGTTTTGGCCTCCGGCTTCCCCGTTCGCCTCCCGCTCAGCGACCCCCCCGATCTCCTCCGCACCCAGGTGCTCCTCCCCCGCGGGGATGAAGACCGTGAAGATACTTCCTTTCCCCGGCTCGCTCGTCACGGAAACCGTGCCGTGATGGAGGGTTACGAGGTCCTTCACCAGGGCGAGGCCGATTCCCGTTCCCTCGTGTGTCCTCGTGGATGCCCCGTCCACCTGGTAGAACCTGTCGAATACGTGGGGGATTTTATCCGCGGAGATTCCCACCCCCGTGTCGCGTACGGCGATCGCCACCCACTCCCCGCCCCCGCTGGACCGGAGCGGGACGGCGGCCGGCGACACCACGGAAACGGTGACGACAACCTCGCCATGGTCCGGCGTGAATTTGAAGGCGTTCGAGAGGAGGTTGATGACGATTTTCTCGAGTTTCTCGCGGTCGAAATACACCTCGAGGTGGCGCAGGTCGGTTTCGATGTCGAGAAAAATGTCCTTCCTCTCCGCAAGGGATTGGAACGACATGGTCAGCCCCCGGAGAAATCCGATGATGTCCTCCTTCCGGGCGCGGAGGCGCATGCCCCCGGCCTCTATTTTTGATATGTCGAGGAGCTGGTTGATCAGCCGCAGGAGCCGCCGGGCGTTCCTCCGCATGAACCTCAGGTCCCGGCTGCGGGGATCCGCGGCGGGTGACGCGGCGAGGAGTTTCTCGGTCGGCCCCAGGATCAGCGTCAGCGGCGTCCGGAACTCGTGGCTGATGTTCTGGAAGAACTGCATCTTGAGCTTGTCCACCTCCTTCAACTGCTCGGCCCGGGACACCTCGAGGTCGAGCTGGTCCTTCAGCCTGATACGCTTCAGATCATACCTCCGGAAGAGGACCAACCCGGAGATGAAGAACGCCGCGTAGAGCGAGTAGGCCCACCACGTCCGGTACCATGGCGGAAGGACGGTGATCAGCATCGTGGACCCTTCAGGATCCCAGAGTCCGTCGTTGTTGCTCCCCCGCACCCGCAGCGTGTACCCTCCCGGGGGAAGGTTCGTGAACGTCGCGGTCCTCTGCGTCGAGGGTTTCGTCCACTCGTCGGCGTACCCCTCCAGCAGGTAGGAATATTTGTTCCGCCCGGTATTCGTGTAATCGAGGGAGGCGAACTCGAGTGTCAGCGTGTTCTTCTCGTACGGCAGCCGGATTTCCTCCGTCTCGCTGATCTCCCGCTCGAGGGGTGATTCCGTCTCCCACCGCGACACCGACGATCCGTTGATCCGGAGATCGGTGAACACGACCTTCGGCCGGTGCGGGTTCTGGACGATATCGTCCGGCATGAAGACGTTGAGGCCGCCGGTCCCCGCCATGTAGATCCTCCCGCTCTCCGACTGGTAATTGCTGTACCGGTTGAATTCCATCCCCTGGAGGCCGTCCTCCAGGTCGTAATACCGGACCTCCGCCGGGCCCGGCCGGTAGCGGCAGATCCCCTGGTTCGTGCTCATCCAGAGGTTTCCGTCGGAGTCGGAAAAGACCGAGTAGATGACGTTGCTCGGCAGGCCGTCCCGGGTCGTAATCCTTACCGCGCGGCCGGTTGATTTCTCGACGCGATTGAGCCCGCCGCCTTCGGTGCCGGCCCAGAGGACCCCCGCCGGTTCAGCGGGGTCGTTCACCAGTGAGAGCACGAGGTCCGAACTGATCGACGTCGAATCCCCCGCCGCGTGACGAAACCGGGTCAGCGACCGGGAGAGGAGATCGAGCCTGCACAGACCGTCGGGATAGTCGCTGAACCAGATCGATCCGTCGGGATCCTTCAGGGGTGCCTGGTATTGATGCACGGTTTGAGGGAGATCTCCGGGTGCGAAGGGTTCAAGGGCCGCCTCACCCGCGGTGAACCGCTCCACCCTGCGGGTTCGGGGATCGATCGTAAACATGGCCCCGGGACCGATGAACCACTGGAGCCCCGATTCGTCCTCAAAATGTTTCAGCTGCTGCGAAAACGGGATTGTTCCCGGAGACCATTCGACGGAAGGCGGATTACGCGTGAACGCGCGGGTTTCCCGGGTGCGGGGATCATAGTAGAAGAGGTCGGATTTGTACGCATGGGGGAAATAATCTCCCAGGTACCATAACCGCCCCTCTCGGTCGCGGGAAACGGAAAATCCGTAGGCCTCGGAGACAACCGGATCGGCAACCTCGCGGCTGGGCGGGAACCCGCGTTCCTTCACTGCCTGTTCCGCCAGCTCGTAGAAAGAGCCGCCGCTTCGCAGGCCGAACCTCTCATCCGACGGGACGTATTTGTACACACCCCAGCCCGTCGTCCCGCACCAGAAGTTCCCGCCCTCGTCGATGCACAGCGACCTGAACGACCTGGGAGGCGCGGATATGAATTTCAACGGCCGCTTCCCTTCCGGATCTACCCCGAGGAGAGTGCCCATCCTGAGGTACCAGACCATTCCCGTACTGTCGGTGAAATTGACCACGTCATTGGTTCCCGACCCCATGCGGGAGCTGACCAGTTTCCTGGACAATGTCCCCGACACGGGGTCGATACCGCAACGCCAGATCCCTTCTTCGTCCATGGCCACGAACCGGGTGGAACCATCGGCCAGGGGTGTGAATCCGTCGATACGAGGGTCCCGCCTGAATCCGGATGAAGCGATATCCACAGGAGAAGCGGGCCGGTCGAGACGCCGGATCGATCCTCCGTCGAATATCCATACCCCTCCCGAGCCGTCCTTCACGAGATTCCCGAACTGTTGAGACGGCAGGGGAGTGAAGAACGTCCTCCCCGGGGCGAACCGCCCCACGGAACCGTCCCCCCCGGGCCCCGTACCCGACGCCGACTCGATGTGGAGCACCCCGTTTGTGAGCGAGCACCAGTGGTCTCCGGTCGGGTCCTCGGCGATGTCCCCCAGCATTCCCGCTTCGTGTTTTCCCCCGAAGGATTCCGGGAGATGGAAGAACCGCTCCGTATTTCTGTCGAAGATGTCGATCTGACCCGTGAGGAAACCGATCCAGATGGCCCCCGAGGGACACTCGTGCATCGCGGTGACGAGTTCGGGCCTGATCGTGAGGGAATCCGAGGGGTCGTTGTAATAGTTCCGGAACCGGTACCCGTCGTAGCGGCTCAACCCGTGCATCGTACCGAACCAGAGGAAGCCCCGGCTGTCCTGCATCACCGCCCCGATGAAACTCTGGGCCAGTCCGTCGTCGGGGCCGAGATGCTCCCACCCCTGCTGTGACATCGCGGGGACCGCGAGCGCGATCAGCAGCGTCAGGGCCGGCGCTGTACGGCGGAACGGGGGAGGGAACATGAGGAGGAATTCCATGATCACTGAATGTAAGAAATTCGGGGATTCGGGCGCCAGAGGTGTCCGGCGGAAAATCGGGTCAATCGCGGCAGGAGGGGGTGAGGGCAAAAAAAACCCCGACCGGCCTGCGCC
>QJVY01000012.1 GCA_003235555.1 Ignavibacteria bacterium | reverse complement strand
GTCGGCGCGGAGATAGAGGTCCAGGAATGCGCGCGAGACTTCCGCCGCCCTGAATCCCAGCCGTCCCTGGGCGTACGCGATGCCGTTTTCATACCGGGAATAGTAACCCGCGGAGAGGAAGAAATCCGCCAGCAGGGTGAGCGGGGACTCCAGCCCGTCGTGCACGCGAAAATCCGGGTAGATGCCCGTCCCGGCGGTGGCCACCGCGCGGAAGTCGCCCCGGGTCCCCGATACGCCGTCGCGGTCGATGAGGTCGACCGCGAGCGCTTCCTGTACGTCGATCCAGAATTCGCGGACCGGCCTGAACCGGATACCCGCTCCGAGAAGCAACACGTTGTCGGAGATGATCACCGGCGCGGGCGCCGCCCCGCTCGAACGGCTGTCCGCCGTCAGCGAGGCGATACCGTAGAGACTCAGCGAATTGCCGGGGACGAGCCCGTACCCCTGCTGGAAATACGATTGAAGGAACCATCCATCCCATCTCGTGTCGTAGAAACCCGCACCGTAGAGGTGGCTCCACCACCGGGAGGGGGAGAGTGCCGGGTCCGCAATCTCGTCCTGAACTTGTGTGGAAACCGAAAGCGGGCTTGAAAGGGACGACTGTGCGGGGCCGGAAAGGGAAAGACCCGCCGGACCCCCTGCCTCCAGGTCGATTGTGCAGATGAGGAAAAGAGAGAGACCGACTGCTGGAAGTCTCAATCTGGATGGCCCGGGAAAAGGCATATCGGTGTTATTTTAACCGGTTCAAAGTTGGTTCCCAAAATATAAAAAAAACGGTCTGCAATCAAATGATCCCTGTCACCTCCGGTCCGCCGCCCGGAGATGCACTAAGACGCCCGGGGCCCCTTTCCGCCCGGAAAAGGGGGTATCAGACCACTGGCACGGCATGTGGGAATTCGTGAGTTTTCGGGGGTACGGATCCCGGCCTCCATCCGACGAACTCTCCCGGTCCATCGACCCCTGAAGACACTTGCGCTCATATCGGGCCTCATCGTTCTTGCGGGCCCCGCCGCTCCGGCGGCGACAGCCCAGGCCGTACCGCTCCCCTACGCGGAGGGGTTCGACACCCTCTCTCCTCCCGCGATCCCCACCGGGTGGTCGACCAGCCGGGCGAGGGACCCCGGGGGGGATTTCGTCAGCACTTCATCGGGTGCGATAACGGGGAGCATGTCCGTCGTCAGCGTCAACGCGACGGTCGAACAGTGGATCACGCTCCCCGCCCTTCGGCTGTCAGGATGGCGCGGGGTCTCCCTCGGCTGGAGCGAACGCCGATCCTCCACACACAACTCCTCCGTCACGGCGGGGTTTTCCACCGGGCAGGGAGAACCCTTCGAGATCTTCGGGAGGATGGACCCCCCCGGGCACTCCCTCGTGCTCCCGCGCCTTGTACCTCTCCCCGATTCGTCGTGGGGTGACGCCGGGGTCATCCTGCGGTTGATGATCGACGGTAACGGGACCGGCGCGACCGGGACGATCCGACTGGACGATCTGGTCGTGACGGGCAGCCCGGGACGGGACCTCTCGGTGTCGGTTCCCGACGACGGTCCGAACGCTTCCGATCCTGCCGGCGGCGTCCTCCTCAGGGGGCTCGTCCGGAACAACGGGTATGAGCAGGGCCCCGAAGCGACGGTCAGGTGTTTCAGCTCCGCGGTCGATTCGGGCGCGGGCTGGGTTTTCCTCTCCGACGAGACCATCGCGCCCCTCGCCCCCGGCGACTCCGTCCCCGTTGAGTTCACCATTGAACTCGCGCAGGGCCGAGCGGTGGACATTCTCCTGGTCTGTGAATCGGAAGGGGACCTCGTCGCGTCGAACGACAGCGCGACGGCGATCGTCCGGATGCCGGTCCGGCCCCATGCGGTCGTCATCAACGAGATCATGTACGATCCCCTCCCCGGCCGCGCGGAGTACGTGGAACTGCTGAACGTCACGGCGGAGGAGATCGACGTCGGGCCGTGGCGCCTCTCCGACAGCGACGACGATACCGGTTCGGATCCTCTCGCACCCGGGACGCTTTTCCTCGGCCCCGGCGGGTACCTTCTCTGTTCTCCCGGGACGGACCTCCCCGGTGAGTATCCGGGGATCCCGGCTACAGCGCGCGTCGTCACCGGAATGCGCAGTTTCACTTTGAACAACGGGGGCGACATCCTGGCCCTGACCGACGACGCCGGACGGGTGGTAGACCGGCTCGAGTACCTCCCGTCGTGGCACACACCGGCCCTGGATGATCCTTCCGGCAGGTCGCTCGAAAAAATCGACCCGGCATCCCCGGGGGATGAATCCTGGAACTGGGGGAGTTCCCCCGATCCTTCCGGCGGCACCCCGGGACGACACAACCTGCTCTCGAACGCGCCTCCCGCAGGGAATTCCGCCAGGGTGACGTGCCGGCCCGACCCCTTCTCACCGGACGGCGACGGTTTCGAGGACGCGACCACCGTCGGGTTCACGACCGGAGGGCCGTCCGCGGTGGTCCGCGTCCGGATTTTCGACTCCGATGGCCGGCCCGTGAGGACGCTGACGCGCGGTTCGTACATCGGGGAATCGAGCTCCGTGGTCTGGAACGGGTATGACGATGACGGCAGAAAAGCCGGGATAGGAATTTATATCGTGGTGGTGGAAGGTGTCGCCGCCTCCGGTGAAAGGGCATTCCTCGCGAAGGGCACGGTTGTGGTGGCGGGAAAGCTGTGACACCCGCCATCCAGGGTGGGTCAGGTGGTACCGCCGGAGGGTGTGTTTCGTGTGGGGGGTTTCTTCGGTTTCTCCTTCTTTTCACCGCCCCCCGGGGATGAGGCACCGGTCCCGCCTTCACCCTTCGCGGCGGCTTTTCCGTCCGCCGGAGCGGAACTCTCCGCGGGAGGTGTGGGTTTCGAATCGCCCGTGCCGTCGGACGCCGTTCCACGTTTCTTGTAATCGGTCAGGTAAAACCCGCTCCCCCGGAAAACAAGTCCCGCCCCGGAGATGACCCGCACGAGTTTCCGTTTATTGCACGACGGACATTTCACCAGCGGATCGTCCGACATGCTCTGAAATTCCTCGAACTCGTGAAGACACGCGTTGCATTTATACTGATAGGTCGGCATGGTTCCCGTTTAGTCGTGATGGAGTTCCGCGAAGGCCCCGGCGAGTCGCGATGCGGCCTTGGTGATCTCGGCAACGGAACACGCGTACGAGAGCCGGATGTAGCCCGGACTGCCGAACGGGGTCCCCGGCACCACCGCCACCTTCGCCTGATCGAGCAGGTACGCCGACAGTTGCATGTCCCCGGCGATGACGGTGTCGCCCGCACGCGAGCCGACGAAGGCCGAAACATCCGGGAAAAGATAAAAGGCGCCCCCGGGGGGATCGAGGACGATCCCCGGGATCGCGTTGAGCGCCGACATGAAGAGGTCGCGCCGCCGTCTGAATTCGGTCACCATCCGTTGCACGTCGTCGTCCGGCCCGGTCAGGGCGGCGAGTGCCGCCCTCTGGGCGATGGAATTGGCATTCGAGGTGGCCTGGCTCTGGACCTTGGCCGCCGCGCCGATCACCTCCGCCGGGCCGCCCATGTAGCCGATCCTCCACCCCGTCATGGCGTACGCCTTCGAGACGCCGCTCACGGTGACGACCCGGCCCGCCAGGGCGCCGATGGCCCCGATGCTGTGGTGGCTGAGATTGTCGTAGAGAATATTCTCGTAAATCTCATCCGCAATGACGTACAGGCCCGCAGACTCGATCACGGGGGCGAGGGCCTCGAGGTCGGTCCGCGAATAGACCGAACCGGTCGGATTCGAAGGCGAGTTGAGTATCAGGACCTTTGACCGCCGGGTCAGCGCGCCGCTCAGAGCATCGGGGGTGAGCCTGAACCCCGATTCGCGGGTGGTGGGGACCACCACCGGAATGCCGTCGGCGATTTTCGCCATCTCCGGGTAACTCACCCAGTACGGGGCGGGAATGATGACCTCGTCACCGGGATTACAGATGGCCAGGAGGGCGTTGAAGATGGAGTGTTTTGCCCCGCACGAGACCAGGATCTGCGTCGGACCGAACTCGAGACCGTTTTTGGAGGCGAACTTTTCCCTGATGGCGGTGATGAGCTCCGGGATCCCCGTGTTGGGGGTGTAGTGCGTGAAGTTATCACGGATCGCCCGGATCGCCGCCTCCTTGACGTGTTCGGGGGTGGCGAAGTCGGGTTCGCCCGCCGTCAGGCTCACGACGTCCACCCCGCGGGCTTTCAGCTGCGAGGCCTGTTTCGTGAGGGCGAGGGTCTGGGACTCCTCGACCGAGGCGATTTTCGCGGAGAGGCCGGTCACCGTCGCCTGGTCCCCGGACGGTGTTTCAACGTCAGCATACGGCGGACGTGGGGCGGGACGAACTGGCTCACGTTCCCGCCGAGCCGCGAGATCTCCCGCACGATGCTCGAGTTGAGGTAGGTGTATTTTTCATGGGGCATCAGGAAGACTGTGGTGATCCTCCTGTTGAGTTTCCTGTTCGTCAGGGCCATCTGGAACTCATACTCGAAATCCGAAATCGCACGCAATCCCCGCACGATCGATGTCGCGCCGGCCCGCTTCGCGTAACTGACGAGCAGGCCGTCGAACACATCGACACGGATGTTCCGGCGTCCGCGGACCGACCGGCGCAGCATCGCGACACGCTCGTCGGCGCTGAAGAGCGGCTCCTTCTGGCTGTTGGCGGCCACCAGAACGACGACGCGGTCGAAAATATCTGCAGCCCGTTCCAGCACGTCGAGGTGCCCGTAGGTCACCGGGTCAAACGTCCCCGGGTAGAGGGCGGTTTTCATCCTCCGTGTTCCTCCTTTCATTTGTCGGCTCTCCTCTGCCCGTCTCCCCCTCCGGTTCGCGCTCCGGGTTCGCGGGCGGTTGAGTGAAAAATGTCACCTCGGTGTTGCCGAACCTCCTGGTAATCGTCCCTTCCGGTGGATACGCCGGCTCGAAGAGTGTTCCCCGGCGGTGCTCAACGATCAGGTATCCTCCCGGCTCCAGCATTCCCGCTGAGAGGATCCTCCGCGGGATCTGCCCCAGGGCGGGGTATTCGTACGGGGGATCGGCAAAGATCAACCGAAATATACCGTTTCTCCCCGAAATAAACCCCACTGCATCCTGCGTGACCACTTCGCAGAGATCCGTGATTCCTAGCGCCTCGGCATTTTTCCTGATGAGACCCGCCGCGGCCCGGCCGCTGTCCACGAACGTGACCAGGCCGGCCCCGCGGCTGATCGCCTCGAAACCAAGGCTCCCCGTCCCGGCGAACAGATCGAGGACGCTGATGCCGGAGAGGCCGAGCCTGTTCTGCAGGATATTGAAGACCGATTCCCGCACCCTGTCGGTTGCCGGCCTGAGGCCGGAGCCCGACGGCCCCGCGATCTTCCTTCCCCTGAGCGTTCCGGAAATGATTCTCATTGCTTACGGAGGGCGCAGCCGATGACCGCGGCGAACCGGTGTTCGACGCCGTCGAAGTCACCGTTGCGGAGTTGTCGCCCCCTCACCTTCACCCTGCGGAGCGGGTTGAGGAGTTCGACCTTCGCGCCGAGCTGTTTCCCCGCCGAGAGCGCCATGGCATGCGTAGCGCCGTCCCCGCTGAGGTAGATCCCGTCGATGTCGCGCCCGTCCGCCGCCCTGCCCAGCAGGGCGATCACATCCTCCGGGGACTCCACGGCGGCACAGTGGTGCGATTCGAGTTTTCCCCGGTTGAAAATCCCCGCGTCCGCCCGCTCCCCCTCGATGCTCGCCAGCAGCGTCCTCTGCATCCCCGTTTCCGGGTAGTTCGCCGCCAGAGCGTATGAGGCCCCGAAAAAATTCGTTTCGATCACCTGGAGCCGGAGGTTTCGTTCGCGGATGCTCGACTGGATCCGGTGAACGAACGCACGGTTCGCCGCGACCACGAGTACCCGCAGGGCGCCGCCGGGCGCGTCCGGGGAGAGGACCCGGTACTCCTTGATGAATTCCGCGGGGAGGTATCCTCCGATGTAATTGGCGAGTTCCCAGTCGGTCTGTTCGTCCCGGTCACCGGCGGCCCCTGACTGGTCAAGGGGGAAGGTATGATACAGGACGGAATCGTTGTCGATCCCGACGGAGATGGCGCTGATTTTCTTCAAAAGGCGGAGCCTGGGTTCCAGGACGGTACGGAGGAACCAGATCCCCGACCGGTCGGAAACCTTCTCCTCGGCGAGGAAGCAGAGCACCGGAACGTCACGCTTCAGTTTCAGGACGACGGTCCGGAGGGTGTCACCGGAGTAACTCAGCCCTGCGACATATTCACCGAACATGGTCAGTTCTCCACGATACAGAATGGGGCGAGACGCCGGAGTTTCTTCTCCCCGATCCCCTTCACCCCGAGGAGGTCCCGTACGGACGTGAACGGGCCGTGATCCATCCGGTACCGGAGGATTCTCTCGGCGATCGTTTCACCGACGCCGGGCAGGGACATCAGCTCGTTTTTGCCGGCGCTGTTGAGATGCACCGAACCGGCCGCCGGGAGGACCGCCCCGGATTCACCGCCGTCCGATCCGGGGGAGGCATCCTGTTCGGAGGCCTCGCTCCGGCCCGGCGGCGGGTTGGAGCTCAACCGGATGAACGCAGAATCCGCCTCCGTGTAATCGAAGGTGGCCGCGCCGGTTCCCGAGGAACGGACGAACCGTATGCCGAGGCCGACGAGGAACGCCCCCACGAGCGCGATGACGACATTCCGTTCCGTCGGAGTGAAACTCAGTTTTTCGATAAAATTTCGCACACGATGTAAAATCCGCACCACCTCCCGGGACCCCGGGCCCTATCGGGTCATGAAAAGAGGTTTCTGATCGCCGAAAAAAAACTTTTGTCGGAATGGGCCGACTTGTCCCCCGGCTTGGGGCTGAAATTTTCGCTCTTCGCAAGCACCCTGATCTGGTCCTTTTCCTCGCGGGAAAGCTTGGTCGGGACCCACACGTTGACACGCACCAGCTGGTCGCCCGCACTCCGGCCGTTGAGAGTGGGTATCCCCTTCTCCCTCATCCGGAGGATCCGTCCCGATTGCGTGCCGGCGTCGATTTTCAGCCTGGCCTTGCCGGAGAGTGTGGGGATTTCGACCTCCGCCCCCAGCGCGGCGTCCGAAAATCCGACGAGGAGGTCCAGCATGACGTCGTCACCGTGGCGCGTGAACACGGGGTGGGGTTCCTCCTCGATGATCACCAGGAGGTCCCCCGGGGGTCCTCCCCTCTGCCCGGCGTTTCCCTGTCCACGCAGGGGGATGTAATTCCCCTCGGACACCCCGGCCGGGACGGACACCTTGACGGTGGACTCCCCCTGCACCCTTCCCTCGCCGGAACAATCCGGGCAGTGGTCCTTGACGATCTGGCCCTCCCCGTTGCAGGTGGAACACGCCGTGATACTCACGAACTGCCCGAACACGGACCTCGACACGTGGCGGACCTCGCCCGCCCCCTTGCAGACGCTGCACACGGTCCTGGACGATCCCTTCCTCGCGCCGCTCCCCGAGCAGCTCTGGCACGTCTTCCAGCGCTTGATCTTGATTTTTTTCTCGACACCCGACGCGATCTCCTCGAGCGTCAGCTTGAGCCTGATCTTCAGGTCGGATCCCGCCGTTCCCTGGGATGCCCGCTGCCTCGCGCCCCCCTTGCGGCCCCCGCCGCCCCCGAACATCTCGTCGAAGATCCCCCCGCCGAATCCACCTCCGAAAATATCGCCGAAGTTCGAAAAGATGTCGTTGATGTCGGTGTATCCGTGGAAGTCCGCGCCGGCGCGCATCCCGGAATGGCCGTACTGGTCATACCGCCGCCTCTTCTCCGGGTCGCTGAGGACCTCGTACGCCTCGGCCGCCTCCTTGAATTTCTCCTCCGCCTCCTTGTTGTCGGGGTTCCGGTCGGGGTGGTACTTCATCGCGGCCTTCCGGTAGGCCTTCTTCAGGTCGTCCTCACCCGCCTGCCTGGAGATCCCCAGGATTTCGTAATAGTCCCGTTTGGCCATTACGCTGTCGCCGATCCGCTTTTGGAGGAGACGACCACCCTGGCGTGACGGAGGACCTTCTCGTTCAGCCGGTAGCCCCGCTCGATCTCCTCGACGACGGTATGATCGGGCACGTCGTCGCGCGGCACCTGCAGCAGCGCGTCGTGGAGTTCCGGGTCGAAGGGCTGGCCGGTGGATTCGAACGGCGTCAGCCCCGCCTGCTCGAGAATCTTTTTGAACTTCCCGTAGATCATTTCGATTCCGGTGATGAAGGCGTCCTGCTCCTGACCGGCGGACGGGCCGGAAGCCGCCGTTGTGCCGGGGCTCCCCGGCGGTGTCTTTCCGAGCGCCTTGAAGGACCTCTCGAAATCGTCGAGGACCGGGAGGAGACGGAGGAGCAGATCTTCGTTGGCGAACCTGATCACCGCCCCCGTCTCGGCTTCCATGCGTTTCTTGTAGTTTTCGAATTCCGCGGCTTTTCGGAGGATCTGGTCCCTGGCCTGGGCGAGCGCCTCTTCGAGTTCCGCGACACCGCCGGGCTCTCCCCCGCCGGGCTCCTCGCCGCCCCGGTGTGCCGCCTCCGCCTGGGGAGAGGATTCGGTGGATTCCCCCTGGATTTCCTCCGGAGGTGTTCCGTTCGATTCGTCGATCATTGGTGCGTTGGTTCCGTGTGGTGTCAGTGAATCGTAAATATCGTTAAATATTATGAATTTTACCCGCCCTTGTCAAGGAGTGCGGGACCCGAACGCCGCCGGCACTCCGGGCCCCCGCATCAGGGGAAAATTTTTTGCATTCCGATCCCGGGTTTCGTAAATTTGAGATTCTCGTCCGGCGTCCCCCGGGACACCGGACTCCCCGTTTGTACGAAAGTCTGCATTCCGGGGCTGTAGCTCAGCTGGGAGAGCGCCTCGTTCGCAACGAGGAGGTCGTCGGTTCGATCCCGATCAGCTCCACTCACTTCCGGCGACCGGCCGGCCCGAAGGGGTTCAACCGGGAGTCTCCGGAACGATCATGAAGTCCCGTCGTCTCAGCATCGTCCTTTTCCTTCTCTTCTTCTGCGGATGCCTCATGTCCGACCCCCCACAGGATAAAACGACCCGTAGCGGGATCGACGGGACGATCGCCAAACGGCTGGAGGCCGGGGAGAAACCTAACCGGCTCGTCAAAGAAAAAAGCCCATACCTGCTTCAGCATGCCTTCAACCCCGTCGACTGGTACCCCTGGGGGCCGGAGGCCTTCGACCGCGCCCGGCGTGAGAACAAGATCATCTTCCTGTCCATCGGCTACTCCACCTGTTACTGGTGCCATGTCATGGAGAGGGAGGTCTTCGAGGACACGGCGATCGCGCGACTCATGAACGAGCTGGCGGTGTGCGTGAAGGTCGACCGCGAGGAACGCCCCGACGTGGACCGCATTTACATGTCGGCGGTGCAGGCGATGACCGGCGGGGGCGGTTGGCCGATGTCGATGTTCCTCACCCCCGATCTGAAACCCTTCTACGGTGCGACGTACATCCCCCCGGTTGCCTCGCACGGACGTCCCGGTTTTCCCGGCCTCCTCAGGCAGATCACAGACATGTGGAAAAAGGAGCCCGCGCGCATCACCGAGTCGGGAAACCGTCTCGTCGATTTCCTGAAATCCACCGACACTTCCTCCGAACCGGGCGTGGACCTGAAGCGCCTCACCGCCGATGCGTTCGCGAATTTCTCCTCGGCCTACGATTCCCTGAACGGCGGGTTCGGCTCCAGCCCGAAATTCCCGAGGCCGGCGGGGCTGACGTTCCTCTTCGTCTACGGGCGCGGGGCGGGAGATCCTGATGCCACTGAAATGGCACTCACGACACTGCACGCGATGGCCGCCGGCGGGATGTACGACCATCTCGGTGGGGGCTTCCACAGGTACTCCGTCGACGGCGAATGGCGCGTCCCCCATTTCGAAAAGATGCTTTACGACCAGGCGCAACTGGCGGTGTCGTACCTCGAAGCATTTCAGATCACCGGGGATTCGTCTTTCAGCGCCGTGGCCGACGACGTGCTGCGGTACGTCCTGACAGAGATGCGCGATGCGGGGGGGGGATTTTTCTCCGCCGAAGACGCCGAGAGTGCCCCCTCACCCGGGGAGCCGAAGGAGGAGGGCGCATACTACGCCTGGAGCCTCGGGGAAATCGTGACGGCGCTCGGGGAAGAGAGGGCGAAGGTGTTCGGCTTCAGGTACGGGGTGAAGGATTCCGGGAACGCGCTCCACGATCCGATGAACGTCTTCACCGGGAAAAACATCCTCTATGCCGCCCATTCGATTGAAGAAACCGCGAAGGATTTCGGCCTGCCGGTTGATGATGTCCGGAAGATGCTGGACGAATCGCGCGCCCTACTCCTGCGGCTGCGCGCCGCCAGGCCCCGCCCCCACCTGGACGATAAAATCATCTCCGGGTGGAACGGCCTGATGATTTCGGCCTTCGCGAAAGGGTACCAGGTCCTCGGGACGCAGGAATACCTCGACGCGGCCTCGGGGGCCGCCGCGTTCGTGTCGGGAAAAATGACCGAACCCGCGTCCGGAAAATTATTCAGGCGATACCGTGACGGTGAAGCCCGCTTCGAGGGTGGGCTGCAGGATTACGCTTTCGTGGTCCAGGGACTGCTCGACCTGTACGAATCGAATTTCGACGAGACGGTGCTGCGGCGGGCGGTGACGCTCACCGACCTGCAGATGAAGATTTTCCTGGATTCTGCCGACGGTGGATGTTTCGACACGCCCGACGGCGACCCGACGTTATTGGTGCGTCTGCGTGAAGAATATGACGGCGCCGAACCCTCGGGGAACTCGGTCACCGCGATGAACCTGTTCCGCCTGGCCCGGCTCACGGACGACGCCAAGTGGCGCGGGTACGCCGAGGGAATCGTCAGGTCCGTTGCCCGAAGGATCACCCGGAGACCCGACAGCGCACCGTATTTGCTGGCGGCCGCCTCATGGATGGACACCGACCCGATGGAAATTGTCATCTCGGGCGACCCGGAGGATTCCTCCACACGGGTCCTGCTCACAGAAATCAGGAAGAAGTACCGACCGCTGAAGGTCGTGATCCTCCGGCCGAAATCACTTCGGAATGGAAGCCCCCTGCCTGAATTTGTGCGATCACTCGAATTTCAGTCTGGGAAACCCCTCGCCTACGTCTGCAGGAATTTCGCATGCCGGCTACCCACGGGTGACCCCGTGGTATTGGGATCCCTCCTCGACGATAAGTCGTCCGCACGACCTGACGATGCGCCAGGGAGGTGAGGGCGGACCCGGCTTTATCCGGCGGCCGGAAGGGTCCGGATGTAGTCGATCTCCAGCCGAAACCCGCCCGCCTGCCCGCCCGAGATCAGAAACCCGAAACTGACGATTCCCGCGGGATCCAGAGCGGGCGCTCCCGGCACCTCCTTCCCCCGGCGCACGGGGCGGAAATCCTCGAGAGAAAACCGTATGACCTCCCACCTGCCTCGGGTCGGACTGAACGCTGACTGGTAGGCGATCCCGTTGATATCCCCTCCGGCCCTGAGGTTCACCTTGTACCGCTTCCCGTCTCCACGAACCCTCAGCTCGATGCCGCTGCACCCGCGCAGTGCGCCGGCCGGGATGGGTGCACGGACTGAGGCGAATCCTCCCCCCTGTTCGAGCGAGACGGTGCCGCTGAAGACCGCGACGCTTTCCTCCCCCGCTGCAAATTCCGACCCCGACATCCCTCCCATGACCACGTCGTCGACCGCACTCCAGCGGGTGATTTCCTCCGGCGATGTAAAATCAAGGAGCACCGGTATTGAGCCTCCAGATCGAGTAATTCAGGATTGCCGCGAACGTCACCCATAACAAGTACGGCACCATCAGCCATGCGGCAGCCGGGGAGATCTCCCTGAACGCGACAATGGTCCCGACGATCAGGATCCAGAGGAGGGTGATTTCGATGAACGCCGGTAGGACGGCCCTCGCCCCGAAAAAAATGAACGACCACGCGGCATTGAGGGCGAGCTGTGTGAAAAACAACACCAGCGCACGGGTGTACCCCTCCGAGCCGGGCCCCTTCTGCCAGACAAGGTAGAGGGCTATTCCCATCATCACATAGAGGACGATCCAGACCGGGCCGAATACCCACCCCGGCGGATTGAATGAGGGTTTCTGGAGCGTCAGATACCAGGTCCGCACCGAGCGGGCGGTATATATCGCGCCGATCACCCCGGCGGATTCACAGAGGAGGACGCAGCCGATGAGTTTGAGGATGTTGCCCATAAGGTTTCCCCCTAATACCGCGCCATCGTGTGATCGATACGATCGGCCCACGCGTCGATGCCGCCTGTAAGGTTCCGGAGTTTCTGAAATCCCTTCTGTCTCAGCGTTTCGATCGCCCGGGCACTTCGGATACCTGTTTTGCAATAGACCACGATCTCACGCGCGGGATCGAGTTCCGTGATTCGCATTGCGAGCTCCCCCGGGGGAATGAGATGCCCGCCGATGTTACAGATCCCGTATTCGAGCGGCTCACGGACGTCCAGGAGGAAGATCTCCTCCCCCCCGTCGAGCCTACGTTTCAATTCTTCGACGGTGATTTCAGCCTGATCCCCGGTGCCGCCCGTGCCATGGGGCACGCCGCAAAAATCCTCGTAATCGATCAGCGTCCGTATCGTCGGGTTGTCGCCGCAGGCCGGGCAAGAGGGATCCTTCTTGAGTGTCAGCTCCCGGAATTTCGTCCCGAGGGCGTCAAACAACAGCAGCTTTCCGGTGAGAGCGTCGCCCCGCCCGATGACGATTTTAATCGCCTCGAGCGCCTGAAGTGACCCGATGATCCCGGGGAGTACGCCCAGGACTCCCCCCTCGGCGCAACTCGGGACAAGACCGGGGGGTGGCGGTGCCGGATAGAGACACCTGTAGCATGGCCCGCCGGCTTTCGGATAAAAAACGCTCACCTGCCCCTCGAAGCGGAACACGCTGCCATAAATGTTCGGCTTCCCGAGGATCACGCAGGCGTCGTTCAGTAAATACCGTGTGGGGAAGTTATCCGAGCCGTCGATGATGACATCGTAGGGGGAGAGTATTTCGAGGGCGTTGCCGGAGTCCAGCCGCGACTCTATCGGACGAACAATCACATGGGGATTGATACCGCCGATGGTATCCCGTGCGGAGTCCGTTTTCGGCCTGCCGATGTCGGTGGTGGCGTGCAGCAGCTGTCGTTGGAGATTCGTCAGGTCCACGACGTCCGCGTCCGCGATACCGATCTTTCCAACCCCCGCTGCGGCCAGGTACATCGCCGCGGGTGAACCCAACCCCCCTGCGCCGACGATCAGCACCGACGCCGCCTTGAGGGCTTTCTGGCCACCCTGCCCGACTTCCGGGAGCAGGAGATGCCGGCTGTAGCGGGCAACCTCCTCCCGGGAGAGTTCCCTCTCCGGCGGGGCCGGCTTCATCCTGTCCTTCAAGGGTGGCTCCCGCGGGGCGGACGATGCGTGCACATCCTTATCCTCCGGCGATTGCGCCGATCACCATGAACGGCTCCCGCCCCGAGGCGATCTCCTCCGGGAGCGGGTCCTCCGGCGATGCGAGCGAAACATCCTCGCCGCAGACGAAGAACCTCAAAAAGGGCCGCCGTTCCTTCGTGTCATGGTCGCGTATCGTCCCCCTGAGCATGGGGTAGGCGGTCTCCAGGGCGTCCAAGACCGAAGCGCGGGTGACCGGTCCGTCCACGTCGACGGTAACCTCAGCCCCTGTCCCGGCGAGCGTCCGCAGGTGATATGGCAGAGTCACCCTGATCACGGGATCGTCTGCACCTCCACCGACAGCACCGCCGGAAGGTCCCGGACGATCGGCTCCCAGCTGTCACCCGAATCCGCCGACGCGTACACCTGCCCGCCGGTGGTGCCGAAGTAGACACCGCATTCGTCGAGCGTATCGACGGCCATCGCGTCACGGAGGATGTCCACGTAGCAGTCCTTCTGCGGCAGCCCCTTCGTGAGCGCCTCCCACTCGTTCCCCCCCTTGCGGCTCCTGTAGACGCGGAGCTTCCCGTCCGGCGGATAGTGCTCCGAATCGCTTTTAATGGGCACCACGTAGATCGTTTCCGGTTCGTGTGCGTGCACGTCGACGACGAAACCGAAGTCCGACGGTAGGTTCCCGCTCACCTCGTGCCACATCTCCCCGGCGTTGTCGCTGCGCATGACGTCCCAGTGTTTCTGCATAAACAGCACGTCGGGCCGCGACGGGTGCATCGCGATCCTGTGGACGCAGTGTCCCACCTCTGCCGCCGGATCCGGGATGTACTGCGACTTCAGCCCCTGGTTGATCGGTTTCCAGCTCCCGCCGCCGTCGTCGGTGCGGAAGGCACCCGCCGCCGAGATGGCGATGTACATTCTTTTCGGGTTCTTCGGATCGATGAGAATTGTATGCGCCCCCATCCCACCGGCGCCGGGCATCCATTTCGACCCGGTGCCGTGCCCGCGCAGGCCGGCGAGTTCGTGCCAGCTCCGCCCCCCGTCGGTCGTACGAAAAAGCGCCGCGTCTTCGACCCCCGCGAAGACGGTATCGGGATCAACGGGCGAAGGCTCCAGGTGCCAGACGCGTTTGAACTCCCACGGGTGCTGCGTGCCGTCGTACCACTGGTGGGTGGTGAGGGGTTTGCCCGTTTTCGGCGAGGTGTCGTAGACGAACCTGTTGCTTTCGCCCATCGGCATGCCGTCGGGGGTGGTGGTCGGCTCCCCCGGTTTCAGTCCCGGCTGTGACCACGTCTTTCCGCCGTCGTCGGAGCGCTGGATGATCTGCCCGAACCAGCCGCTCGTCTGGGACACGTAGATGCGGTCGGGATCGACCGGGGATCCTTTCATGTGGTAGATTTCCCATCCGCCGAAGTAAGGCCCATCGACGGTCCAGTTCTTCCGGCCTGCGTCGGAAGTCAGGATGAAAGCACCCTTCCGGGTGCCTGCAAGAACGCGGATTTTCTTCAATTTGGGCACTCCTCCGATGATGTGCGACGAAGCCGAGCCCCGGATCACGACCGGGTGTATGGATCGGTGTTGGAAAATCCGACCGGGGAATGTTTCACCTGTGTATCGGGTTGCGACGCCAGCCGAAAATGCCTTCCCCTTGAGATGTGGACCGGGGGAGGACTGATCACAGCCGATGTTATCGTGGAAATATACAACTCCATACTTAAAATTCAATATCAGCGTCCCCGCGGGTGATCGGTGGGGCATTGGTACGCCTGACGCCTGGGGCCCGGCGGGGTAGCTTGCCATTGAAAAAAACAATTCTTAATTACTTTTACCGATAGACGTTCGGGGGGGCAGGATCCATTCGATAAGGGGGGGATTCGCAGGTTTTCGAATACCACCTAAAAACCGGGGAATCACATCAACGCCCACTACTCGAGGACGCCATGTTCAACTCTTCTCTGTTCTTTCTCCTGCTGATCTTCGTACTTCTCCCCTCGCGGGGATCGTCCCAGTCTTTTTTCTTGAAGCAATTTGCACAGCTCGTCGCCGGCGATGTCGTCGACCACCTTGAAAATGTCTCAGAGTCCGACAACAGCCCGGTGGAGATGATCTATAATCGGGCAACCCTCAAGTTGTTCACGGGTTCTCCGCTCGTGGGGGGGGTTGTCCCGCTGATCTGGAAACCGTCTCATTATTATCCTGGAACCTGGATCGAAAATGCCGTCTTCAAGCAGGGCGATCCCCGCGTGGTGTTCATCCTGCTCAGGAACGGCTCGGTGTATCGGGCGGACCTCGGCATCGATCCGGCCGACAGCACATTGAAGTGGAGTGTTCCGAGAAAAATCGGGGAAGGCCTCGCGGGCCTGACGGGGAGCCCGGGTGAGGCGGAGATCATCGGGGATGCCCTGTATATCCACGATGGATCCCGGGTATTCGTGAGCAGGGATTCCGCAGAGACATGGCAGCTCGACACCGCAGGGCTCAGCGGCTATGTCGAGGATCTCACGATCGATACGAGCAATTTCGTGTGGGCCGCAACGTCCGCGGGGATCTTCTCCCAGCATCCGGACTCGAACATCTGGCACAAGAATCCGACGTTCCCGGTTTCGAACTGCAGATCGATTCTTGCGGACCGGAGGGGAAGGCTCTTTGTGGGCGCATACAATGTCTATTCGTCCACCGACGGGGGTGTATCATGGACGAATCGCTCGGGCTCCGCGTTCTCTCCCGTGACGGGATTGAGTGATGATGCCTACGGGAACATCTATGCGGTCGGGTTCGCGGGAGGGTACAGGTCGTCCGGCGGGACGTCTCCCTGGGTCAACGTGTCGGATACGATCGCGGCACTCGTCCATCCGTCAACGGGATCGTATGTTCGGACCTCGGGACTCATCAGGGCCATTTCCGGCGATACCGTACTCCACGCGGCCACCGTCTTCGGGCTGTTCAGGAGCTCTGACGCCGGGGACAGCTGGCAGGTCGAGGACATGGACCGGCAGATTCCTCCGGAACGATTCTACGGAGTGGCGAAGTCCGGCCCCCGGTACCTCCTCTCGACACCTCTTGGTGTGCAACGAGTCTCTCCGGGTGACACGATCCCCGAACAGGTTCTGCCGGATGCGGGCTTCCGCTCAGGTATATCCCTATCAACCGATTCGTCGGGAAACGTGTACGCAATCGTCCCGGTGGATCTGGGAGTGTTCACAACGACCGCCTACAACTACCGATCGACCGACAACGGCACGACCTGGTCCGTCGACAGCGCCGGCCTCAGTCAGTTCAGCATCAGTTTCAACGGCAGTCCGTACTTTGTGGACGACGCCGGAACGCAGTACGTCAGCAATTCCTCTGCCCTCTGGATCAAACATCCTTCCGTGCCCTGGCGGCTCGACACCCTCGGCCTGCACTTCTCGGGTTCCGAGCGGATCGTCGATGTGTCGAGGAACAACCGCAGGGGGGTGGTGTATGCGCTCAAACGGATCGGCTCGACGAATTACGAGCTGTATTCCAGAGCGCGGACCGACTCCCTCTGGCAACAGATCGACGTGAGCGCCTTCGGTGCCACCACCCTCATGCTTTCAAGCGATGAGAACGGCGACATCCTGCTCACCACCCGGGCGGGTGAGATGAGCAGATTCGACGGGATGAATTGGACTCCCGTTCCGCTCCCCACCGGGATCCCCGATCCCTCCTACCCGGACCTGGTTTCGGTCAGCGACGCCGGTGTCATCTGGAGTACGTTCAAACAGATATCCGATTCCCAATCCCGCGGGCTGTTTTTTACAGAGGACGACGGCACGACGTGGTCGTACGCGGGCCTCGATAGCGTTGAGATCGACTTCCTCCTCGTTGACGCTGACACCACGTACGCCGTCACGAGGGGGTCCGGTATTCACGGGTTCACGGCGCCTGGACCCGGGACGGATGTCTCGGACAGGGATGGTAAATTTCCGGCGTTCTACGGTTTGGATCAGAATTATCCGAACCCCTTCAACCCCACAACGATAATCGGATATGAGCTCCCCCGGGCGGGGAGCGGCCGGATCGTCATCACGGATATCATCGGTAAACAGGTACGGGTATATCCCCTGGACTACCGTGCAGCCGGGACGTACACGTGGGAATGGGACGGACGCGACATGTCCGGGCTACCGGTTGCCAGCGGGACCTATTTTTATTCCCTTATCGTCGAGGGTACGGTGATTTCGAGGAAGATGCTGTTGGTGAGATAGGACCGGGCGGTTACCTACAATGGAAAGGGCGGCCCGGAAATGGGCCGCCCTTTTTTGTTTTCTCGGGTTCTCAGTTCACCGAGGTGAGCCCGCAGGTCAGGTCCCCTCGTTGTACGCCTCGTTGTAGGCCTTCTGCTCGGGCGTGAGCTTGTCGATCCGCATGCCGTTCGTCGCCAGTTTGACCCCGGCGATTTCCTGGTCCTGCTCGACGGGGATGTCGTGGACCCCGTCCGGCAGCCGCACGCCTTTTTTATCGAGCTGGGCAAGCCTCAGCTGGGACATGAACTGGTTGGCGAAGGACATGTCCATCACCTCGGAGGGATGCCCCTCGGCGGCCGCAAGGTTCACGAGGCGTCCCTTCGCCAGCACGTAGATCCTCCGGCCGTTTTTCAATGTATACTCCTCGTTGTTGTCGCGGATCGTCCTCACGGATTTTTTCAGCTTCGCGAGGTCCTTCAGGTTGATTTCGCAGTCGTAGTGCCCCGTGTTGCAGACGATCGCACCCTCGCGCATCGATTGGAAATGGCGTTTGACGAGGATGTCCTTCACGCCGGTGGCCGTCACGAACACATCGCCGACCTTCGCGGCCTCGTCCATCTTCATGACGCTCATCCCGTCGAGCGTCGCCTTCAGGGCGGCGGTGGCTTTCACCTCGGTGACGATCACGTTCGCGCCCAGGCCCTTGGCCCTGTTGGCGACCCCCCGGCCGCAGTGTCCGTAACCGGCGACAACGACGTTCTTCCCGGCGAGAAGGATGCTCGTGGCACGGAGTATCCCGTCGAGCGTCGACTGCCCCGTTCCGTAGACGTTGTCGAAGTCCCACTTTGTCTCCGCGTCGTTCACCGCGATGACCGGGTATTTCAGGGCGCCGTCGGCGGCCATCGACCGCAGCCGGTGCACTCCCGTGGTGGTTTCCTCGGTCCCGCCGATGACGTATTTCCGCGCGAATTCCGGGTGCTTGTTGTGGATCGTGAAAATCAGATCCGCCCCGTCGTCCAGCGTCAGGTTCGGTTTCATCTTCAGGGTTTCCTCGATACACCAGTAGAAATCCTTCACCGACATGCCGTGCCACGCAAAAATTGAAATGCCGTCGGCGGCGAGCGCCGCGGCCACGGCGTCGTTCGTGGAGAGGGGGTTGCACCCGCTCCAGGAAACCTCCGCGCCGGCGTCGGCCAGCGTCTTCACCAGCACCGCCGTCTCCTTCGTGACGTGAAGACAACCGGCGATCCGGTACCCCCTGAGAGGTTTGGTCTTCCTGTATTTCTTCCGGAGCGCTTCCATGACGGGCATTCTCGATTCGGCCCAGGAAATCAAACGCCTTCCCTCGCTCGCGAGGGAGAGATCGGCGACTTTGTACTTACCTTTTTTATAATTCATGATTCAGAGATTGTTTTTGAAATTGGTTGATGAAATCTTTACTTCTTCCGGAACTCCTTCTTCAGGAGTTTGACCAGATCGAGTTTTTCCCAGGTGAAACCGCTCCCGCTCCTCCCGAAATGGCCGTACGCCGCTGTCCGGCGGTAGACGGGACGGCGGAGATCCAGGCGCCTGATGATTCCCCTGGGGGTCATGTCGATCTTCCCCCCTTTCTTTGTCAGTCGCGCGAGCCGCTTTTCCATCTCGTGGTCCGACACCGCGCCGGTGCCGTAGGTCTGCACGTGTATCGAGACGGGGTCCTCCACGCCGATCGCGTAGGCGATCTGGATCTGGCACTCCGACGCGATTCCCGCGGCGACGATGTTCTTGGCGAGGTGCCTCGTCGCGTACGCGGCGCTGCGGTCCACTTTGGTCGGGTCCTTTCCGGAGAAGGCGCCGCCGCCGTGCGGGGCTCGTCCGCCGTAGGTGTCCACGATGATCTTCCGTCCCGTCAGACCGCTGTCGCCGTGGGGGCCGCCGACTTCGAAACGTCCGGTCGGGTTCACGAACACCCGCGTCCTGCGGTCGCGCATCCTCGCGGGGATCACCCTGTTGATGACGTGTCTGATGACGTCCTCCCTGATTTTCCTCTGGGAGACGTTGGGGGCGTGCTGGGTGGAGATCACGACGGTATCGACCCTCACCGGGCGGCGTCCCTCGTACTCGACGGTCACCTGGGATTTCGCGTCGGGACGGAGGTAGGGCATGAGCCGTTTCTGTTTTTTCCTGACGTCCGCGAGTCTTTTCACGAGCTTCTGCGCGTACATGATCGGCATCGGCATCAGCTCCGGCGTTTCGGTGCAGGCGTAGCCGAACATCATCCCCTGGTCGCCCGCCCCGCCCGTATCCACCCCCCTGGCGATGTCGGGGGACTGCGAATGGATCGCCGAGATGACGGAGCACGAATCGGCGTCGAACCCGACGCCGGCCTCGGTGTACCCGATCTCCCGGACGACCCGCCGCACGATTTTCGGGACGTCGACGTAACTCCGGGTCGTGATTTCCCCGCCGACGAGCACGAGCCCGGTCGTGGTAAAGCTTTCGCAGGCGACCCTCGACATCGGGTCCCCGGCGAGCATGGCGTCCAGGACGGCGTCCGATATCTGGTCGCACACCTTGTCGGGATGTCCTTCCGAGACCGATTCGGAGGTAAACAGATATTTCATGATGTTCCTCTGCGTTTATGATTGAAAATCGATTTCGGACGAGTCGCCGATGTTGATCCGCTTGAACGATCCGGTGACGACGGCGTTCCCGCCGACGATGGAATTCTCGAGCAGTGTCATCGCGACGCGGGCCTCCTCCCCGACGATGGAGTTCCGGACGATCGAATCTGCGATCCGCACCCCCGCAGCGATGGTCGCGTAGGGACCGATCACCGAATGGGTGATCTCCGCCGAGGGGGAGATGAACACCGGGGGGATCACGACGACGCCGGGCCGGCGGTACTCCGAGGAGGCGGAATCCAGGAGGTGCCGGTTGGTCCCCAGCAGTGTCTCCGGTTTGCCGCAATCGTACCATCCGTCCACCGTGAAGGTGGAGATCTTTACCCCGGAGCGCCTCATCTCCTCCAGGGCGTCGGTGAGCTGGAACTCCCCCTTCGTCCTGAGGTCCTTCTTCATGATCGCGTCGATGGCCGCGAGGAGTTCCGCCGGTCTGGAGATCCAGTAGAGGCCGACGATGGCGTTGTTGCTCGTCGGGTGTTCCGGTTTTTCCACCAGTTTCGTCACCAGGCCGTCGGCGATCTCGGCGATCCCGAACCGGCGGGGGTCCTCGACGTGCTTGACGCCGATGGAGGAATGTTTCCCGGCCAGCACGGGCCTGAGGTCCACGTCGAAGATCGTGTCGCCGAGGATGATCAGGACGGGTTCGGTCCCGATCGTATGCCTGGCGATGTGGATCGCGTGGGCGAGGCCCTTCCGCTCCTCCTGCTCGACGATGTCGATTTTGATGTCGTATGTGGTCCGGACATATTCAGCGACCTGCTCCCCCAGGTACCCGACGATCAGCGTCGCCTCGGTGAAACCGTCCCTGATGATCTTGTCCATGATATGGCCCAGGATAGGTTTCCCGGCCACGTTCATGAGGACCTTCGGGAGGGAAAAGGTATGGGGGCGCAGACGGCTGCCGAATCCGGCTACCGGAATTATCGCTCGCATCTGAAGGGTCGGGTAATGGCCACTGGCTCCGTAAATCGGTAAAAAGCCTTTAAATATATAACATTCTCCCCTTGTATCCAAGACGGGGAACCATGATCCAAAATGGAAACCGGGGAAGATGGGAAGGCGGTGTGCCCCCGGTCACGAAGGCGTTGGAGATCATTTCGCCCGCGGGTTAATTGGAACAGTTGACCCCCCTCCTCTCCCGGAAGGGACGTCACGTCGTCCCCTGCGGTTGGCGATCGGGACTTCTTCATCAGAATATTTTGAATTCAGGATATATTTATGCATTTTCATGCCCGTTCGGGGGTGTCAACAAAGAAAGAGTTCATGACACCGGGAAAGAAATCCGTACGGAGCTGGTTGACGGCAGCGCTCCTGACGATCGTGCTCCAACTG
>QJVY01000026.1 GCA_003235555.1 Ignavibacteria bacterium | reverse complement strand
AGCGGCTGAAGGTTAAATAATTCCATAATAACATGCAAGTATAATCTTAAGAAATACTTTAGCTGAACGAATCAACCGGGCTGAATATCGTCGAATGGATATTTATCAACATCTTCCCAACAGGAGATAGTGTTGATTTTAGACAAAATTCGATGATTATTAGAAGTTATCCACAGCGAAGCAGGGTGAGGGCAAAGAGGGGAAAAACGCGCTCCGGAACAGAAATAATAAAAATCTGATCTCAGACGATTCCGGGGGCCACCTGGCATTTCTTCCCCACACGATAGGGGCATCCGTGGCAGGGATCGGCGGGGGGTGAAAAATCTCTCGCCCTGATTCCGGCGATCGCCTCCCTTACACGTCCCGAGAACTCTTCGATGTCCGCGTCTGAGAATTCGAATGTCACCTCGCGGCACGCATCTTTCAGGAACAACAGCCGGCCGATCACACCCGACTGCCCGAACAGCCGCCCGACGAGGAGGGCGTACATGGCCATCTGCGGCCTGTACGACTCCGCACGGGCCGGGATTTCCTCGGCCGGGACAGCGTCGGTCTTGTAATCCACGAACTCCATCCGGCCGTCTTCCCCCCGGTAGACCCGGTCGAGTATTCCCGTGAGGACGACGTCGTCGAGGGTGGCGAAAACTCCGAATTCTGTCCTGGCATCCTCACGGGAGAGGATCTTTTTCCCGGCCCCGGAACCGATGAAGGCGGCCGCGTTGGCAACGACCCGGTCTGCGAGCTCCCCGCTCACCCTCACGCCGCGGACCGACACCGACAGAATAAGCCCCGGGATCCTTTCGAGGATCTCTTCACGCGTGGTCCGTCCGTCGACCCCGCTCAGCATCCTGTGCGTGAGGGTACCCTCCAGTCCGGCCATCTCCCGTTCGTCGTCCCTGTCGGCGGCGTGACCGTTCCCCGGGCCGTCGCCGGGCCGGCCGGGCGCCGCCCCCATGCCCACGACGTACGCGAGGTAATATTTCGCCGGGCATTCGAGGTACATCTTCACCTGGGTGGCCGAGTAGGTCTCCCCTCCCGAGAGGTCGGGGACCGGGGAAACGAGGAGGCGTCGGCGGGGCGGCTCTTCGCCCGGGGGGAGTACGACCTTCGGTGGTCCGCCGGCCTCCACCCCCGCACGGAGGCTGATCACCGGCTCGACCATGCGTCGTTCTGTGGTCACGGATCCTTCGGCACGGGAGAGGACGGAGATCTCGCAGCGGCCGAGGCGGATCTCCCCCGTCGCGTCAGGGGCGGGGAGGATCCCCAGGATCCATGCCAGCGGGGAGGAGTCCGGAGCCGCTCCGCCGGGCGTCCCCCTGCCGGACAACAGGAGCACGTCGCGGGCCCTCGTGCACCCGACGTACAAGATCCGCTTCTCCTCGGCGGTCCGTTTTTCATTTGAAACGGCCCGGAGGAATGCCGCGACCGGTCCGGGGCTGGTATCCCCCCCCGCGGGATCGCCGATGCTGAACCCCACACCATAGACGGGATCGATGTAGGGTTCGGAATCCCCCCTGAATTTCCTGTCCAGGAAGGGGATGCAGACCACCGGGAACTCGAGCCCCTTGGCCGCGTGTATGGTCATCACCCGGACCGCGTCGCTTCCCGGCGTCGTCGAGGCCTGGGCTTCGCGTTCCTCGGCGGTGGCATGGTGGTCGAGGAACTCCCTGAAATCCCACAACGAGACGGGGCCCGTGGCCTCCCGCTCCCTGGCCAGTTCGAGGAGTTTCAGGAAATTTTCACGCCGCTGCGGACCGTGCGAGAGTCCCGCCATCGTCCCCAGCCAGCCCGTGTCCCTGGAGATCCGCCGGAGGAGGCGCGGCACGGGAATCCTGTCGGCGAGGGCCCGGTGCGTCTCCAGAATCCCCCGGGCCCGCCGGATGGATCCCGGTGTGTCGGGTCTGTCGGCAGCGGCGGAGAATTTTTCCCAGAGGGACGACCCCGGCAAGAGAGCCACCTCGTATAAAAGGGAATCGGGGAGGGCGTAAAAAGGTGACCGGAGGATGCCGGCGAGCGCCGTATCGTCCCCGGCGGAGAGCAGGAAGGCGAGATAATTGAGATAGTCGTACACCTCCTGCGTCTGGAAAAACCCCACTCCTCCTGAGAGGAGGTAGGGCACACCCTCTTCCTCAAAAGCCTTCTCGACAGCGGGCAGGTTGCGCCGGTCGCGCAGGAGGACCGCGCACTCGCCGTAGCGGTACACTCCCCCCCGGCCCCCACCGCCCGGCGAAACGAGCGCACCAATCCGCCTCGCGATCTGCCTGCACTCATCATGCGTGCCGGCGGAATCGGCGCCGGGCGACAGGAGGAGCTCCACCGCGCCCCGCCTCCCCCCGCCCTCCCGGCCGACGACCAGCGGTTCGTACTTCACCTCCCCCGATCCGGTCCCGTCGCCCATCAGCCGGCCGAAGAAATAGTTGACGAAGGCCGCGATTTCGGGAAGCGGCCTGAAGCTCTCGGCGAGGACGACGTTTCCGTTGCCGCCCGACGGGTTGCCGGCGGCGCGCGATGCGATGTCACCGGCAGCCTCGGAGAAAACCTCCGCCTCGGCGTTCCGGAAACCGTAGATGGACTGCTTCGGGTCGCCCACGATGAAGACGTTCCCGCGGGTGAAGTCCCCGAGGAGCGCTTTGACGATCGAGTACTGGAGCGCGTTCGTGTCCTGGAATTCGTCCACGAGGAAATAGCGGTAATCGGATCGGACCCTCCCGACGATCGCTTCGTCCCGCAGGAGCTCGAGCGTCCTTATCTGGAGGTCCTCGAAATCGAGCATCCCCTGTTCCTCCTTGCGGCGGTCGTACAGATCCCTCGCCCGCACGAAAACCCGGAGGAGCGTCGAAACCGCCTCCGCGTGCGGGCCGGTACCGGGGGAGTTTGCATCCTTCGCGAGCTCCCCGATGGCCGGCCCGAACCGCAGATGAAAATCGCCGAGGTACGCCACGGTATCGGGAAAATCCTGGTCGGGGAACCCCTTTCCGGCGAACGCTCTTCTGAGTTCCCCCTTCGCGGTCAGCATCCCCCGGGAAGCCTCGCCGATAATCAACATCCTTTTTTCCGTGTCGCTCGTTCCCGCGAGCTCGCCGAGGAGAGCGGCCACCTTCTCCCTCCCGGATCCCCGGGCGGCCGCGGTCAACCTGCCCGCGTGGCCGGCCCAGTCCGTGGAGTCGGCGCGACCGGCGAGAGCGCGGAGTATTTCGGCCCTCCACCCCCGGATGTTGTGCCCCGAGATCACCTCGTCGCAACCGGGCGTCGAGAGAAGCCTGTACATCTGCTCCCGCCTTGCGAAGAACGAGTGGAGGAAGGACTCGATGCGCGCCGGCGTCACCATCCGCGCCAGGTCCCTGAACGCAGCCGCTTCCTCCTCCCCCGCGGCCCCGCCCAGGTATTCCGCGAACGCGCCGGCGATCGAATCGGTCACCAGCCGGGACCTCTCCTGTCCCTGGAGCACGGAGAAGGATGCGTCGATGTCCGCTTCGGCGGGGTACATCCGCAGAACCCTGGCGCAGAACGCGTGGATGGTCCCGATGACCGCCGAGGAGAGCTGGTTCCGGACGTCGCGCAGGCGTGCGCGGGTTCGGGCATCGGTGGCGGGATCACCCTCGATTCCGAGAATGACGTCGTGGATCTTCCTCCGCAGTTCGGCGGCGGCCTGCTCGGTGAAGGTGACCGCCACGACGGAGCTGAGCGGGGCGTCCGTCTTCGAGAAAATCTCCACGAAGCGCCGCGCCAGGACGGTCGTCTTCCCGGCCCCCGCGTTCGCCGTCACCGAGAGATGCGAGGTCAGGTCGAGTGTACGTTCCTGGGATTTCGTCAGCAGGAATGGCATGGGGTGCGGCGGTTATCCTTTCATGACGGCGAGCGGGAGGAGCTTCGCGACTTTCCGGGCGATCCCGGCTCCGTGCACGGTCTCCACGACGGCGTTGACATCCTTGTAGGCATCCGGCTGTTCCTCGGTAAGCCCGGAGCGGGTCTGCCCCCGGACATGGATACCCCTGCGCGACATTTCGCTCAACAGCTTCTCCGGCGTGATTTCCTTCCTGGCCCTCGTCCTGCTCATCGCGCGCCCCGCGCCGTGGCAGGATGATCCGAAGGTTTCGGCCATCGCCCTGTCGGTGCCCACCAGGACGTACGAACAGGTCCCCATGCTCCCGGGGATGAGCACGGGCTGGCCCGCCCCCCGAACCGCGGGGGGCAGCGCCGGGTGACCCGGCGGGAATGCCCGTGTCGCCCCCTTCCGGTGGACGAGGACCTCCCTGCGCACGCCCCCTGTCTCGTGTTGTTCGAACTTCGCGATGTTATGGCAGACGTCATAGACGATGTCCGGCGCGTCATCCGCACCGAGGGTTTTTTTGAATACCCGCCGGACGAGGTGTGTGATCATCTGCCGGTTCGCGAAGGCGAAATTGGCGGCCGCGCCCATCGCACCGAGGTACGCCCTCCCCTCCGCCGACCGGACCGGGACGCACGCAAGCTGCCGGTCCGCGACGGTGATCGCGTGGCGGGCCATCCCCTGCTGCATGCTGTCGAGGTAATCGGTGCAGACCTGGTGCCCGAGGCCCCTGGAGCCGCTGTGGATCAGGAACGCCGTGGAGCCCTTCGCCAGGCCGAACGCGGAGGCGGTGGCCTCGTCGTACACCTCCGAGACGACCTGGATTTCCAGGAAATGGTTCCCGGAGCCGAGCGTTCCGAGTTGCGAGCGTCCCCGCTCCCGCGCCCGGTCGCTCACCATGCCGGGGTCCGCCGAATCGATCTTCCCCGACTCTTCGATCCGTGGCAGGTCCCCCTCCTCGCCGTAGCCGGCCCCCACGGCCCATTCGGCCCCGCCCTCCATCACCGCGTCGATCCCTCCGCCGTCCAGGCGGAGTGGACCCTTTGTGCCGGTACCGCACGGCACCGCGGCGAAGAGGCCGTCGAGTATGGCGGGGATGGAGGTCGCGATCTCCGCGGCGGGGACCGCCGAGGCGAGCAGCCGCACGCCGCAGTTGATGTCGAACCCGACGCCGCCGGCGGAAACGATCCCCCGTTCGGGGTCGGAAGCGGCGACACCGCCGATGCAGAAGCCGTACCCCTGGTGCGCGTCGGGCATGGCCAGTGAATGGCCGAGGAGGCCCGGTAGCGTGGCCACGTTCGCGACCTGCTCGAGTGTGCGGTCGTTCCCTATCTGCTGCGCGAGTTTTTCACCGGCATAGACCAGTCCGTCGATCCTCATCCCCTTCAGCGAGGACCTCGGTAGGAGGCACCGGAATTCATCGATCCTTTCGAGCTGCATGTTCCTCTCCACACCCCCTCAAACGTCCAGGTAGACGCGGACGTACCAGCCGCGGGATGTCTCCCTGACCGAGATGTCGTGGTAGGTCACCGCCTTGACGTCGATTTTCAGCCGGAGTTCCGCCCCGCCAGCCGGCTCCCCCCCCACCGTCGCCTCGAGGCCCCCCCCGCCGACCTGCTCTACGGAAAATTCGGCCGGTACGAATCCGGCACCGTCGTAGAGGAAGAGGATCTCCCCGAGCCACCTGACCAGGAGCTGTTCCGGGTCCGCGCCGGGAACGCTGACCTTCCTCTCCTCCCGGACAGTGACGCTCTCCGGATCGACGACGACCGACATCAGCCCCCGCGCCGCAGACGCGAAGGCCTCGGCGAGCGTTTCCCCCTCGGCTTCGATGCCGAGGTCCGCGGGGTGTTCGAGTATCCTGTAGACGCCGTTCATGTGCGGTTCCCGGTCGCCGGCGAGTGCGGGACGGCAGCCTTCAGAAATTCGGGCCGATAGTAAAGTAGAACAGCAGGGGACCCGTGGTCACCGGGGAGTTCGGGAGTTCGTGCCTGAAATAAAAACTTTTCCCGAACCCCGCGGAGACCTCGCCGAGGGGCGTATCGAGGGAGAGTTCGGCCCCCACGCCGTGCCGGAAGCGGGAAAACTTGATGTCCTCCGGAACGGCGGAGATCATCCCGAGGTCGTACCGCGCCCGCAGGTAGCTCTCGAACAGCAGTCTGAAGGGGAGCCGGTAGCGGTACTCCAGTCCCGCTGCCAGGAGCTGGCGCCCGCGCGCGTCGTCCTGCCTGATGCCGTAAAAGGAATTCAGCCCCCCCAGGTAGAATTGCTCCGTGACCGGCAGCGTCTGGTCCGCGAAACCGAACTCGATCCTGGGCCTGAGCGTGTGCTCCGGAAAGATCGTACTGTACGATTCGTAGGTGACGCCGATTTTCACGAAGCTGACTTCGCTCCCCAGCCGCCGCGAGGCGGTTTCATAGGAAAGCGCGAGGAAGACCCCGTTGGTCGGGAAGAGAAACTTGTCCTTCGTGTCGACGACGGACCGGATGCTGAGGCTGACGAAGTTGTACGCCTCCGGCGAATATCCCGTTCCCGAGACGGCGCTGATCCTCTGCCGCTCCCCCCGCAGTTCCGCCGAGACGTCACCGAACCTTTCGAAGTGGCTGCCGAACGAGAGCGAACCGCCGCTGATGGTGTTGCGGTACCGCCCGGTTTCGATCCGTTCGAACTTCCCCGCCGGGGCCGAGGGATCGTCGGTGTAGACGTTGATGTCCCTGGACCGGATGTAGGCGCGTGCCTCCAGAGTCAGGTAACTGTTGAAAATCCTGTTAATGACATATTTTCCCATGAGCATACGGTGGCGTTCCCCGAGCCGCCCCGTGACGGCGATATCCTCCCACGCCCCCCTGAAATTCGCGTCCCTGAGGGTGACCCCCGCGACGAAGCCGTAGGCCTCGTCGGCCCTGAACCCGATCTGCGCGATCTCGGCGCTGTTTTCCTTCACCCGCAGGACGACCTCGGGCCCCTCCTCCCCCGCCCGCACGTCGAGGAGGACGTATTCGAAGAGCCCTGTGCTCTTGATGTTCGTCAGGCCCTGCTCGGCGTCGCCGATGGTGAAGACGTCTCCCACGTCCATGGGGAACTCGCGCCGGATGATGTAATCCTTCGTCCGTTCGTTCCCCACGTACATGATCTTCGCGATGACCCCCTCGTCGATGTGGAACGTCAGCCGCCCGTCCGACCGGTCGTACCGGGCCGAATCGACGCGGGCGAGGGAATATCCGGCCGTGCGGTAGAGGGACAGCACGCGCTCGATCGATTGCGGCACGTCGGCTTCCGTGCCGGGTTCCGCAAGAGCCCCGTCGATGAGGGAATCGGGGATGCGGGTGTTGCCGCTGAACGTGTACCCTCCGGGACGGATCCCGGTGAACGCGCGCCAGCCCGGCGGGTGCCCGGAGGGGTCCCCACCGCGCTCCGGTGTCGTCCAGCGCCCGGGCATGCCCCCCGCCGAGGTGTCCGGCGGGGCACTGTCACGCACGTGCGCCAGCTTATCGAGGATCTCGTCGATGGTTTCGTCTGCCGCCCGTTCACCCTCGGCGATCAGGCCTTCGATTCCCGAAAAATCCGAGACGATGCGATTGCCGGTTTTCGGGTTGATGACCACGTCGGCCATCGCGAGCTGCCGGGCGTTCGGCTGCTGCATCATGATCCCCATGATCTGGTCGGCCACCTCCCAGGGCGCGCCGAGTTTGTCTCTGGTACGGAGGGAGCTGGTGGTGTTCACGGCGATCACGAGGCCGCAGCCGAGGTCGCGCGCCACGTCCACCGGGATGTTCGCCACGAGGCCGCCGTCCACCAGGTACAACGAATCCCGTTCGAGGGGGGCGTACAGCAGCGGGACGGTCACGCTCGCCCTCATCGCCTCCGCGAGCGATCCGCGGTCGATCACCACGCGCCGCCCGCTTACGAGGTCGGTGCACACCGCGCGGAAGGGGATCTTCAGTCCGTCGAACGTGGGATCGGGATGGTATGGGGCCTGGAGGACGAGCCGCGAGAAAAAATCCGAGAGCCGCTGTCCCCCCGAGATCGAGGAGGGGAGGATCGGTTCGAGGCCTTCGAAACGGATGACGAGCTCCCCCACGGGGTAGTCTTCGCGCTGGCCGACGAAGAGGTCGGTGCGCTTCGTGTCTTCGGAAAATGACAGAAGTTCCGACCAGTCCGCACCCTTCGCGATCCTTTCGATTTCGGCGGGGGAATAGCCGGAGGCAAGGAGGCCCCCGACGACGCTCCCGAAGCTCGTGCCGACGACCAGGTCCACCCCGATCCCGTGTTTTTCCAGGCTCTTCAGGACCCCGATCTGCGCCAGGCCGCGCCCACCGCCCCCGCTCAGGACGAGGCCGACGCGCGGACGGGGACCGTCCCGCGTCGCCGGTGGGGCGGCCTGAGGCGGCCCTGCCGCCTCCGCAAGCGTCGCCGCGGCAACGAGCACGGTGATGAGAATCGAAAAACGGGTTCGGATCTGGGATGACAGGGGCACGCGTTCCTGGAGAATTTCGTGAACAAACTTAGAGAAAAGCGGGTCTAAAATCAAGGCAGTTGCGCCGGATTCCGCCTCTTCCTATATTCATCACAACGACAGATGGCTCCGCTGAACACCATACCCCCCGCCCCTCCCGCCGGATGATCCTCGTCCTCCTCCTTCTCACGATCCTGCTGTTCTTCCTGGTGATCGTGACCGTCATACTCGTCCTGGTGGGACCCACGCTCCTGATGAAACCCCGCAGGAGGGGCGCCGATTTCTACAAACACCTGGGGAAACCGTCGTCCCCCGAAGAGGTGGGGCTTCCGTACGAGAACGCGGCCGTCCGGACCCCCGACGGCCTCACACTCGACGCGTGGCTGGTGAAACCGGAGGGGCCCGCCCTCGGCACGGTGATCTATCTTCACGGAATCGCCGACTGCAAAATCGACGGGATCGGCATGGCCCGCTGGCTCAGGGAACAGAGGTACAACGTGTTTCTCTATGACTCCAGGAGACACGGGGAAAGCGGCGGTGAATTTTGCACCTTCGGCTATTTCGAAAAGCAGGACCTCGTGGCGGTGATCGACCATCTCACGGCCCGGCCCGACCTCGGGGCCGTACCCATCGCCCTCTTCGGGACCTCGATGGGGGCGGCGGTAGCCATCCAGGGCGCGGCGATCGACAAGCGCATCAGGGCGGTCATCGCGGAAAATTCCTTCGCGACGCTCCGGACGATCTTCGACGACTACCAGAAACGGATGGTCAAACTCCCCTTTCACTACCTGCGGAACCTCGTGCTCAAGCGTTCGGAACTCACGGCGGGGTTCCAGGCCAACGCCGTCTCACCGGTCGAGGCCGTCGGGAAAATCGGCATCCCGCTTCTGATCATCGTCGCCGAGGAGGACCACCTGATCAAGGCCGAGTATTCCTACCGCCTCTACGCCTCGGCGAAGGAACCGAAAGAACTGTTTTCCATCGAAGGGGCCTCGCATTCGGATACCTGGGACGTCGCCGGGGCGGAGTATGAAAAACGGATACTCGGTTTCCTCGGGAGGTCCCTCGCGTGACGCGGATCCCCGTCAAACGCCTCCTCGCCGCGGTCATCGTCCTTGCCCTCACCGCCCGGTCCGGAACGCTGGAGGCACAGGAGTTTTCCGCGGCGAACGCCGACGCCCTCCTCCGGACCCTTTCGATCGACATCGGGCCGCGGCCCATGGGGTCCCCCGGGGAGCAGCGGGCGCTCGGGTTCGCCGTCGAAACACTGCTGTCCTATGGCTGCGATACGGCCTGGATCATGCCAATGACGCGGACCCGGTCGGTCAACACCAGCAGCGGGGTCGCGGTCGGGATCAAAAAAGGGCGCACGGGCAGGATGATCCTCCTCGGAGGACATATCGATTCGGCGGGACCCGAGATCCCGGGGGCGAACGACGACGGCTCGGGGAGTGCGGTCGTCCTCGAGGCCGCCCGGGTCCTGGGGACACGGGAGATGGAATCGACCATCGTCTTCGCCCTCTTCGGGGGGGAGGAGCAGGGGTTGCAGGGCTCCCGGTATTTCGTCGAGCATTTCGACGGAATGGACAGCGTGGCCCTCATGATCCAGACGGACATGGCGAACGGGCTTGGGACGATCGCCCTCGACCCGGACGCACACGGGGCGTCGGCCCCCCCGTGGCTGGTCCGCGCCGCGGTGGAGGAATTCAATAAGCTCGGCTACACCGGGCTGGAATACCCCTTCCATTATTTTTCCTGGAACTACGCGATGGAGGAGGGGTCCGGCTCGGACCACAATCCCTTCCTCCGGGCCGGCATCCCCGCGATCGATTTCACCACCGATGTGACCGCGCCGATCCACACGCCGCAGGACACCTACAATAATTTCGAGCCGGCCGGGCTGAAGCGCTCCGGGGACCTCGTTCTCGCCCTCGTCCGCCGCTTCGACGGAGGCGTCCCCTCATCGGGGACCGAGAACTACCTGCTCTGCCTCCTGGCGGGGCTGCCGCTCTTCATACCGCTCTGGGGGGTCTGGTTGTTCCTCGCCGGGTCGGCGGCGTTCGCACTGCTGGTACTCCTCCGTCTGAGGGGAACGGGGACTTCGGAACCCCCGGCCGCGGACGGCATTGTCACGAAACGCCGCTGGTCGTCGCTGAAACTGCTGCTGATTTCGCTGGTGGTGGTTGTCCCGGCGTGGTATTCGTCGAACCTCATCGGATTGCTGAAAAACGAACGGTATCCATGGTTCACCCATCCGGGACACTATTATATACTGGCGATGCTCGCTTCGGTGTTCGGGATCCTGGTGGGGCTGCGCATGGCGGGGGGATTGAAACTTTCCCGCAGTCCCTATATTCTCTTTAAAAGATCGTTTATCGCGCTGGTCCTCTTGATCGCGATCACCGCGATCGGCAGCGTCAAGATCGCGGTGGCGCCCGCGCTCTGCCTCTTTCTGCTGGCGCTCTCGGTGGGCATGCGACTCCGCGTCCCCGCGGCGATCCTCGCGCTCATCTCCCCCTTCTGGATCTTCCGGTTGATTTTTTCGGAGGCCGACGCCCTGCTCTTCCGTTTCATCGCCCCGACATTCCCCGGGACGTTCATGGCCGGAATGGTCATCAACGGGATCTGGGTTGCGGTGCTGACGCTGATCGTCTTCTCCTGGCTGCCGGGCTTCGTCGCCATGGTCCGCGTGCACGGGGGATCGGGACGGGTGCTCGCGGCGATCAGGTCGAGGAGGTTCCTGGTGATCACCGCCGGTCTCTTCGGGATTTATACGACGTACCTTGTGCTCCTGCCTTCCTATGAACGGCCCTGGTATCCGGACCTCCACATCGAGAGGGTCGCCGACCTCACGGAGGGTACGGACACCGTGAGAATCCGGGGGTCGGAGTACCTCTCGGGTGCGGAGATCCGTTTCGACGGCACCGACACGATCATCGGCGACAACTCCCTGACCTTCCACTCGCCGGCGGGCGCGCGGACGGGCGATCCGTGGCTCAGTGTCGCGCGGGACATTCAAACCACCCGAACCGATTCCGCCACGGTCTATCATGTGACAATCGACATCACGACCACCCGCAGGCCGTACACGCTCAACGTCACGTACAGGTCCTCGGCGGGGAATCCCCCCCCGGTGTCGACCTCTCTCCGGTCCAGGATACGCGGATCGGCTACGGCGATCTCGTGGTATTCATTCCCGGACACGCCGCTCAGGGTCCCGGTGAGCTTTACGGTGCAGGACGGCGACACGATCCGGGAGACCATCGAGGCGACGTTCGATACGCTGGCCCCGCGGGTGGAGGTACAGTACAGGAGTGCCAATGTGTTCAGGAGGATGACCTGGAGGGAGTCGCACGGGTACGGGTCCCGTTAACTCCGCACCGCCCCGGCCCGGAGCTCTGAGACGAGCGAAGACATGTCCCCGGGAAGATCCGAATCGAAGGTCATCTGTCTTTTGAGCGTGGGGTGGAAGAAGCCGATGGTTTTCGCGTGGAGAGCCTGCCGCCGGACCATCCCCAGGTACCGGTTGACCTGCTCCTTTCTCGCGCTGCCGGTCGCCCCCCAGGCGATTCTCCTTCCCCCGTACGTCGGATCGCCGAAGACCGGGTGACCGAGGTGGTGCATGTGCACGCGGATCTGGTGCGTCCGCCCCGTCCGCAGCTTCAGTCTCACAACTGACAAATACTCGAACTCCTCCAGCACCTCGTAGTCCGTCGCTGCCTCCTTCCCCGAACCGCTCACCGCGAACTTCTTCCGGTCAGATTTGCTCCTTCCGAGCGCCGCGTCCACGGTCCCCTTCGGGGGATCGAGCAGTCCCCAGATGATGGCGTGGTATTCGCGGAAAATGGTCCGCCGTGAAAACTGCCCGGAGAGCTGCGCCAGCACGTGCTCGTTGCGGGCGACCACCATCAGGCCGGAGGTGTCCTTATCCAGCCGGTGGACAATCCCCGGCCGCGCCGGATCTTTGAAATCGTTCTCCTTCCCCTTCCAGTGATGCAGGAGAGCGTTCACGAGCGTCCCTGAATAGTGTGTGTAAGCGGGGTGTGTCACCATTCCCGCCGGTTTGTTCACGACGATGAGGTCGGCGTCTTCATAAAGAATGTCGAGGGGGATCTCCTCGGCCTCCACGCTCGGAGGCGGGGGCGTGGGAAGCTGCACGAGGATGACCTCGCCCGGGGAGACGCGGTGGGAACTCTTCGCGGGAACACCGTTCACACGCACGAACCCTTCGCGGATCGCCAGCTGGACCTTCGAGCGGGTCGCGTTTTCTACGTGATTGGTGAGGTAGGTGTCGAGCCGTTCACGAGCCTGGCCGGGGGGGACACGGAGCTCGATCTCGCCGGAGGGCATTTCGGTTCAGGAGACCGGCGGATCCTGCCCCGGTGAGGACCCGGCGTTCACCGGCGCGGAAAGTTGTGAGACTTCTGTCGCGGTTTCCGTGACCGCGACCGTGCGGCGGTGCGTGAAGATCATCAGGAAAACCCCGCAGGTGACGCACGCGTCGGCGATGTTGAACACCGGCCAGCGGTGGAGCGTGTAGCCGAAAACCGAAAAATTGAAGAAGTCCACGTCGATGAAGTCCACCACCCGCCCGTAGAAGAACGGTGCCTCGCCGTAGAAGACGCCGTAGAAGACCCTGTCGATGAGGTTCCCCACCGCCCCGCCGAGGATCATCGCCAGGGAAAGCCGGAACAGCAGGGGCTCGTCCTTCGCGCGGTAGAGATAATAGAGTATCCCCGCGCTCGCCGCCACCGAGAACAACGAGAAGAACAGCTTCCCCCCCAGGTCGATACCGAAGGCCATCCCGGGGTTTTCGATGTAGGTCAGACGGAGAAAGTCTCCGAGGACGGGAATGCTCGCGCCGTAGACCATCCCCCGGATCTTCACCCCCAGCAGAGGCAGGTCTATCCCCTTGACCGTCAGTTTCGCGGCCTGGTCCGCGACGACGATCAGGGCGCTGACAATGAGAATGCGCAACGGCTTTCCCCTCACTTCTTGGCGAGGTTCATCTTGCACGTCACGCACTGGCGGGCATGGGGCACCGCCTCGAGCCTCTCCTTCTCGATGACCTTTCCGCACTCCGTGCACTTCCCGTACACCCCCTTGTCGATGCGCTGCAGCGCGTCTTCGAGGTAGTTCAGGAATTTCCCCTCCCGCGAGGCGAAGAGGAAGGTCTTTTCCCGCTCCATCGCGTCGGTGCCCTGCTCCATGTGCGTCGAGTACATCGAACTCTCGCTGGCGTATTCCCCCGTCGCCGCGTCCATCATGGAATCGCGGAGCGTTTCGAGTTCCTCGAGAATCTCTTTCTTCTTCTCGAGGATGATCTGCCGGAAGTGGTTCAGCTCGGTCTTCGAGTAGTTCTTTTTCCTGCTCCCCGTTCCGGCGGGTTTCACCGGTGCGGCGGCCGCCGCCTGTTTCGCCGGGGCGGACGGGGTCGCGGCGCGGCCGCGGCCCGCGGTTTTCCTGGCCGCCGGTTGGGAGGATTTTTTCGTCGTGGTTTTCTTCGGTTTCGGCATTAGCGTGTTTCCTGTGATGGTGATCATGGAATCCGTTTGATCGACAGCCGGCAGGTTTCGCCGTTGATATCGACGCCGGAGGTCTCGCCTTCGCCGTCGGGACCCTCGGAGAGTTCCACGGCGAGTGTTTCGTTCTGGATGTATTTTTTATGTTCCCGCAGGGCCCCGCTCAGCCGCTCACCGGCGGTGTAGGAGACCCCGATCCTGTCGGTGATCTCGAAGCCCGCGTCTTTCCGCATGTTCTGTATCCTGTTCACGAACTCCCGGGCGAGCCCTTCTGACAAAAGCTCCGGCGTCAGTTCGGTGTCGAGGGCGACCGTCTGTCCGCCGTCCGACTCCACGACCCAGCCCTCGATTTCGTGCCGGAGGATCTCGACGTCCTCGAGGACCACCCCGACATCTCCGCCCGGTGTGGCGACCGCCACGCTCTTTCCCCCCTCCAGAAGGGCGATCTCAGCCGGGCCGAAGGCCCGGATCCCGGTGGCGACCGGTTGGACGGATTTGCCGTATTTGGGGCCCAGGACCTTGAAATTCGGCTTTATGGTCTTTTTAACGAGGCCCGAATCGTCACCGACGAACTCGATCGACTTCACGTTCGTCTCCTCCAATATAACGTTTTTCATCCGATTGAGCATCTCTTTTTCCGACTCCGAGGCCACCGGGACGATCATCCGTTTCAGGGGCTGCCGTACCTTGAGGTTCTTCCGGTTTCGGATGGCCCGCACCAGCGACACGATCAGCTGGGCCTTCTCCATCCTGGCCTCGAGGTGTTCATCCAGCGCCGCCGGATCTGGCTCTCCCAGCAGCTCCAGGTGGACGCTCTCGGCGCCGCCGCCGCCGCGTCCGGCCTTCATGTTGCAGTAGAGTTCCTCGGCGAGGAACGGCGCGAAGGGCGCGATCATTTTCGAGAGCAGCTCGAGGCACTCGGCGAGCGTCTGGTAGGCGGAGATCTTGTCGGCCCCCTCTTCGTTCTTCCAGAAACGCCGGCGGTTGCGCCGGACGTACCAGTTCGAGAGCATGTCGATCGTGAAGGCGCTCACCAGCCTCGCCGCCCGGGTGACCTCGTAGCCGTCCATGAGTTCGCGGTACCGGCCCAGGAGTGAATGCAGCTCCGAGAGGATCCACCTGTCGATCTCCGGCCGGGAGGCTCGGGGGACCGTCATCTCCCTCCCGGTGAACTTGTCGATGTTCGCGTAGAGGGCGAAGAAGGAGTATGTGTTGACGAGCGTCCCGAAAAACTTCCTCTGGACCTCCCGCAGCCCCTCCTCATCAAAAAGTGTGGGTTTCCAGGGGGGGCTCGTCGCCACAAGGTACCACCGGATGGTGTCGGCGCCGTACTTCGCAATCAGCCCCATCGGCTCGACGGTGTTCCCCTTCGTCTTCGACATTTTCTGGCCCTTGCCGTCCAGGATCAGCTCGTTCACGATCAGGTTCCGGTAGGCGGGTCTGTCGAATAAAAACGTGCTGATCGCGTGCAGCGAGTAAAACCATCCCCTCGTCTGGTCGATCCCCTCGCAGATGTAATCCGCCGGGTGCCGGTCTTCGAAGAGTGTTTCGTTCTCGAAGGGATAGTGCCATTGTGCGAAAGGCATGGAGCCCGAGTCGTACCAGACGTCGATGAGTTCCGGCGTGCGCTTCATCGTCCCGCCGCACGCGCAGGCGAACGTAATGCCGTCGACCTGCGGTTTGTGGAGGTCCACGGGTCCGGAGAGCCCGTCGCCTTCTTTCAACTCGGCGATGCTCCCGATACATTTTTTCGCGTCGCACTCCGGGCACACCCAGATCGGCAGAGGCGTCCCCCAGAAACGGTCCCGCGAGAGCGACCAGTCCTTGTTCTCGGCCAGCCAGTTGCCGAACCGCCCGGTCCCCACCTCGGGTGGATACCACCTGATCGTCCCGTTCAGCTCCACCATCCGCGCGGCGAATTTCGTGGTGGCGATGTACCACGATTCACGCGCGTAGTACAACAGAGGCGTCTTGCACCTCCAGCAGTGGGGATAACTGTGGGTGATCGTGATTTTCTTCTGGAGCAGCCCCCGCTCCTTCAGGTTCCGGATGATCAGCGGGTCGGCGTCCTTCACGAACCTGCCGGCGAAATCTGTCACCTCGGGGCCGAAATTTCCGCTCCTGTCGACCGGGTGCAGCGTCGGGATGTTGTATTTCCTGCAGACCTGGTAATCGTCCTCCCCGTAGGCGGGCGCCATGTGCACGATGCCGGAGCCGTCCTCGGTCGTGACGAAATCCGCCTCCACCACGTAGAAGGCCCTCCCCTCCACGGGGTGGTAGTTGAAAATCCGGTCGTACTCCTTTCCGGCGATGGCCGAACCCTTGAACTTTTCGACGATCTCGGCCTCCCCATCCAGCACCCCGAGGCGGGCCTCCGCGAGGATCAGTCGTTCGTCGCCGAGCCGGACCTTCACGTAGTCGACGTCGGGGTTCACGGCGAGGGCGACGTTCGAGATGAGCGTCCAGGGAGTGGTTGTCCAGACCAGGAAAAAGGTGTTCTTCTCCCCCCTGACCGGGACCTTGACGTAGACGCTGGGATCGCTGACGTCCTCGTAGCCGAGGGAGACCTCGTGCGACGACAGCGGGGTTTCGCAGCGCGGGCAGTAGGGCTGGATCTTATACCCCTTGTAGATCAGTCCCGCGTCGAAGAATTTCTTCAGCGACCACCAGACCGATTCGATGTAGTCGTTTTCGAACGTGACGTACGGGCTGGCGAGGTCGACCCAGTACCCCATCCGTTCGGTCATCTGCTCCCAGTCGGTCTTGTATTTCCAGACCGACCGGCGGCATTCCTCGTTGAACTTCCCGACGCCGTAGCGGAGGATCTCTTCCTTGTGTTTGAATCCGAGCGCCTTTTCCACCTCGATCTCGACCGGCAGGCCGTGTGTGTCCCATCCCGCCTTCCGGTGGACCTGCAGACCCTTCATCGTCTGGTAGCGGCAGACCAGGTCCTTCAGCGTCCGGCTCATGACGTGATGAATGCCCGGTTTCCCGTTGGCCGTCGGGGGACCCTCGTAGAAGGTGAACCCCTTCCCGCCGTCGCGTTCGGTGACGCTGCGGCCGAAAATCTCCTTTTCCCTCCAGAAACCGATGACCGATTCCTCGAGGGCAGGATAGTTGAGTTTATCGTCTATTTCCTTGAACACAATGTTCTGTCGTCAGGTGAAGTCAGTGATGTGCGGGCCGGCCGGATCAGGCTTTCGCGTCCGCGCGGCGCACGACCTCCGTGAAAATCGTCGTGAGCCTGGGTTCGGCTTCGCCGGCCACCCTGATGATCTCGGCGACGTCCACCGGTTGGAGGGTTTCCGGGTCGCACTCGTCCGTGATGATGGACACCCCCAGGACTTTCAACCCCATGTGGACGGCGACGATGTTCTCGGGTACGGTCGACATCCCCACGGCGTCCGCCCCGATGCCCCGCAGAAACCGGTATTCGGCGCGCGTTTCGAGATTGGGTCCCTGCACCGCCACGAAGACCCCCCGGTGGCACATGATCCCCTTCTCCGCGGCGATCGACTCCGTGAGGGCGAGCAGATCCCTGTCCCAGGGCCGGGACATGTCGGGAAACCTCGGCCCGACCGCGTCGTCGTTCGGCCCCCTCAGCGGGTTGTCCCCCTGGAGGTTGATGTGGTCGTCGATCACCATCAGGTCCCCCTTGCGGAACGCAGGGTTCAGACCGCCGGCCGCGTTCGAGATCAGCAGCGTCTTCACCCCCAGTCCCGCGAGTACCCGGACCGGGAAGGTGATCTGCTGCATCGAGTAGCCCTCGTAAAAATGAAAGCGGCCCTGCATGGCCGCCACCCTCACACCGGCGAGGGTGCCGAAAATCAGCTTCCCGCTGTGCGACTCGACCGTCGAGAGGGGGAAGTGGGGGATCTTCCCGTACTCGATCACGGTCTGATGGGTGATCTCGGTGGCCAGGGCCCCGAGGCCCGTACCCAGGATGATCCCGATCGCCGGGGCGGCGTCCGTGTGCGACCTGATGGCGGCGACGGCGTCCGCGATCATTTTCCGTCCGGACAGGTCGCCGCCGGCGGCGCTCTTCATCGGCTCCGGCGCGGGCGCCTTTCCGGCACTGCCCGCGCTCACTTCTCGTCCAGGCTTTTCACGATGTCGTCGATCTCCGACGAATCGTTTTTACCCCGATCTCCCTCCGCCGGGGCTTCGGCGCCTTCCGGGGGGTCCTCTCCCGCGTCGAGCGCGCGCACGAGCTCGAGCTCGGAGTTCAGGAGCATCCGCAGCCTGGCCACGATCGATTCCTTCTTCGCGCCCAGTATCGTGACCTGTTCCTTCAGGGCGGTGAGGTCGTTCTTCGATTTGTCCAGGAGCTGGGCCGCGCGGAGCTCGGCGTCCCGGATGATCAGCTGCGCTTCCTTCCGGGCGTGTTCCACCGCCTTCGTTGAGGAGTCCTGGGCCTGTGCGAGGGTCTGCTGCAGCATGGACTCGACCTTGGTATAGTCCGCGAGGCGGGTCTCCAGTTCCGCGACTTTCCGCGAGAGCTCTTCGTGGTCCGTCCGGAGCCTGTCGAACTCCCCGGCGATCTCCGCGAGGAAGGACGTCACTTCGGCCTGGTCGTACCCAGGGAATTTCTTCCGGAAGGTTTGCTTCCTGATCTGCGAACCGGACATCTGCATGTCGTGCTCTCCTCGTAGGTTTGCGAATGGTGCTTCGGCCACCCCGTCGTTCAACCCTTCGCCAGGACTGTCGGTTTCGTCCTCGCGCCGAAGATCGCCGTCCCGACGCGGATGAGCGTGGCCCCTTCCTCGATGGCGACCTCGAAATCCCCGGTCATCCCCATCGAGAGGTGCGGGAGGGGGTGCCCCTGCGCGCGAATTTTTTCGGCCGTCTCCCTCAGTGTACGGAAGGATCCGCGGGAATCCTCGGGGTCGTCCGAAAAGGGCCCCATCGTCATCAGGCCGTCTACCTTCACCGACGGTAAGGCCGCCGCGGTATGTACGAATTCCGCGGTTTCCGGCGGTTTGACGCCGAATTTCGAGGATTCGCCGGTGGTATTCACCTCCACGAGGAAGGGTATCGTCCGACCGGTTTTCCGGGCCGCATCCGAGATCGCGCGGGCCAGCCGCAGGCTCTCGACGGAATGTATGAGGTGGATCCATTCCGCGATGTACCTGATTTTATTCGTCTGAAGGTGTCCGACGAAGTGCCACCGTATCCCCCGGCCGGCCAGGGTGTCATACTTGCCGCGCAGCTCCTGGATGTAGTTCTCGCCGAAATCGGCCAATCCGTCGTCGGCCGCGGCGGAAATCTCTGCGGTCCCGAACGTCTTGGAGACGGCGATCAGCGTGACATCCGAGGCATCTCTCCCGGCCCGCAGGCATGCGTCCGCGATGCGACGGCGGAGGATGTGGATGTTTTCCCGGATCACGTTCAGCGCCAAAGGGTTTTAATATACCTGATTTGATGACAAATTACAACGAATATCGAACGCTTTACCCATATTGCACTTGACTTCCGTTTTTAATTTTCCTTATATTTTGTGAGGAATGAAAATCCTCCCCCCCATACCACCCAAGACGGACGGGATGCGATGAAGAACTTCGACTTCGACAATTCAGACGACGACGCTGCGGGATCCGGCCAGGACGGCAAGGACGCCGAGGGCGAGGTCCGAAAACTGATCGAGCGGTTGAAGCAGGGCTCAACGGGAAGTTCCACCGCGGAGGCCCTGGAGGAGATCGTCAACTACTACTGCGAGGTCGAGCGGTACCAGGACGCCCTCCCCTTCATCAACCTCCTCCTCGAACAGGTTACCTACAGCGCCGATGCGTGGCAGAAAAAGGGGATCATCCTCAACCACCTTCAACGGTACGAGGAGGCCCTGGACTGCCTGGACAAGGCTCTTGCGCTCAATCCTGCGGACCAGGAACTGCTGATCAACCGGGGGATCACGCTGGACAACATGAACCGCTGCCAGGAGGCCGTCGGCTGCTTCGACGAAGTTCTGTCGGTCGACTCGACCAACGACGAGGCGATCTTCAGCAAGGCCCTGACCCTGGAGAAACTCGAACAGTACGAACAGGCCCTCTCCCTGCTGAGGGGAATGATTGAGCGCAACCCCTCGCAGAAGGACGTCTGGTACGAGCTGGGCTACTGCTACGACTCCACCGACCGTCTTCCCGAGGCCCTGGAGTGCTACGAGAAATACCTCGACTTCGATCCGTTCAACCCCAACGCCTGGTACAACCGCGGGATCATCCTCAACCGGATGGGGCAGTACGTCCGGGCGATCGAAAGCTACGACTTCACCCTGGCGCTGAAGGAGGACTTCCCCGCGGGCTGGTACAACAGGGGGAACGCCCTGGCGAACCTCGGGCGGCTGTACGACGCCGTCGAGTGCTACAGGCGCACGCTGAAGCTCGACGAACGGGACGTCCCCGCTTGGCACAACCTCGGAAACGCCTACGAGGAGCTCGGCCTCTTCAGGGAGGCCATCAAGTGCTTCACGCAGGCGATCCGGCACGACCCGAAACATTACGAGTCCTATTTCGGCAGGGGTAGCTGCTACGATTCGCTCGAACAGTTCCGGAAGGCGTACACCGATTTCAACAAGGCCCTGGTCCTCTGCCGGGACTACCCGGAACTCTGGTACGCCCGGGCCGACGCAGCCTACAACCTCGGCAAGTGGAAGGAGGCGCTCCACAGCTACCGGATGGCGGTGCGGTTCGACCCGAAGAACATCGAGGCCTGGTTCGACCTCGGCGAGACGCTCCTCGAATACGGCTACTTCAAGGAGGCGCTGAAATCCTTCAACAAGTGTATCGACCTCGAGCCGCGCTGGTCCGACCCCTACTACAGCAGGGCCAAGGTCCTCTTCCTCATGAGGAAAACGCTCGACGCCCTCGATTCGTTGAAGACCTCCTTCAACCTCGACCCCAAGAAGAAAGAGGTGTTCGAGAAGGAGTTCCCCGGCGTCAGGTCGCTGCACGACCTCACCCACATCCTCAAAAAATAATCCCCATGTCTCCGGACCTCCGGATCAGGTACGAGAGGCTCTCGGCCATTGTCAAAAAGCTCGGGAGCGTCGTCATCGGCTATTCGGGCGGCGTGGACAGCACGCTTCTCATCAAGGTCGCCCGGGACGCGCTCGGCGACCGCGCGCTCGCCGTCATCGGCCGGTCCGCGACCTACCCGTCGAGGGAATACGAGGAGGCGGTGCGCATCGCGCTCGCGCTCGACGTCAACTGGCTCGAGGTCACCACCGAGGAAACCGACGACCTGAAGTTCCGGGAGAACCCCTCGGACCGCTGCTACTACTGCAAGACCGAATTGTTCGGGAAGCTGCGCGGAATCGCCGCCGAAAGGGGCATCGCATGGATCGCCGACGGGGCGATCACCGACGACCTCGGCGATTTCCGCCCGGGGCGGAAGGCCGGCGAGGAACAGCATGTCCGCTCGCCGCTGGTGGAGGCGGGTTTTTCGAAATCAGCGGTGAGGGAGCTCTCCCGCGAACTCGGCCTCCCGACGTGGGACAAGGGGTCCTTCGCCTGCCTCTCGTCGCGCTTTCCGTACGGGATGCCGATTTCGCTCGAAGCGCTCGGAAGGGTCGACCGCGCGGAGAACCTTCTGCGGGAGATGGGGTTCAGGGACTTCCGCGTCCGCTTCCACGATGAGAAGACCGCGCGCATCGAGGTGGGTCCGAGCGAGATCGGGAAGGCCGCCTCGGAGCCGAACCGGACGCGCATCGTCGACCACCTCAAGAATCTCGGGTTCACCTACATCGCCCTCGACCTCCAGGGGTTCAGATCGGGGTCGATGAATGAAACGCTCGGACTGCCGGCAGTCTTCGAACTCCCCGCCCGGGACGATTCCGGCAGCTGAGAACGCCTCTCACCTCCCGTCCCGTCAGGACCGCGACCTTCGCATCCCTCCGCGTCCGGGGGGAACTCTTGCAAAGTCCTCGCATGTTTTGTAATTTACATGAAAGGAATCGCCGGCGTCCCCAGAGTGAAATCACTGATAACCACCTTGCTGATCATCGCGGCAGCGGAACTGTCGTCGCACGCCCCCGTTTACGCCCAGTCGACCACCTTCGGAAAAAATAAAATCCAGTACCACGATTTCGACTGGTACTACATCCAGACCACGCACTTCGACCTCTATTTCGACCGGGGCAACGAAGGGCTCGCCGCCTTCGCCGCCGACGCCGCGGAGTCCGCCTACACGTCGATCAGCCGGAAC
>QJVY01000059.1 GCA_003235555.1 Ignavibacteria bacterium | reverse complement strand
ATTCCCGCGTAAAGAATGCGTAGTATGAGCCCAGGGAAGCGTGGGCCTCGGCGAGACCTTCGTCGATCTCGAGGGCGCGGTCGATCGCTTTTTTCATTTTCGGAGACCGGACGCTGCGGGATGTCGCCTCCACGCCGGGAAAGAAAATCGTCTGGGCGTACCCAACGTACGCGAGGGCGAACGAGGGGTCGAGGTCGATGGCTTGCTCGAAATATCCGAGGGCGGCCTTCAGTCCGTCCGCCGTCCTCTTGTTCCACTGGTGCCTTCCCTTGAGGTAGAGCTGGTAGGCCTCGGTGTTCTTCGTCGAACCCCGTACGAGGTTGGCGGATTCTTTGGTCCCGAGCGATATCCCGAGCCGTTCGGACACCTTCGAAACGATGTCTCCCTGTATATCCTGGACCGCCGCGAGGTTCCTTTCATACCGTTCCCCCCACAGCTGTGACACCTTCCCGACGTCGATCAACTCCGTCTGGACGCTCAGATCACCGTTCCGTTCGATGACCCTCCCGGTGAGGATCGCCCCCACGCCCAGGTCCGTCCCGATCTCCTTCGGCTCGACACTCTGATTCCGGTACTTCGCCACGAAGCTCGACGGAAGGACACGCAGTCCCGGCATCTGTGAGAGCTTGTTCGTCAGATAGTCCGTGACGCCCTCGGTGAGATATTCGATTTCCGGGTCTCCGCTCACGTTCACGAAGGGGAGGACTGCGAGCGATTCGATTTTATCACCACCACCGCTGAATACCATGAAATAGAGCGCGGTCGCAATCACAACGGCGCCGATTCCCATGACGACACCGAGGGGAAATTTCTTTCCGCCGGACGCCGTGACCGGGGCCGCCGCCACTCCGGAATCGGTGCCGATGCCGGCCGGTGCAGGCATCGTACCGGATGATGGCGTGCCGGGCACGGCGGTTCCGCCGCTGTCCCGTCCCGCGCCTCCGGCACCGGTCAGGTCGGGCACCGGAACGTTTGCCCCTGACCCCGGGCTCGCGATGCGGCTCGACTTTTTCTGGAGGCGGCGGAGCTCGCTCACCAGGTCATCAATGTGCTGGAAACGGTCTTCCGGGTCCTTCTCCAGCGCGCGATCGACGATCCTCTCGAGGTCGGGTGAGATTTCGGCGTTGTACTTCGCCACCGGCTCAGGGGCTTCGTTCATGATGGAATACATCATCGCCGCCTCGTGTTCCCCCCGGAAGGGCATCCGCCCCGTAATCATTTCAAAAAGCAGCACACCGTAGGAAAATACGTCGCTCCTGGCGTCGGCCTCCTCACCGCGGAGCTGTTCGGGGGCCATGTACCCGAGGGTGCCGATCGTGCTCGCGCCGCGGGTGATCTTCATCGACCCCTTCAGCTTCGCCAGGCCGAAGTCCATCACCTTCACCTGCCCCCGTGCGTTGATCATGATGTTGTCGGCCTTGATGTCCCGGTGGACGATGCCGTGCTTATGTGCCTCGGCGAGCGCGTCGCCGACCTGCATGGCATACCCGACCGCGGTCCTTTCATCGAGTCGCTGGGGGGCGGATCCGTAGATCCTCCCGCGGAGCGTCTGCCCGTCCACGAACTCCATGACGATGAAGTGGTGTTCACCCTCGTCCTTGATGTCATGGATCGTGCAGACGTTCGGGTGGTTCAGCAACGCCGCCGACTGTGCCTCCTGCAGAAACCGCTGACGGTCCTCCTCGTTCACCTGCGCAGAGGCGGGCATGAATTTCAACGCGACGACCCGGTTGAGCTTCACGTCCTGCGCCTTGTACACGACGCCCATCCCCCCCTCGCCGATTTTTTCGAGGATCTTGTACTGTGATATGGTTTGTCCAATCATGTCCTTCCTGTGTTGTCTACTTCCGTGTCAATCCGGGCCAGTCGAAGATGACACTCATTGTCCCGCTCTGTTCCCTCGCCTGGGTTTTTCTGGCAAGGAACGTCTTGCCGTCCGGGGAGACATCCGTCACCTCGAGCGCGGTTTCGCCCCCGACCCCGAAGAGTGGTTTCGGTGACCCGAAGACCGGTCGCTGGCCGCTCAGATCGACACTGACCACCATTTCCTGGTTGCCCGAACGGTAGAAGATTTCGCCGGACCGCTCCCAGAAGGCTCTCTCTCCGCCCCCGGATGACACCTGCCATTTTCCGCCCGCCTGTCCGAAGGGACGCACATAGATTTCGTTCCGCCCGGATTCATCCGACTCGTAGACGATCCATCGGCCGTCGGGGGAGAATCTGGCGTCACCCTCAGCGTACGATGTTCTGAGTAGGTACTGCAACGAGCTGTCATTGCCGAGGTCTGAATAGGCAAGATCCATGTACGTGGAGTCGCCGAATGCCGCGACGAGTAAAATATGGCCATCGGGAGATATGTCAGTGGGGTAAAATGAATCGTCCAGGGGACCCACGGCGCGCATCCGTGTGCCCATCCCGTCCGTCGATTTTCTGTACATGGTATTTTTCCCGCCCCCAGGAGATGTGTAGAAGATCGATGATCCGTCCGGACTCCATACCGATCCGCGGTCGGGGGCCGGGTTGAAGGTGAAACGTGTCCGTAGTTCCCGGGCGATGTCATACGTCCAGAGGTCGACATTCCCATCCTCCTCCTGCGTTTCGGTGAACACGATCAGCTTTCCGTCGGGTGAGAACTGCATCCACCACTCCGGCCGGGCGTTCAGTAAGGATTTCTGTGTACCATTGCGTTCCAGGAGCAGGATCTCCCCTGTTCCCCGGGCGTAGGTTGTGCCGAAGAGGAGAGTCCCGTCATCAGACACGGAAAAATCCCCCTTCGCGCGCTGGGGCCAGAAGTTGATCCCGGTCCGGATGGGAACCGGATCGCCCTGGACGGTGAGCGACGAGGGATCGAAGGCCTGCGCGATGAGTGTCGACTGCCGGAGGTAGATAATGTGTCCCGAGGCGTACCAGATATTGGATGTGCCCCGGATGGGGAGCTCGACCGCATTTCCCTCCAGCGATCCGACCCAGGCCCGGTAATCCTGCCTGGTATCGGACGTACCGCCGCCAAGGTCGAGCGTGACGTAGATGAAGTGATCACCGTCGGGCAGGAAACAGGGATACCGTGGAGCCGTCCCGGCACTCGTATCATGATCGGTGACCGCGACCGGCGTACCACCGGAGGCGGGGATCTTGAAGAGGTTGATCTGATTGACGAAGGGCGCGAAGACGATGAACCCCGACGGACTCCACGCGCCGCCCCTCCCCGATGGCGCGTCGGCGAGCGTGAGGGGCGGGCTGCCGATGATGTCGACTCGTTTCAGTTTCCCCCCGGCGAAAAACCCCATTGAACGGCCGTCGGGCGACCAGAAGGGATACTCCGCTCCGTCGGTTCCCGTGAGCATGACCGGATCGTCCGAGTAGAGGGAACGGATCCAGAGGGCCTGGCGGCCGCCGGAATCGACGCCGACGAATCCCACGGTATTCCCGTCGGGCGAGATGGCCGTGTGCCCGCCCACGCCCTGGAAAAACGCCAGTCCGTGCGGCAGTTCCACCGAGAGACGAAGGGGTTCGTCCGGTTTCGCGGGGCCTGACAATAGAACCGAGACGAAATAGCCCGCCGCCACGGCAACGACCGCGACGACAGCCAGTACCGCAATGCCGAACCGGCGCCTTCCGGTGTGCTCCGGTGAGAAGTTTTTTTCCCCCGGCACCACACCTGGAGAGGGCTGTGTCGCCGGTACGGGAGTCTCATGAACCCCGCTCCCCCTTGAAGGCGCCGCCGGAGCGGGCGGTCTGGTCTGAACGGGTCTGGCGGCGGTAATCCTGCTCGCACGCTGCCTGCTCGATTCCCTGCGGTACCGTTTCAGCTCGAGGGCCACCTGGCTGGCGGCCTGCGTCCGTTCGCGCGGGTCCTTTTCGAGGCAATCGAGCACGATCGCATCCAGCTCCGGGGGAATCGCCTGGTTCATGGAGGACATGGGGGGGGAGTCCACGTTCACGACCTCGTAGGCGACCGCCGTCTCGTGCATCCCCTTGAAGGGAATCTGTCCGGTGAAGAGTTCAAACAGCACGACCCCGAGGGAAAAGATGTCCGAGCGGTGGTCGGTCTCCTGTCCCTGCACCTGTTCGGGAGACATGTATCCCACGGTCCCGATCGTACTCCCGGCCTTGGTGAGTTTCGTCATCGTGCTCGTCCGCAGCTTCGCCAGCCCGAAGTCCATGATCTGCGCGAGCCCGTCGCGGCGGATCATGACGTTCTCCGGCTTGATGTCGCGGTGGACGATCCCCTTCTCGTGCGCGGCCGCCAGTCCGTCGGCCACCTGTATGCCGATGTCGATCGCCTGTTTCGTCGAAACGGCCATGCCGGAGGCCGAAGAGGAGAGTCGTTCGCGCAGCGTCTGCCCGTCGACGAACTCCATGACGATGAACATCTGTTTCTCGCTCCCCCCAGGGGTGTCATGCTCCTGGATGTCTATAATAGAGCAGACGTTCGGATGGTTCAGCGCTGCCGCGGCCTTGGCCTCCTGAATGAAGCGGGCCTTGTCCTGGTTCGAAGCCGCGAGGTGGGCGGGAAGGAACTTCAGCGCCACGTCCCGGTCGAGTTTCGTATCGCGGGCCTTGTAGACGACGCCCATCCCTCCCTCGCCGAGTTTATCGAGGATGGTATAGTGTGATATGGTTTGTCCGATCATGGGTTTTTGGTCAATTCATCCACTGGATTCATGTCTGATCCCGCTATTCAGTCTTCCGCCGGCCGCGGCCAGTTCCGGACAACCGTCAGCACGTCCTTCTCGTCTCCACCGCGCTCGACGATACAGAGGAAGCGAGTGCCGTCCGGGGACACCGCGAAGGGATTTTCCGTGAGGACGAAGAGCCTCGTCCGGAAGAGTGTCTCCGTCTGTCCGAGCCGGAGCACGCCGCCCTGCGATTCCACGGCGGTGGAAACGAGCTGGTCGTCCCCCACGAGGTAGAACAGTTCTTTTCCGTTCGGGTTCCAGAGGGGGAAGGACGCCTCGGAGGTCGACACCTGGTACCTGCCGCCGGTCGGCGGATAGGGGACCACGTACACCTGGTAGGTACCCGTCTCGTTCGAACAGTAGGCGAGCCATTTCCCGTCCGGAGAGATCCGCGGGTTGTCCTTGTCGAAGTTGTCCGCGATGACCGCGGTCCCCTCGGGTTTGTCGTTCAGGGTGACTGCGTACACGTCGTCGGTCCCGTCGTTCTTCCTCAGGTAGTAGAACAGGGTCCTCCCGTCGGGCGTGATCGAATAGGGGCGTTTCATGGCGTCGGATTTCAGGACCGGGATTTCCGCGCCGATGCCGTTGGTGTTCTTTTTGAAGATGTCGCTGCCGGACATGTAATAGATCATTCCCCCGTCGGGCGACCAGACGGGGGTGCGGTCCTGATCGGCGCTAAAGGTCAGCCTCGACTTGGTCCCCCGTTCCAGATCGTATGTCCAGATGTCCCGGTTGGCCGCCGACCCGTTGTACTCCTCCAGGGCGACCCGCTTTCCGTCCGGAGAGAGCTGGAGCCCGATGTATGCGGCGGGTTCGCCGACCGTCGATAATTCCTTTCCGTTCCTGTCATACCATTTCAGGAACCTTCCCTCCGTCGAAGCCCCGGCGCCATAGAGTATGTCGCCCGCGTCGGAGACCGAAAAATCCCCTTTGCCCATATTGGTGGAGAAGATGACCTGTTCGGCAAGCGTGAAGGGATCGCCCTTCAGCGTAAATGTCACCGGATCGAACTGCCGGGCCATGAGCGAATTCTCGACGATATAATAGATATAACCGTTCGCGTACTTGGCGATGGAACCCGCCTTCATTACCGGATGAAGCTCCGGGGAATCGAGTGAACCAACGGTAAGCTCGTCCCCGCCTTCATCGCCCGCACCCCGGGCGGTCCTCGCAAGGAAGAGAAAATGTTTGCCGTCGGGAAGAAAAAAAGGCCACCGGTGGGACGATTCACTCTTGATGGTATCGAGCGTCGTCACCGGCGCGGGTTCTCCCCCCGTGGCGCTCACCCTGGACAGGCCGGTATTGGGACCGTTCGCGAAGACGATCACCCCTTCGCGGCCCCACGACGCACCTCGCCCGCCGCCGGCGGTGCAAATCGTCAGCGGTGAACCTCCGACGACATCGATTTTTTTCAGTTTTCCGCTCGCGAAGAAACCGATACTCTTGTTGTCCGGGGACCAGAACGGATAATAGGCAGCTTCGGTCCCCTGTAGACGCCGTGCCGTAAGTTCCTTGAGCGGGCGGACATAGAGGAAGGTCTTTCCGACAGAATCGCTCGCGAGAAAGACCACCATCCTGCCGTCCGGGGAGATGGCGCTATTTCCTCCGAACGAATTATTGATCGCTCCACCCGGCGGGGGGATGATGTTCAGGCGGATTTCCTCCTGTGCCGGGGGTGCGGTGGTGAGATTCCTCCAGCCGAACCAGGCCGCGAGTACAAATAAAACGGCGGCGACCGTCCACGGAACGATCGTCCGGCGGCCTGTGCCCACTGCCGGGTTGATCGCCGTATATTCGGCGGATCCCGCCGCCGCGTAGGTCCCGGACGCCGCAGGCGGCATGACGGCGGGAACCTGGACCCCCGACCTCACGGCCGTGATGCGGCTTACGCCTTTCCGTTTTTTCCTTCGCCAGGCACTCCAGGACGATCGCGTCGAGGGCCGGGTCGAGCGCCGGCCGGATGACCGACATCGGCGCCGGGTCCACGTTGACGATTTCATACGCGAGCGCGGTTTCGTGGACGCCCTTGAAGGGAAGCTCCCCGGTGAAGAGTTCGTAGAGCAGCACGCCGAGCGAGAAGATGTCCGACCGGTGGTCGGCTTCCTGCCCGGTCACCTGCTCGGGCGACATGTACCCTGCTGTTCCCACGGTGCTGCCTTGCTTCGTGAGCCGGGTGATCTTGCTCCCGCTCGCGCGCAGTTTGGCCAGCCCGAAGTCCATCACCTGCGCGATGCCGTCGCGGCGGATCATGATGTTCTCGGGTTTGATGTCCCGGTGAATGATCCCTTTTTCGTGCGCCGCCGCCAGCCCGTCGGCCACCTGCACCCCGATGTCAGTCGCCTGTTTCAGCGATATCGTGGTCCCGGGTGGATGCCCCGCCGTCATTTCACGCAGCGTCTGCCCGTCCACGAACTCCATGACGATGAACATCTGTTTCCCCTCCCCGCCGGGGACATCCTGCTCCTGGATATCTATGAT